>JBJLDI010000026.1:0-7380 GCA_045567235.1 Candidatus Pelagibacter sp.
GCCCAGAAGTAATTGGGGAAGTAAAAAAAATAATTAATTGGTTTAACAATAAAAAGTCTCTAGATTTTGAAATTGATGAGGATCTTGTTGGGGGTTCTTCATATGACAAACATGGAACACCAATAACTGATGAAGTTTTTTATAAAGCACTAGAGAGTGCAGTCATAATGTTGGGCGCAGTTGGTGGTCCTAAATGGGACAACATAGAATTTTCAAAAAAACCTGAAAGAGCATTATTAAAACTTAGAAAAGAGTTAAAACTTTTTGCAAATTTACGACCAGCAATATGTTTTAAACAATTAGTTGATGCATCAACACTTAAGCCAGAAATTGTTTCGGGTTTGGATATTATGATTGTAAGAGAACTTACTGGTGGAATATATTTTGGAGAACCAAGAGGTATTAAACCAATTGAAAATGGAGAACGTAAAGGAATTAATACTCATACATATACAAGTAGTGAAATAATTAGAGTAGCTAAAATTGCTTTTGAATTAGCAAAGAAAAGGTCAAATAAAGTTACTTCATGTGAAAAATCAAATGTAATGGAAGCAGGACAACTTTGGAGAGAAGAAGTTCAGACATTGCATGATAAAGAATATAAAGATGTAGAGTTAAGTCATATGCTTGCTGATAATTGCTCCATGCAATTGTTAAGAAACCCAAAACAATTTGATGTTATCGTAACAGACAACTTGTTTGGGGATATGTTATCGGACCAGGCTTCAATGCTTACAGGATCTTTGGGCCTTTTACCCTCAGCATCTTTAGGAGCAAAAAACAAAGATGGTGAAATGAGAGCAATGTATGAACCTATTCATGGATCGGCTCCAGACATAGCCGGTAAAGGAATTGCAAACCCTATTGCTAGTATATTAAGTTTTGCTATGGCTTTAAGATATTCGTTAGATCTTGATAAAGAAGCGGAGGATTTGGAAAAAGCTGTACAAGATGTTCTTAATGATGGCTTTAGAACAAAAGACATTCTATCTGATGGAATGAAAGAAGTATCTACCTCACAAATGGGTGATGCGATAATTTCAAAATTGCAATAATCTATCAATTATTCTAAACTATTTTTATGCCAAGCTATACTGCACCTGTAGAAGATATGATGTTTCTTTTTGAAAAATTAAGAGACAACAAGAAATATAATGAATTAGAAAAGTACAAAGAGGTTAGTTCAGATTTAGTTAAAGATATTTTAGAAGAGGCTGCAAAAATAAATCAAAACTTAATTCTGCCGCTTGCAAAAGCAGGAGATGAAAATCCAGCAGTTTTAGAAAATGGAGTAGTCAGAACTCCTCCAGGATATAAAGAGGCATATAAAAAATATATTGAGGATGGGTGGACTTCTTTATCTTGTGATCCTAAATATGGTGGGCAAGGTATGCCAAAAACAGTAAGTGCATTCTTTGATGAAATGTTATCTTCAGCAAGTTTATCATTTAAACTTTATAGTGAACTAAGCATAGGTGCTTATAATTGTATTAATCATCATGCATCAGATGAACTAAAAGAAAAATATTTACCAAAGATAGTCGAAGGTAAATGGAGTGGCACTATGTGTTTAACAGAGCCAGTTTGTGGGACAGATTTAGGACTTTTAAAAACAAAAGCAAAAAAACAAAATGATGGAACGTATAAAATTAGTGGTCAGAAAATATTTATAACATCAGGGGATCATGATTTGACGGAAAATATTATTCATTTAGTAATTGCTAGGGCAACAGACTCTCCAGCGGGCACAAAAGGCATAAGTTTATTTTTAGTTCCTAAATTTACAGTTAATGATGACGGCAGTATTGGACCAAGAAATGGGATATCAACAGGATCTATTGAAAGCAAAATGGGTATAAAAGGTTCTGCAACATGTGTATTAAACTTTGATGAAGCCACTGGTTATATGATTGGTAAAAAAGATAAAGGTTTAAACGCAATGTTTACAATGATGAATCTTGAAAGAATAGTTGTCGGAATTCAAGGTTTAGGAATTTCAGAAATCGCCTATCAAAATTCACTTGCTTATGCAAAAGAGAGAAAACAAGGTAAAACAAATAAAACTAAATCAACTAATGGTGCTGATTTTATAATTGAACATGCTGACATAAGAAGATCTTTATTAAACATGAAATCAATTATTGAGGGTGAGAGAGCTTTATGTTTTTGGTTATCACAACAAACTGAAGTTAGTTTAAATCACCAAGATGAAAAAGTACGTCAGGAAGCATCAGACTTTGTTTCGTTAATGACTCCAGTGGTAAAATCATTGTTTACTGATTTAGGTATGGAAATTACAAATGATGCAATGCAAATTCATGGAGGTTATGGATATACAAAAGATCAAGGAATTGAACAGTTGTATAGAGATAATAGAATAACCCCAATATATGAAGGTACAAATTCTGTACAAGCTGCAGATTTAGTTTTTAGAAAATTATCTAATAAAAATGGCGATATAATTAATAAATTTATAGATTTAATAAAATCCGAAACTGATTTAGATAACGAAAAGATTAAGCCATTTACACAGGAATTTAAGTATTATTTGGATATTTTGACCAAGTTTAGTAAATGGATAAATGAAAAAACGAAAACTGATAAAGACGATGTTAGTGCTGCTGCAAATGACTATCTGAAAACTCTTGGTTTTGTCTCTGTAGCTTATGCTTGGATTAAGGTCCTTGATGTAAGTTTTAAAGATTACAATGAAAACAAAAATTTTTATGATGATAAAATAAATACTGCAAAATTTTATTTTGATAAAGTTCTACCGAGAGCTGAGCAACATTACAAATCTGCGATTTCTGGAAGCTCAAACATAATGAATTTTAAATTTAATTAAGATGAGTCATTACGATACAAATTTAGATAAAAATGCAGCAAATTATATTCCTTTAACACCTTTATCTTTCTTAGAAAGAGCGAAAGAAGTTTACCCAAATTATGAGGCAATAGTTTATGAGGATAGAAAATATACTTGGAATGAAGTCTATAAAAGAGCCACTAAATTTGCTAGTGCGTTAGAAAAAATTGGTATTAAAAAAGGCGATACTGTTTCATTTTTAGCTTTTAACACCCCTGAAATTTTTGAGGCTCATTATTCCGTCCCAATGACAGGTGCTGTATTAAATACAATTAATATTAGATTAGATGCAAATACTATTTCTTACATTCTGAATCATAGCGATGCAAAAGTATTGGTAGTTGATAGACAGCTTCATGTAGAAGTGAAAAAAGCTTTGAGCAAATTAGAAAAAAAAATAACGATTATTGATATTCACGATAAATTTGCTGATCAGTCAAAATTAGAAAAAATTGGTGATTTAGAATATGAAAACTTTCTTAATACAGGTGATGATAATTATATTTGGAAAATACCAGAAGATGAGTGGCAAGCTATATCTTTAAGTTATACTTCAGGTACAACTGGAAATCCTAAAGGTGTCGTTTATCATCATAGAGGCTCTTATTTAATGTCAACTGGAAGTGCTGTTGCTTGGAATATGCCTAATAGATTAAATTTTTTAACAGTTGTTCCAATGTTTCACTGTAATGGTTGGTGTTACCCATGGACAGTTCCAATGTTGAATGGAAGAACTATTTGTTTAAGAAACATAGATGTCAAAAAGATTTTTGAGTTGATAGATAAGCATGACATTACTCATTTCGGTGGAGCTCCGATTGTATTAAATATGATAACAGGTGCTCCTGAAAGTGACCGAAAAAAATTAAAAAATAAAGTTCATGTGCTTACTGCAGGTGCTCCACCTCCAAGTATAATTTTCAAAAAAATGAAGGAACTTGGTTTTGAGGTGATGCATGTTTATGGTTTAACAGAAACCTATGGTCATGTCACACAGTGTGCTTGGAATGATGATTGGAATGAATTTGATGAAGAAAAACAAAATGAAATTAAAGCAAGACAAGGAGTTCGATATCCTAACCTTGAAGGAGCAGCAATTATGGATCCTGAAACCATGAAAGAAGTTCCAAAAGATGGCAAAACAATTGGTGAAATTATGCTGAGAGGAAACGTAGTAATGAAAGGTTATTTTAAAGATAAGGCTGCAACTGACAAGGCTATGGCTGGTGGATGGTTTCATTCAGGAGACCTAGCAGTAATGCATCCAGATGGATATGTTAAAATACAAGATAGATCAAAAGATATAATTATTTCTGGTGGAGAAAATATTTCATCAATCGAAATAGAAAACACTTTAAGCAAACATCCCTCAGTGTCTATTGCCGCTGTAGTAGCTAAACCTGATGAAAAGTGGGGAGAAGTTCCTTGTGCATTTATTGAAATGGTTAAAGACAAACCTACTACAGAGATAGAATTAATAACCTTTTGCAAAGAAACTTTGGCTGGTTTTAAGGTTCCTAAACAGGTTATTTTCTGTGAATTACCAAAAACTTCTACAGGTAAAATTCAAAAATTTGAGCTCAGAAAAAAATTTTAGGTAATTGATTGATAATAACTATACAAAATAAAAGTGTTCATGCTTCTGATGCTGGGCAAAGCATAGAAAATTCTAAAGATACCATAGTATTTTTGCATGGAAGTGGCTTATCACATATCGTCTGGTCTCTCACAGAACAATTTTTTTCAAATAAAAATTTCAATGTTTTATCAATTGATTTACCTGGACACGGAAATTCTGAAGGTCCGTGTTTAGATAGTATTGAAAAAATTGCAGATTGGTTAGAAAAAGTTTTTGAAGAATTAAAATTAAAAAATATTATTCTTGTTGGTCATTCACAAGGCTGTCTAGAAGCACTTGAATATTCATTTAAATATAAAGACAGATTAAAAAAAATAGTATTTGTTGGAAGCTCTTATCGAATGCCTGTTAATAAAGATTTAATTGATTTAGCGCTAGATGGAGACTCTGATGCTGTCAAATTAATGATGAAATGGGGCTATGAAGGTTCAAAAAAATTTATTGGTGGAAACCCAGTAGAAAAAATAATCCAATCACCCAGAGATATAAGTGAGATTTTAGCAATCGACCTCATAGCATGTAATAATTATAAAAATGGTCTTGAGGCTGCTAAAGCAATTAGCTGCCCAACTTTGCTGATATTAGGAGAATTAGATAAGATGGTTCATTTGGAAGCTGGAAAAAAATTTTCAGACCTAGTGAAAAATTCTATAACTCACATAATTAATGGTAGCGGGCATATGATTATGATTGAAAAAGCATTTGAAATGAGAGAGAAGGTCTTAGAATTTTTAAAAAAATGAAAAACTTTCCTATTGTAAAATCAAGAAGATTGAGAAGCACCCCCTACACTGACAGGATAGAGGCTCATGGCGTGAGTAGTTACACGGTTTATAACCATATGTTGCTTCCAGCATCATTTAAGTCTTTAGAGGCAGACTATGAACACCTTAAAAAATTTGTACAAGTTTGGGATGTTGCTGCAGAAAGACAAGTTGAAATTTCTGGAAAAGACTCAGCAAAATTAGTTCAATTAATGACATGTAGAGATTTATCAAAATCAAAAGTTGGTAAATGCTATTATGCTCCACTAATAGACGATCAAGGTTTTTTAGTTAACGATCCAATCATTAATAAATTAGCTGAAGATAAATGGTGGTTATCGATTGCCGACTCAGATGTAATTTTCTTTGCTAAAGGCCTTGCAGCAGGAAATAAATTTGATGTTAAAATCCATGAGCCAAATGTAAACATACTAGCAGTACAAGGCCCACGTTCTGATGATTTAATGGCAAAATTATTTGGAGATGAAATTAGAGAGTTAAAATTTTTTAATTTTAAATACTATACATTCAAAGAAAAAAAATATTTTATTGCTAGATCAGGTTGGTCAAAACAAAGTGGTTTCGAGGTTTATGTTGAAGATAATTTAGCTGGCCAAGACTTGTATGATTACTTATTTGAATACGGAGCTGAATTTAATGTTAAAGCAGGGTGTCCAAATCTTATAGAGCGAATAGAGTCTGCACTTTTATCTTTTGGTAACGATTTTGATAACAGAGATAACCCTTTCGAAGCAAATTTTGATAAGTTTGTGAATTTGGATAGTGAGATAAATTTTTTAGGTAAAGAAAAATTAAAGAAAATAAAGCAAGATGGGATTACTAGAAAATTGATGGGTGTCCAAATTGATCATAACAAAATTGATATGTATTGTGAAAAAACACTTCTGGATGATAACAACGATATTGTAGGTTATGTCAGATCAGCAACTTATTCTCCAACTTTTAAAAAAGTTATTGGTATCGCTATGATTAATAAACCTTATTGGGATAATAAAACCCAGTTTAAGATAGATATTGATGATAAAATATTTGTAGGAACAGTTTGCGATTTACCATTCATTTAGTATAAAAATAAAAAGTTATCATGAATATAGCAATTGTAGGAGCCACAGGAAATGTTGGCAGAAAAACATTAGAAGTACTTGAAAAAAAAGATCTATCTATAGACAATCTTTATTTAGTTGCATCATCAAAAAGTGTTGGGAAAAAAATTACTTTTAGAAATGAGAATTATGAAGTCAATGATTTAGAAAACTTTGATTTTTCAAAAGTAAAAATTGCTTTTTTTGCAGCCGGGGGAAAAATTTCTCAAAAATTTGCTGAAAAGGCTGCAAAAAGTTGTGTTGTTATAGATAATTCAAGTTACTACAGAATGGATCCAGATGTTCCTCTAATAGTACCACAAGTTAACCCTGAGTATATGAAAAAGATTAAAAAAAATATTATAGCAAATCCAAATTGTTCAACTGCACAATTAGTCATTGCTCTTAAACCTTTACATGATTTGTATACCATCAAAAGAATAGTTGTATCAACTTATCAATCTGTTTCAGGAGGTGGTAAAGCACCTATGGACGAGTTAATTGAACAGACTAAATTGGCATTGGATGGAAAAGAAATTAAATCTAAAAACTTTACAAAACAAATAGCTTTTAATGCAATTCCACACATAGATATATTTTCAGATGATGGATATACAAAAGAAGAGATCAAAATGAAAAATGAGACAAAAAAAATTTTAGATAATAAAATAGACTTAACAGCAACTTGTGTAAGATTACCTATATCTGTTTCTCATTCCGAGTCAGTAAATATTCAATTCGAAAAATCTTTTTCATTAGAAAAAGTTAGAGAAGCTTTAGATAATTTCGAAGGTTGCAAAGTTATTGATGACAGATCAGATGGTGGATATTCAACTCCTCTTGAGGCAGAAGGTAGAGATGAAACTTTTATTTCAAGAATAAGAGAAGACAAGACCATAAAAAATGGATTAAATTTATGGATTGTTTCAGATAATTTACTTCGAGGGGCAGCTTTGAACTCAGTAGAAATAGCCGAAACATTAATTAAAAATAATTTCTATGCAAAAT
>JBJLDI010000027.1:0-7264 GCA_045567235.1 Candidatus Pelagibacter sp.
CCAGGAATATCCAATACATGGGCACTACCCTCTGGTGAAGCAGCTCTCAACTCTATGAAATGTTTTTCTAATAGTTGATTAACTTTAGGATGATCAAAATTACCTTCTATTGATTTAAGCATTTATTCTAAAGTTGTTAAATGACCCATTTTTCTTTTTTCTTTAATATCTTTTTTTAGATAATCAAAAAAAAATTGATTATCTTTTAATTTTAAGCCCTCTCTATATGGAATAATTTGATTTCCTATGAGGTTTATCATTTTTGCATTTGATAATTTTTTAATAGGAACTTGTTCTAAAGAACATACAGCCCTAACATGATTTTCGAACTGACTAACATTATATGCATTAATTGTTAGGTGACCCGAATTGTGTACCCTTGGAGCAATCTCATTCACATAAAGATTATCATTTCGATCTATAAAAAATTCAATACATAGTGTTCCAATATATTTCAATTCTTCTGCGATGAGGATCGCCCATTCCTTAGATTGATCAAAAATTTTTTTACTAATCTCAGCTGGTATTTTTGAGTGCTTTAAAATTTGATTTTCATGAGTATTTTCAACTGGTTCATAAATCTCATACTTATTGTTTTTAAATCGAGTAACAATTATTGAAATTTCTTTTTTTAATTTTACTAATTTTTCTAAAATATACTCATTATCAAAATTGATATTTAAAGACGAAATTTCTTCAATATTTTTAATTGGATATTGTCCTTTTCCATCATATCCCATCGTAGTAGTTTTTAATATGCCAGGTAAAAAATCTCCTAAAGGTAATAGATCTTCTTTACTTTCAATATGTACATATCTTGTAGTTCTTATATTAAGCTTATTTATAAAATCTTTTTCGGCTAATCGATGTTGAATTAATCTGTTTACAGATGGTTTAGGCAAAACAGTTTTAAGTTTATTCAATTCATTTAAAGTTTCGAATGGAATGTTTTCGAATTCATAAGTAATGATATCCACTTTTTTAGCAAAATCATTTATTTTCTCATTATCGTCATACTCTGCGTAAATGAAATCATCGCAAAAATTTTTTGCTGGGGCCTCTTCGTCATTACAATAAATAACTGTTTTAATATTTAATTTTTTAGCAGCAACTGACAACATACTCCCTAGTTGACCACCTCCAAGTATACCGAGTGTAATTTGTGACATTATTTAGGATTTTTTTTTACAGATTTGGTTTGAGATAATCTCCAACTTTTTAGTTTATTTTTAACCTTTGAATTATTATTTCCAATAATTGATGCTGCTAAAAGAGCAGCATTAATTGCTCCATCTTCACCAATTGCAAGAGTGCCTACTGGTATTCCTTTAGGCATTTGAGCTATTGATAGCAAGCTGTCCAATCCTTTTAATTTTTTACTTTCAATAGGCACACCCAACACCGGTAATGGAGTTAAAGACGCAATCATACCTGGTAAATGTGCAGATCCACCAGCGCCTGCAATAATGACTCCTATATTCTTTTTTTCAATATTAGATGCGTATTCATACATTCTTTTAGGTGTTCTATGAGCAGAAATTATCTTTGTTTCGAACAAAACCCCTAAATTTTTTAGAGTTTTTTCGCATAATTTCATGATTTTGTAATCGGACTGACTGCCCATTACTATTGATACTTTAAGTGATTTATTTTTGTTCATGATGATTGTAAAACTTTATTTCAAAATATACTAAAAATATCAATAAAATTAATAGAAATTAAAAATACATATTGATATGGTTATTCAATCAACACATGAATTTTAGAATAGATAACCTTCAATATTGTAAGTGGTCACGAAAAATTTTCGAGATTAACAAAGAAGCCAATCTAGATGCAGTCCATGTGACTATAGTTTATCATGAAGATTACGACGAGCTGCTCTTAGAAATAAAGAAATGGGAAAAATTATTTAATGAAAATTCAGACCTAATTTTTTTAGGTAGAGATTTTAATGATATTGAAAAAGCACATAAAGAAAATAAGACTGCAATTTTTTTTGGCTTTCAGAATTGTTCACCTATCGAAGATAATGTTAATTTAATTGAAAAGGTACATGAACTTGGTTGTAGATTTATGCAACTTACATATAATAACCAATCTTTACTTGCAACTGGGTGTTATGAAAAAATAGATAGTGGTGTTACCAATTTCGGTAAGGAAGCCATAAAAGAAATGAATAGAGTTGGAATAGTTGTCGACATGTCTCATTCAGCAGAAAAAAGTACTTTCGATGCAATTGAGTTCAGTGAAAAACCTATTGCAATTACACATGCAAACCCAATTTTTTGGCATGCTGCAAAAAGAAATAAATCTAATGATTTGATAAAGACTTTAGGAGAAAGTGGAGGAATGTTGGGTTTATCTTTATACCCACATCATTTAAAAAATAATACCAATTGCACACTGGAAAGTTTTTGTGAAATGACAGCAAGAACTGCAGAAATCATGGATGTAAAAAATATTGGAATTGGATCAGATCTTTGTTTAGAGCAACCGGATAGCGTAGTTGAATGGATGAGGAATGGTACATGGACTAAAAGTAAAAATTATGGCGAGGGATCAAAAAATAAACCTGGCTTTCCAAAACAACCAGAATGGTTTGCAGATGCCAGAGGTTTTAAAAACCTAGAAAATGGATTAAAAAAGGTGGGATTTTCTGAGGATGAGACTAATGGGATACTTGGAAATAACTGGTTTAATTTTTATAAAAATATTTAAATGCAAGTTCAATTAAGAAGCCCTAATACTATAATGAAATTGTCTAGACTTGGATCCTTTCATCAATCAAAATTATCTTTTTTAAGAAGTTTTTTAGATGAGTTTAAAGATTGGGAATATAAAAGAGATTTATTTAGTTTGGATGAACTTGGATATGGCACAGCAGTATATTCTTTTAAAAAAAAAGATAGAATTTATTCCTTAGTATGTTTTGCAAATAAAATAGATGATGAGGAGAGATCTGATAGGGTTATTGCAACTAAATGGGATGCTGCATTTACTTTACACGATGGAGTTCCGTCTAAAAAAGATATTGAAAGATTAAGAAATGAAGTTCCTAAGCAAGAAGTAGGTAGACTATCATATAAAGAGCTTACTCTTTCAAGAGCCAACAAGTCAGTAAGAGTATTTAATCATGTTGTTGAAAGTTTAAGTAATGGCCACCAACCAGATTTAAATCTTTTAGAAAAAGTAGGATATCTTTATAGAACTACAGCAGTTTATGGATCTGGTAAATTTGGTTTAGCTGACAGGTTTAGAATTAAAAATAGAGAAGAAATTAATGGTCCATTCAGACTGGAGATGATGTTAGTTTACTTAGTAAGACAATTTACTTTTGATCAAGTAAATCATGTTTCAAAATCTAAAAATCCTAAAACGGCAGTGGAGCTTGATCCTAAAATTTGTAAAAAATTAGGTATTGGTAATTCTACAGGGCTAGGAATGGCACCATTTATTGTAAATCATCCTACACTATTAAATAATTGGATTATGAGTAGAGAAATTGCACTTAAAAAAATAAGAGAAATAAAAAAAATAAACTCAAATGAAATTCAAGTATTTAAAGATAGTCTAAGAAAATCAATTAAGAATATTACAAGTTGGAATTCTGAGAGCGAATATCAAAAAAAAAAAATTAATTCTCTTTTAGAGGATGTTCAAAAATTTTTGAAATTTATTGAAACTAAATTTAATTTTGAAATAGATTATCCATTTAATGAAATTTATTTATGGATAGAAGAAAAAACTTGTGATGAATGTATAGAGTATATTGCTTCAATGATGCTTGAACCTTTTGATTACATAGTCAAACCTTTAGTTAATCAGATGAGCTCAGAGGAAGATAAATATTTTACTATTCCTACAGATCGTAACGTTGAGGATTTAAGAAACATAATTGAAAAAAGGTATCCAGATATACTTAAAATTAATTTTACAAAAAAAGAAAATAATAAAAACTTTTGGTTTATTTCAAAAAATAAAGAAGAACCTAGGTATGCTGATAGATTTGAGGAAACTGGCTCAAATTTAGAACAACCATTGGCAATTGCAAGAGATATAAAAAAACTTCACAGTCAACTCATGGTTTCAAAAAATAGTTTAACTATCGATAAGTTCTTAGCTCAAAATAATGATCTAAGACATGTTGTAAGAAGAGCATTTATTATTGAAAAATTTCCGTATTCTGAAATCCAAGATAATACAATTGGTAAAAATGTAATTCCAATTGATATGTTAAGATTAAAATTGTCTTTTTTTGGTGCCTTAAAATTTGATCCGAGATCAGATAAATGGCTAAGAATTTGTATGTTTCAAGGTGCGCCACTTCCAAATGAGTTAAAAAATTTTGATCAGCAATGGATTTATAATTCCTAAATAAAAAAAATGAAATCATTAAGTGAAATTGACACAACCTCTAAACGAGCAAGTAGGGCTGCAGGTTATTCATGGGGCGTAGCAGAAGAAATTGGAAAAAATATTCGTCTTTTAGAACTATTTGGTCTCGAGGGCATAAAGACATTGAATCAATATTATGGTGTAAAAAATAAAGAAAAATTTTCTAATTTAAATTTAATAATCGAAAATAATATATCTGACAAATATCCATACTGTCCGATTATATTAGGAATAAATTTTCTCGATCAAATAAGAACTCTTGAAAAGTTTAAAAAAATTACATTTAATAAAATTTCTTTTCCTCTTCTTCTTTTACCTTTTTTAAGCAGAAGTTCAGAAATAATTGGTAAAAAAATTAATATAAAGTTTGATAAAATTGAGTTTTTATTAAACCTCAATGTTAATATTTCTTCCAATTTATTAGATAAAAATTGTCCAGAAATTGCTAGCAATGTTGAAATTAATATTATTGAAAACAAAGATAATTTTACTGAGCAAGATTGGAAAAGTTTATATAAGCTTTCTGAAGAAACATTTGTTGATGAGACAGAAAGTTTAAAACAGGGAGCTGCTGGAGCAGGGCTTACTGATAATGACTAAAGAAATTGAAAAAATTCTTAAAGAAGAAAATATTAAAGACTTAAATGATATTTGCGATGAATGTAAAAAAATAGATGAAAGTGTATCTCAAAATTTAATATTAACAGGATTTAAAATTTGCAAATCGTGCAGAGTTTCAAAAACAATTTATCCAATTTAGATATTGTTAATTGGCAAAGCATTCATTCTACTCATTACAAAAGACAATGATAAAAAAGCAATTATTAAAAATGATAAAAAAACAATTCCAAATGATTTTAAATTAGACTTTAGATTTAGAATTTGTTTAGTTGAAATTATTAAAGCTGCAAAAATCCAAAATTGAGTTAAAAAAATAATTGGAATCATTAATTCAGGTGTAACGGCAAAAAAACGAAGTAATCCAGGCGCATGTGCGAAACCAACTGCGGTTAAGACTTTCTTAAATGTAACTTTTGTTTGTTTGTCTGGAAAGAGTTTTACACCGATAACATAAATGAACATTCCCCAAATTAACCAAGTTAAAATTGCGGTAAGCCCTGACATTGCAACTGCTGTTTTAATTATTGTATTAGCCGCTACAGCACCAGCGATGCCATCAAGTATCATTATTAATCCTGCAAAATAAATTGCAGCTTCACCAAAATTTTTATTATCGCTATATAGCGTTTTATCTAATTTAATTGACTTAAATATTATATTTAAAAATTCACCAAACATTATTTTTTATCATTTTTTTGCTCTTTATAAGAAACAACTATTGGAAAAACTATTAATGCAATTGCTATAATAATGCAAACTGCTATTAGAAAACTTTTTGTCATTTTATAAGGGGAGCATATCACTCCCCCTTTTAAATAAATTTAACCCTTTACAACTTCCCTTGTATTTGCGTTGAAAGATTCTTTAAATGGAATATCCACTACCACAGCATCAACTGGTTGACCTGCTTTATCAGAATATTTTTCAGGTAAATGAACTTTAAATTTAGTTCCAACTTTACCTTTTGGAAATCCATTCACATTTAATGTTCCATCAAAAGGTACATAACCCATTGCAATATTAGTTTTTTTCTCAGGATGATACCAAGGAGATGTAACAAATCCTACAGGGTCTCCTCCATCCGCATTTGAGATTAACCAAAAATCAGGAGCATAATCTTCAATTGGCTTTCCTCCCAATTCTAGACCAACTAATTGAAGCTTATAAGGTTTCTTGCCAGCTTTAACCTCATCTTTCATTTTTTCAAGAGCAGCTTTACCAACATAATCTGCTTTCTTGTTCCACTCACCTTTACCTGAAAGTGAAACTTGGTAGCCTAAATTACATTGAAATGGATTATGTTGTTGGTCCATATCCTGTCCCCAAGAAAGAATTCCTGCTTGAATTCTTCTATGGTGAGCGGGTGCAATTACCATTAAATTATGTTTTTTTCCTGCATCAAGAACAGCATTCCACATATCTTCAGCATACAATGTTGCATTTCTTAAATATATTTCATATCCAGCTTCGCCAGAAAAACCTGATTGGGAAATAACACAACTTCTTCCACCGACCTTAACTTCTGCTAGACCATAAAATGGCATATTATCAAAATCAACCTGATCACCACAAAGATCTTTCATTAAAGCTTTTGATTTTGGACCTTGAATTTGTACTGGACAAGCATCTATTTCTTCAACCGTACAATTAAATCTTTGATCAGCATTTACACCTTGAAGATACATACCAATGTCAGAGTCAGATAATGAAAACCAAAATTCATCCTTAGAAATTCTTAAAAGAATTGGATCATTTAAAACTCCACCATACGCATTACATAAAATAACATACCTTGCTCTCATAGGAGAAATTTTTGTTGCATCTCTTGTTATTACGTAATCTGTAAATTTTTCTGCGTCTGGACCTTTAACTCTGATTTGTCTTTCAACAGCAACGTTCCACATTGTAACATGATTTACAATTGCATCATACTCAACCATTGCTCCACCATCTTCTGGTTTTACATAACCTCTTGGGTGATAAATACGATTGTAAACAGTTGCTCTCCAGCAACCAGCTTGCATTGATAAATGCCAATAAGGTGATTTTCTTACCCTTGTTGAAATTAACATTTCTACTTTTGTAGGACCACTTTGTCTTAAATTATATGGCACTTCACGATCTGATTGATCAACTGAAGTAACATGTTTTAGTTTAGTATAGTCAAATTCTTTAGACATAACCATTCTCCTTCAACCACTTGTTAGTTTCCTTCAAGCCGCCGAATGTATAAATGTGGAAGAAA
>JBJLDI010000028.1:0-7220 GCA_045567235.1 Candidatus Pelagibacter sp.
GAATTTGAGGAAAAGTTCTGGAGATCAAAATCTGCTGAAACTTTTTATAATAGTTTACCTTCAAACGTTGATGATCCAATGACATCTTTATTTAAAGAGTCTATGCAAGGGTTGTTAAAATCAAAATCAAAAACTAATTTAGTTGAGAAAATGGGTGGTATTCTTGAGGTTGGTATAGAAAAACAAATGTCTAAAATTGAAAAAGGGTTTACTTTTTTAGCAACAGTAGGATCTACTGCACCATTTATAGGATTGTTTGGAACAGTTTGGGGAATCATGAATTCATTCCAATCAATAGCTATCTCAAGAAATACAAGTTTGGCAATCGTTGCTCCTGGAATTGCTGAAGCACTATTTGCAACTGCACTTGGCCTGTTAGCAGCAATTCCTGCTGTTATTGCTTATAATAGATTTAATAATGACTCTAGAAAATATTCTCAAAAGTTAGAAAGTTTTTCGAAAAGATTTTTATCAATTATTTAATTAACAAATGACATTTAAATTTAATCGTTCAGGAAAAGAACCAATGAGCGAGATTAATGTGACTCCATTTGTAGATGTAATGTTAGTGTTGTTAATTATTTTTATGGTGACTGCTCCTTTATTAACAGTAGGAGTACAAGTTGATTTACCAGAAAGTTCAGCTGACTCACTTCCTGAAGAACAAGAACCATTAACTTTATCGATAAATTCAAAAGGAGAAATTTTTATACAAGAGTCTAAAGTTGAATATGATAAAATTATTGCAAAAGTTTTGGCAGTCTCAAAAAACAGAACTGATACTCGAATATATGTTAGAGGAGATAAAACAATTAATTACGGAAGAGTTCTAGAAATTATGGGTCTTCTTTCAGGTTCAGGTTTTACAAAAGTAGCATTAATTTCAGAGCCATATAAAGAAAGGTAGTTAATAAGTGAATAGAAGTATTATTTTATCTTCTGTTTTACATGTATTTGTAATAATTTTAACAGCGATGAGTCTTCCTTTTCTAGCAAAAAAACCAATTGATCTTCCTCCTATTGTTTCTGTAGAATTAATTCAAATTACTGAAAAAACTAATATTCCTTTTGCGCCTAAAGCTAAAAAGATTATTGAAGAAGTAAAAGAAAAAGAAAAAAAGTTAGTTTCTGAACAAGCACCACCTAAAAAGGTTAAAAAGAAAAAACCAGACGCAGTCCCAATGCCTGAAGACAATGTTAAAAAAGTTGAAAAAGTCAAAGATGACACTCAAAATCCAGAAAAAATTGATAACGAAGTCAAACAGGTTTCAGAGTTTGAAAAAGAAGAATTATTTGATCCAAATAATATAGCCGCATTAATTGATAAATCTAAAGAGGAAACGGCAACTGTGGTTAATAAAACTGATCAAGTTACTCAAGATCAAGTTAAAAATTTTGAAAATAAAGGCTTATCTTTAAGTGAAGAAGATGCTTTAAAAGCACAAATCTTTGGTTGTTGGAGTATTCCACTAGGCTTACCTTACAATGAAAATCTATTAGTAAGAATTAAACTTGAATTGAAACCAGATGGTTCAGTAATAAAGTCAGAAATTTTAGATCATGCAAGAATGAACAGACCAGGACAGGGATTTTATAAAGTTTTAGCAGAAAGTGCGCTTAGAGCGGTCAAGTTATGTCAGCCTTTAAGAGTACCAAGCACTGGATATGAAAGATGGAAAGAGTTACAATTAAATTTTGATGCTAGAGAAATGTTAGAAGGTTAAAAAATGAAAAATTATATAAATAAATTTTTAATATTATTATTAATGGTTTTTATTTATCCCATAAAATCATTTGGGTTAATTGAAGTTGATATTACAAGAGGAAATCTGAACCCCCTACCAGTTGCTGTTTCACCTTTATCTATAGATGAAAAATCTAGAAAAAGTTTTGAAAATTTAATAAATAAGAAAAATATTGGAGAAGAAATATCCTCTATTGTCGAAAATAATTTAAAAACTTCAGGATTGTTTAATCCCTTAAGTAGAGATGCTTTCCTTCAAGCACCAGATATTGCAAATTTAAAACCTAGATTTGAAGACTGGAATTTAATAAAAGCTCAAGCATTAATAACAGGCAAAGTTACCAATATCGATAATAAATTGAGAGTAGAGTTTAGGTTGTGGGATGTTTTGGCAGGTAAAGAAATGATGGCCCTTGCATTTACTACTGTCCCTACAAATTGGAGAAGAGTTGGACATATAATCTCAGATAAAGTTTATGAAAGATTAACTGGGGAGAAAGGTTATTTTGATACTAGAATCATTTATGTTGCAGAAGAGGGACCTAAAACTAAAAGAATTAAAAAATTAGCTATAATGGATCAAGATGGTGCTAATAATAAATTTTTAACTCTTGGTAACGAACTAGTTTTAACTCCAAGATTTAACCCAACTAGTCAGATGGTAACATATCTTTCTTATTTTAGAAATTTACCAAGGGTATATTTGCTTGATATAGAGACAGGCATGCAAGAAGTAGTTGGTGACTTTCCTGGAATGACATTTGCACCAAGGTTTTCTCCTGATGGGAAAAAGATAATCATGAGTTTTGCTAAGGATGGAAAATCAGATATTTATACAATGGACTTAGAAAATAGAATTGTAGAAAAAATAACTAATCATCCATCAATTGATACATCTCCATCATATTCTCCTGACGGAAAATATATTTGCTTTAATTCTGATAGAAGCGGTTATCAACAAATCTATGTAATGAAAAGTGATGGAAGCAAGGTTAAAAGAATTTCTTTTGGTAATGGGGATATATGGAACACCGGGTTTGGTCCCCTAGAGGGTGATTTAATTGCTTTTACTAAATTACATAAAGGTAAATTTTATATTGGGTGTTATGAGAACAGATGGAAGTGGTGAGAGGTTGTTAACTGAGAATTTTTATCAAGAGGCTCCTTCCTGGTCACCAAATGGAAGAGTTTTAATTTTTTACAGAGAAACAAAGACAGATGAAAAAGGCAAAGGTTTTTCTGCTAAACTATGGTCTATTGACCTTACAGGTTATAATGAAAGAATGGTCAAAACCCCAACAGATGGCTCTGACCCATCATGGTCATCATTATTAAGTAATTAGAGCTAAATCACTTGATTTTTTAACTTGAAACCTCTAACTAGGTGTGAATATACTAAGTATTAGAAATATTGATCAAGGAGCAATAATGAAAATAAACAAAATTTTAAAAAATACACTTTTAGTTGTTATAGCATGTTTTGCATTAAGCGCATGTGCAACAAAAAAAGTTTCAACAAGTCAAATGCAAAGTGATGTTTACACTGGAACAGATACTGTAGAGTATTTAGCTTCAGGTGTTCCAGATAGAGTTTTCTTTGCAACAAACGAGTCAGTTCTTACAACAGCTTCTAGAGAGACATTAAGAAAACAAGCTGCTTGGTTGAGAAAAAATTCAGATATAACAATTGTGTTAGAAGGACATGCCGACGAGAGAGGCACTAGAGAATATAACTTAGCTTTAGGTGAGCGAAGAGCAAATGCAGCTAAAGATTATCTAATGACTTATGGTATTTCTTCAGACAGAATTTCTGTTTTGAGTTATGGTAAAGAAAGACCTGTAGATTCTGGATCTAATCCATTAGCTTGGTCAAAAAACAGAAGATCAGTTACAGTTAAGGCAAATTAATTAATATTTCTAAATTTAAAGACCCCTTAATTCATAAAATTAAGGGGTCTTTTTTTTGCCATTATTATAAACATAACTAATTCTAAATGATTTTTAAAAAACTATTTACAGTTAAGTTATTTATAATATTTAATTTTATAATTAATCAATGTGCCTTTGCAGACAATCATAATATTTATGAAACTCTTGAGTTGATACAAAAAAATATCAAAACTCTTGAAAAAGCTGTTTATTCAGGATCAATTGAAATAAATAATGAAAGTGGTAGCTCGTCAATTTTAAATGACAATTCTGAGGATGTTTTAACAAAACATTTATTAAAGTTGTCAGAAATTGAAAATCAATTTCAAGAACTTACAAATAGATTTGAGGAAATAAATTTTAAGTTAGACAAATTATCTAATAGATTATCCAAGGTACAAGCTGATAATCAAATAAGGTTTCAAGATATAGAAGGATCAATAACATCAGGTGATTTTAGTAATAAAATCTCTAAAAATAAATTAAATGAAAATGATAATATTTTACCAGGTTCATCGGAACCACAAGATTTAGGTTCGGTATCATATAAAGATACCGAAACAAACGAGACGTCCCAAAAAATTCAATCTGTTGAAACAACTGCTTCTATAGTTACAGAAACTTTTCAGGCAGAAGAAAAAATTTTACCAAATGAAGCTCCAACCAAACAGTACGAATTTGCTACTAGTTTTTTAAAAGTAGGAGATTATCCTACTGCAGAAAGAGCATTTAGAGAATTTGTTTTATCAAATCCTGATCATGAATTGGCTGGAAATGCTCAATACTGGTATGCTGAAACATTTAGAATTAGACAATTATATACTGATGCTGCATCAGCATATTTAGAAGGATATCAAAAGTATCCAAAAGGAGAAAAGGCTCCAATAAATTTATTGAAACTAGGTATTTCAATGGTTCAGATTGGAGAAAAGGATCAAGGATGCAAAATGATAAATGGAGTTGAAAAACAATATCCAAAAGCCAATCAATCTGTTATCCAAAAAGCTAAATATGAGTCTAAAAAATTTGAATGTAATCAAAACTCCTAAAAATTTAAGATTCAAATTATCTAATAAAAAAATTCAAAGATTGTTCAAAAATTTTGAAAAAAATTTCAATATTCAAGAGGCATTTATAGTTGCTGTATCTGGTGGACCAGATAGTCTTGCTCTGGCTTTTTTAACTAAAATTTATTCAATTCAATATAATTTGAAATCTAGATATTTTATTGTAGACCATAAGCTCAGAAAAGAGTCGACGGAAGAGGCCAAAAAAGTAAAAAAAATTCTTAATAACTTTAATATTAAAGCTGAAATATTAACTTGGAGAGGAAAAAAACCATCTAGAAATATTCAATCAATGTCTAGAAAAAAAAGATACGAGTTATTATTTTCAAAATGTAAACAATTAAAAATTTCAAATTTAATAATTGGACATCATTTAGATGATTTATTTGAAAATTTTTTTATTAGAATGATAAGAGGAAGTGGATTAAAAGGTTTAGTCTCCTTGGAAAAAAAAACAGAGTTTGCATCAATTAATTTAATTAGACCATTATTAGATTTTGAAAAAAAGGATTTAAGATTTATTTCCAAATATGTTTTTAACTTTTTTGTAAATGATCCTTCAAATGTAAACACTAAATTTCAGAGAATTAAATTAAGAAATATAATTAGTGAATTTAAGAATAATGGCTTAGACAAAAATAAACTATTTTTGACATTAAAAAATTTAAAAAGATCCAATCAAGCTTTAATATTTTATGTTGAACAGAATAAAAAGCAGAATTCATTTTTATATAAAGATAACAAAGAAGCAGTATTAAATGAAAATTTTTTTACTCATCCTTATGAGGTTGTTTTTAGATCTTTATCCGACATTCTTAAAATAATTGGGGATAAGTATAATTTTACTAGAGGAAAAAAAATTGACTTTATATTAGATAAAATTAATAAAAATACTTTAAAGAAAGAAACATTAGCTGGATGTGTGATAAAAAAGGTAAATCATACTGTAATTATTACAAAAGAGTACTAATTTTCACACTTGTTTAATCCATAATAATTCTTATCTTAAACCGTATGAATTTAAAAAATTTAGCAATGTGGGCAATCATAGTGTTCTTGACGATCGGACTTTATAATATGTTCAAGAATCCTCAGTCTAATGTAAGAGCTAATAACCAAATAATATTCTCAGACTTTTTAACTTCAGTGGATAATGGAGAGGTTTTGAAAGTAGATATTCAAGGCAACAATATTAATGGAGTTTATTCTAATGGTGATAAATTTTCTACCTATGCGCCGAATGATCCAAATTTGATTGAAAAACTTTCTGATAAAGGAGTAAGCATATCTGCAGCACCGTTAGAAGAAAAAATGCCATCGTTGTTTGGAGTGTTGTTATCTTGGTTCCCAATGTTATTACTAATTGCAGTATGGATTTTCTTCATGCGTCAAATGCAAGGTGGAAAAGGTGGTGCAATGGGTTTTGGTAAATCCAAAGCAAAGATGATGAATGAATTAAAGGGTAAAGTTACATTTAATGATGTTGCTGGAGTTGAAGAAGCAAAAGAAGAAGTAGAAGAAATTGTAGAATTTTTAAAGGACCCAAAAAAATTTAGTAGACTTGGAGGAAAAATTCCAAGAGGTGCACTTTTAGTTGGACCACCAGGCACAGGAAAAACTTTACTTGCAAGAGCTATTGCAGGAGAAGCTGGAGTGCCTTTTTTCACTATCTCAGGATCAGATTTTGTAGAAATGTTTGTAGGGGTTGGTGCTTCAAGAGTTAGAGATATGTTTGAACAAGGTAAAAAAAACTCTCCTTGCATAATTTTTATAGATGAAATTGATGCTGTAGGAAGAAGTAGAGGAGCAGGTTTAGGTGGAGGAAATGATGAAAGAGAACAAACTCTTAACCAACTTCTTGTTGAGATGGATGGCTTTGATACCAATGAAGGTGTAATAATCATTGCAGCAACTAATAGACCTGATGTTTTGGATCCAGCTTTATTAAGACCAGGAAGATTTGATAGACAAGTTGTAGTTTCAAATCCTGATATCATTGGAAGAGAAAAAATTTTAAAAGTTCATGTAAAAAAGATTAAAATGGCTCCGGATGTTAATTTGAGAACTGTTGCAAGAGGGACACCAGGATTCTCTGGAGCAGACCTTGCAAATTTAGTTAATGAGTCGGCTCTTTTAGCTGCAAGAAAAAATAAAAGGATTGTTACTTTAAATGAATTTGAGGAAGCTAAAGATAAAGTGATGATGGGTGCAGAAAGACGCTCAATGGTAATGACTGAAGATGAAAAAAAATTAACAGCATATCACGAAGGTGGACATGCGCTAGTTTCTTTTAATATGCCTAGTTATGATCCAATTCATAAAGCCACAATTATCCCAAGAGGTAGAGCATTAGGTATGGTGATGAACTTGCCAGAAAGAGATAAACATGGACATTCAATCAAATATTTAAAAGCCAGATTAGCCGTGTGTTTTGGTGGAAGAGTTGCCGAAGAAGTGATTTTTGGAAAAGATAATATATC
>JBJLDI010000029.1:0-7214 GCA_045567235.1 Candidatus Pelagibacter sp.
GAGTGTTCACCCATCTTAAAAATATCATTTAATTTATCAGCACCATATTTATCAAACATCAATAGATAATATGAAACATTCATATGATCGTTGTAGTCGATCCAGTCTTTAATCACTTTTTTAGTGCTTAGATAAACGGACATTTGGAATTAGAATATATTCTTTAAAAATTCAGGTAATCCATCTGGATTAGTCCATAATCCACTTTTTCCACCTTCTTTAATTAATAATTTTACATTATCTATTTTAAGATGAGGATTTACTATTTTGCTTAAATCATAAATTGTTATTAATGCAGCATTAACACCCATTATAGCTTCCATCTCAACACCAGTTTTAGCAACTGCTGAAACAACACAAAAAACTTCTAATGAACTATCAACTTCATTTAAAATAATTTTGGTTGCTGTGTGATCAATTGGAAGTGGATGACACAATGGAATTAGTTCACTTGTCTTTTTTACACCTAATACAGCTGATACCTCTGCTAATGAAATAGGATCACCTTTAGGCATTTTTTTATTTTTGATTAAATCAAATACTTCTTTTCCTACATAAATTTTCCCAGAAGCCAAAGCTCTTCTAAAAGTTTCTTTTTTGGAAGAAACATCGACCATTTTAAAAGAATTTTTTTGAAAAATTTCTTTTGCCCAATCTTTAAGCTCTTCTTGATTGATAATTTTTAGTTTAGTCATTAACCACCAGTTGTTGATAAATTTTTTGTTAAACCTGTTTCACCAATTTCTAAATGATGAGATTCTTTTTTAAAGTTTAATTGTTTTAAAATTAAGTCTTTTAATTCTTCTAATTGTTCATCTTTTTGCATTAAGTGTCTGATGTTTATACCTGTATTCCCAAACAAACATAATCTTAAATCTCCTTTAGCAGTTATTCTTAATCTATTACAACTTTTACAAAAATCTTTTGAGTAGGGTGCTATAACTCCAAATTTGCCTTTAAATTTTGGATTAAGATAATTCTTGGCAGGTCCTGCATCTCTTCCAAAAGTTTGTATTATCCAATTATGTTTATTTAAATAATTTGTAAATTTTGTTGATGGTACATGATATTTTTTAAAATAATCTAAGTTATCCCCTGTTTGCATTAATTCTATATATCTAAAATCAATCTTATTTTTTTCAATAAAGTTTGACCATTGATTAAAATCATCTTCACTATCATTAATCCCTTTTAATAATACAGCGTTAATTTTAATATTTTTAAAATTAAGATCCTGTAAAATTTTAATTCCTCTTAATATTTCTTCAAGTCTGTCATGACTAGTCACTCTTTTAAATGTTTCTTTATTAAGGCTATCTATACTTATATTAATACCATCCAAACCACTCTCTTTGATTTTGTGTGCTATTTTATCAAGCTGATAACCATTAGTAGTAATAACTGTTTTTTTAATTCCTGAATTTTCTTTAATTGTTTTTACAATATCAAAAAAATCTTTTCTTACAGTTGGCTCTCCACCAGTAAGTCTAATCTTGCTTACTCCTAGTTCAGATAGAGCTAGGGCAAGACGTCTTATTTCATCTAAGTGTAGAAATTTTCTGTTATCACTTTTATCAATTTGATAACCATTAGGTAAGCAGTAACCACATTTGAAGTTGCAAACATCAGTGATTGATAATCTTATGTATGGGAAAGTTCTTCCAAATGAGTCTTTTAGGATGTGCATTTAAAAATAGTATCATATCTAATTTATTATGCACAAATTAATTAAGTAACTTCCAGTCTATCAAAAACTGGAAGCTTTTTTCTTAATTTTTATCTTAAATTATTGACCTGGAGCTTTATAACCAATTTTACTTGCTTTTGTTGTAGCTTTAGTAAAGTCAATTGCTTCTAAAATAGTTAAATTTTTTACTGCACCTGATGCCTCCACAACTAATTTAATTGCTGCAAAGTCTTCGAAACTAGGTACGTCTGTAACAACTATAAAGTCGTATGAGCCTCTTACAATATCCATACTGTGCATTGTTCCACCCATAGCTTTAGTAAGTTGTTCAACTACCGCTTTTCTATCACTAGAAGGATCTTTTAAAAAACCTTGAAATGCTTTTTCTGTGTAGTTTCCCATTATGTATGCTTTCATAAATATCTCCTTTCTTTTTTAAGAATAACTTATCATTGCTACAAAATTATTTAATGTGTAAAAATTACATAGTAGACACAACCTATAGTCATGTTAGATTAAAAAAATGTACGAAAAACTTGGTCAATTTATTGATGGCAAATGGCAACAATCTTCAGATAAAGGAACTTATGAGGTTATTAATCCAGCTACAGAAGAAATAATTGGACATGCTTCTAAAGCAACTTCAGAAGATATTGAAAAAGCATTACAATCTGCAAAAAAAGGATTAGAGGTATGGAAAAAAACTCCACCCTGGCAAAGATCATATATTATAAGACGTATTGCAGATAGGATTAGGGAAAAGCAAGATGTACTTGCTAAGTGGATGACTTTAGAAGTTGGAAAGCCATTAGCTGAAGCAAAAGGAGAAATTAACGGAGCTGCAGATATTTTTGAATGGAATGCTGAAGAAACAAAAAGAATTTTTGGACAAACTGTTGAGAGTAGATTTGAAGATACAAGAGTACATGTTTATTACCAACCAGTTGGAGTTGTTGCTGCATTATCTCCCTGGAACTTTCCAGCAGTTTTATCAGCCAGAAAAATATCAACAGCACTAGCAGCAGGCTGTTCAGTGATAATAAAACCAGATGTGATTACCCCTGGTGTTGTTATGGAAATGGTAGATATTTGTAATGAATGTGGAGTTCCACCAGGTGTTGTAAATCTGTTATCTGGAGATCCTCCAAGTATTGCTCAGCAATTAATAGCTTCTGACATTGTTAAAAAAATATCTATAACTGGCTCTTCAAGGGTTGGAAAATTAATTTTAAAACAAGCAGCAGATAAAGTTCAAAGAGTTACTATGGAATTAAGTGGCCATTCACCTTTTATCGTTTTTAAAGATGCAGATATTAAAAAGGCTACAGACATAGCTATTGCTGCAAAATTTAGAAATAATGGCCAAGTATGTATATCTCCTAATAGATTTTATATTCAAGAAGAGAAAAAAGATGAATTTGTAAATTTATTTGTAGAAAAAACAAAAAAATTGAAAATTGGTAACGGTATGGATCCTGATACTCAATTAGGACCGTTAACAACTCAAAAAAGATTGAATGAGGTTGAAACTTTAGTGGAAAAAACAAAAAAAGAAGGAGCTAAGGTTTTATTGGGTGGTAAAAGACCAGCAGGTTTTAATAAAGGATTTTTTTATGAACCTACTATATTTGATGATGTTAAAGATGATTTTACAATTATGAAAGAAGAGCCATTTGGACCATTAGTGCCTATGCTTTCTTTTAAATCATTTGATGAAGTTATTAAAAGAGCTAATAATCATGAATTAGGTTTATGTAGTTATGTTTGTACCAATTCAATGGAGAAAGCACATTTAGCATCAGAACAACTAGAAACTGGATCAGTAGCAGTTAACACAGGAGTAGTAGCAATAGCAGAAGCACCTTTTGGAGGAATAAAACAAAGTGGATACGGTAGAGAAGGCGGTTCAAATGCAATTAAAGATTACTTGAACGTCAAGTATACTCATTTGGGGATTAAGGGATAATCTCAATTATAATGATTGAATTAACAGTTGCTTTTGGAGCAGGTTTAATAAGTTTTTTGTCTCCTTGTGTATTACCATTAATTCCTGGTTATATTTCCTATATATCAGGTAGCTCATTAAACGAATTATTAGAAAAAAAGAATATAAACTTAATTCCAATACTTTTATTTACACTAGGTTTTTCAATTGTTTTTATAATTTTTGGTGCTGCTTCAACTTTTTTAGGTCAAGTATTGCTTCAAAACTCTTACGAGTTAAGAATATTTGCTGGATTAGTAATAGTAATCCTTTCATTACATATTATTGGAATAATAAATTTAAAATTTTTAAATTATGAAAAAAGAATTCAAACAAATACAAATACAAATTTTTATAGTCCAATATTAATTGGTATGGCTTTTGCTTTTGGTTGGACACCTTGTATTGGTCCAATTCTAGGTTCAATCTTAGTTCTAGCTGCTACAGAAGAAAGCATAAATAAAGGTATTTTGCTTTTAATTTCTTATTCATTGGGTTTAGCCTTGCCGTTTATTTTATCAGGATATCTAATACAAAAATTTTTAATATTTTCTAAAAATTTTAAAAAGAATATTAATCTAGTGTCTAAAATAGGGGGATTTATTCTATTAATTACTGGTATTTTGATATTAACTAATCAATTACAAGCTTTGGGATTTTATTTATTAAATATTTTTCCATTCTTACAAAATTTTGGATAAAAAATATTATGAAAATTTATCAAATAGACTCTAGTGCTAGAAAAGAAGGCTCAACTTCAAGGGCTTTAGCTAAAAAATTATTAAATAAAATAAAAAAACCAAATGATGAAGTTATTTATCGAGATCTAGATGATGAAATGGTTTTTGTATCAGGCTTAACAGAGTCAGGTATGAAAATTGCTGAAAAAGATCAAACAGAACATCATAAAAAAATGTTTGAGCTATCTGATACCTTGGTAAAAGAGCTTAAGGAAAGTGATGTCATTATAATATCTGCCCCAATTTATAATTATGGTCCACCTGCAACTTTGAAAGCTTGGTCAGATCTTGCTGCTCGAATTGGAGAAACCTTTAAATTTAAACCTGATGGTAGAAGAGAAGGGCTATTAAAAAATAAACGTGCTTATTTAGTAATTACTTCTGGTGGCACAAAACTTAATAGCAATGAAGATTTTTTAACCCCATGGCTTAAATTTATTTTAAATTTCTTTGGAATAGAAAAAGTTGAAGTAGTAAGCGCTGATCAAATGGCGCTTGATTATGAAAAATCAATTAAAGATGCAGAAAGACAGATAGAAAAAATCTCTACGAGTTAAATTTAAGCTTTATTCAACTTTAATAAAATAGTAATAGGAACATGTGTTTAAAATAAAATCCTCAGATTATAAAACTTATTCTAAGTTTATTGAAAATTTAGCAAAAAAATTGACTAAATTTTATTATCTAAAATTGAATAAGCCTTTCAAAGTGTCTAATAAACTTAAGGGAAAAGGATACGACCCTGTTACCAGTGCTGATAAAGCATTTGAAAAATTTATAAGAAAAGAGATTAAAAAAAAATTTCCTGAGCACCAAGTGATAGGAGAGGAATATGGTCACAAAAAAAGTCAAAGTGATTTTTCATGGGTGATTGATCCAATTGATGGAACAAGATCTTTTGTTATTGGTAATCCCACTTGGAGCAATTTAATATCACTTAATTATAAAGGTAATCCAGTTGCAGGTCTTGCAAATTTTCCAATACTTAAAAAATACTATTTTAACACTTCGTTAAATTCAGCATATGTTTCAGAAAATGGAAAAAAAAGAAGAATAAAAGTTAATAGTAAGGCAACTTTTTCAAACATGAAATTATCAGCAGCTTTTCATGGTAGTCTCTCTTTAAATCAACAAAAAAAAATTCCTCAAATATTAAAAAGAATGCAATTTCCTTGTGCAGATGCTTTAAGTTATTCTCATTTTACAGAGGGTAAACTAGATATCGTTATTCAATGTGGAAATAAAATTTGGGATATCCACGCTTTGATACCAATAATTAGAGCAGCTGGCGGTATAGTTACAACTTGGAAAAATGATGATGCTAAAAAGGCTGGTAACATAATTTGTTCAGCAAACAAAAGCCTTCACAAAAAAATGCTTAAAATTTTAAAACCGGTCTCTAAGTAGTTTTACCAAGCAAGTTGACTATTATCACTCCAGAAATGATTAAAGCTAAACCAATGATAGTGTAAAGATCAGGCATTTGATTAAATTTGAATATTCCAATAATTGTTGTAGCTATTATACATAGGCCTGCAAACGAAGCATAAGTAATGCCAACAGGAATAGTTTTCATTACAATAGATAATGTAAACATACAGCCGACTATTGTTATTGCTGTAAATAGACTTGGCATTAACGATGTAAAACCATCTGCACTTTTGGCAAAACCGTTTGCTGCAGTACCTAAAATAACTGCAAATATAAGAACAATGTATGCAATTATATTACTCACGATTTAAAGAATATTCTTATTTAGTAATTTTATCTACAAATTTTTGCATTATAGGAGCTACAATTGTAGTTGCTAACAATGCAACTGGTAAGCTTACAGACCAAGCTTTAAAAAATCTTTTATAATATAGATCGTCGAAACCAGTATTTATATATGTAATTATAAGCGTCATGAGCAAACTCATACCCAGACCCATAAAAAATATAAATAATAAATTAGAATATTTTTTAGGAAACATTATTATTATATACTCTCTTTTTTTATTTGTATTTGAAGCTGTTCAATCATAATTAAAGGTGATTTCATATTAGGATGAATTTTGTGTACTTCAATATAACTATTAATTGCTTTTTGATAATTTTTTAAAGCAGTTTGCACTAAACCTTGGCCTGATAAGGCACCAAAATGTCTATTCTCAATTTCAAGAACTTTATCTATATCTGATTGAGACAATTCATATTCTCCCATTAAATATAAAACAGTAGCCCGTTTGTTCCATGCCTCAGCCCAATCTGAGTCCATTTCAATTGTTTTGGTAAACGTTTCGTAAGCTGTTTTAAGATTATTTTGAGACATATAAAAAGATCCATCTGCCAGAAGAGCTGTTAAACTATTTTCTGAAGGATGTGTAGTCCATAGTTCCCAGATCTTAGATTCAATTTCCTTAGATTCTTGATAGTTAGTTGTGTTTTTTAGTCGATCAAATAATTTATCAATTTTGTTTTGATGATTACTATCAGCGTAAGAAAAAAAAGAATAAGTAAAAAAAATAGTAATAAAAAAAATTTTTTTCACTTATTTAGAAAGTTTTGTAGCTCCTGTTTCTTGGTATGCTACCTTTCCATCTTTAAACTTATAATAAGTCATAACAGCTTCTTTATTACCATCATTAAAAGTTACCATAGCATGTTCGAAACCAACTTCATCATTTTCAAAAAGTACTCTTAAATTACTTTTTTTAACATCTTTCATACCAACCCAACCAACTACATCTTTCTTAGTTAAGCTTTTACCAGATGAATGCATTAAAAATTGATAGTCATCATGTATTAATTCTTCTGCTCCAGC
>JBJLDI010000030.1:0-7034 GCA_045567235.1 Candidatus Pelagibacter sp.
TATTTATGAATTATTTAATTTTGAGAGTAGAATAAATTCAAATTTACTAAGTAAGTCTATAAAAATAATTGGTAAAAATAAAATTGTGAATTCTTTTTTTAAAAAATTTGCAGATAGTGGTATTAGAATCTAAAATTTATTGAAGAGTTGTATTTTGATACTCATCAAAAGTGTATGTTGATAAGATTTCAGCTATTTTATTTTTTCTTAAATCTAAACTTACTGCTTCTAATAAAATTTGTTTTTCTTCTAAACTAAATGGAGAAGCCATTGCTAAAGCATTAATTGTTTCATCTAAACTCTGCTTTTCAAGTGCTTGCCAATTAATAACAAATCCTCTTTTTTGAAACAATGTTTTTAAATCTTTAAAAATTAATTCTAAATCAGAAAATTTTAAATCTTCTTTTTTTTCATTTAAATCTTCAAGGTAAGTTTCATAATTGACTTCACATTCTCTATATTTTTTATCTGATTTTAATTCATTGATAATTTTAAATCTAATAATCCCTTTTAAATCAATTAGATATCTTCCGTCATCTGCTTCTTTAAAGCTGGTTATTTTACCTAAGCACCCAATTTTATGAAGTTCTGGACCAGAGGCTCTACTCTCTACAACAGTTTTAGGCTGTATCATGCCAATCAATTTATCTGATTTCATGCTGTCATTAATCATTTCGATATATCTTGGCTCAAAAATATTAAGTGGCACAGTAGTTTTTGGAAAAATTATAAAATTACTTAATGGAAAAATTGGTATTTTTTTTGGAAATTTCATTATTATAAGCTTAAGTATACCTTTAAAATAAAAATTATAAATGATTTTTTGGATTGCCTCATACCCTAAAAATGGAAACACATGGTTGAGGTCTCTTTTAAGTGCTTATTACTTTACAAAAAATGGTAATTTTATTAATGATAAAATTTTAAAGAATATTCCACAGTTTCCAGAAAAAAGATATTTTACAAATTTTGATTACGATAAAAGTATTCCCACCTCAACAGCTCAATTTTGGATTAAAGCACAAGAAATAATTAATAAAGAAAAAAAAATAAAATTTTTTAAAACACATAATATTTATGGTTCATTAAATAATACTGATTTTTCAAATAAATATAATTCAATTGGAGCTGTTTATATAATTAGAGATCCAAGAAATGTGTTAACTTCAATGATGAATCATTTTGAGATGAGCAAAGATGAGGCGTTAACATTTATGTTGAATGAAAAAAAATTTACATACGACCATTTTAAAAAAAATGATTATAGTGATTTTCAATTTATAAGTTCATGGGAAAAAAATTACAAATCTTGGATTAAAAATAAAGATTTTCCAATTAAGCTTATTAAATATGAAGATTTAATTGATCAAACTTTTTATGTAGTAAAAGATTTGATAAACTTTATTAATAAAACTTGTAAGTTAGGCAATAATTTTGATAAATCAAAAGCTCAAAATGCAATAGAGACCACATCCTTTGAAAAATTAAAAAAAATTGAAAATAACCATGGTTTTTCAGAGTCTATAAAGTCAAAAAATCGAGATAAAAATAAAGTACCATTCTTCCACCTTGGGCCAAATAATAATTGGCAAAAAATTTTTGATCCTAGCTTTGCTAATAAACTTAATACAATTTTCAAAGAAACCTTAGAAGAATTACAATACCATTAAATTATTTTGCCACTTGCTTAATTTAAAAAAAGCCACTACTTTGAATAATTAAATAACAAGCGGGCATAGCTCAGTGGTAGAGCGTCTCGTTGCCAACGAGAAGGTCGAGGGTTCGACCCCCTTTGCCCGCTCCATTAAAATAAAATTATGATTATTTGGATTGCGTCCTACCCAAAAAGTGGCAACACGTATGTAAGGTCATTTTTATCTTCGTATTATTATTCAAAGAAAGGAAAGTTTGATTTTGAATTGTTATTAAATATAAAACAATTTCCTGCTTTAAAATATTCATCTAAAAAAGCTTATACCTATGTAGATGCTGCAAAAAACTGGATACCTAATCAACAAAGTTTTTTTAAAAAAGATCAATATTATTTTCTAAAAACACATAACTCTTTAGAGGAATATTTTGGAAATAAATTTACAACTTCATCAGAGACAATTGGAGGCATTTATATAGTAAGAGATCCAAGAAATGTTATTTCATCTATGTGTAATCATTACGCATTAGATTTAAACAAAGCATATGCTAAAATGATAGATGTTAATTCTTCATTATCTTTTAAATTAGCTGATGAAGATTACAGTAATTTTACTTTTTTAGGAAAATGGTCAAATCATTATTGGTCTTGGAAAAATAATATGAATTTCAAAACTTTAATAATCAAATATGAAGATCTTAGAGATAATACCTTTGAGGAATTCAGAAAAATTATAAACTTTATAGAAGATTTAAAAGGAACCAACAATGAGATCAATGAAGAAAAGCTTGAAAATTCAATCAATTCAACTTCCTTTTCCAAATTAAAGAATAAAGAAAAAATGAATGGTTTTGGTGAAAGTACCGTTTCCAAAGATGGAAAACCAATAAACTTTTTTAACCTCGGTTTTAAAAATCAATGGGAAAATTTATTACCAAAAGAAATGTCGGATAAAATTAAAGATGAATTTATTAATGAATTAAAGGATTTAGAATATGAGTGAATTAAAAGATAAAAAATGTGTTCCTTGTGAAGGTGGTGTTATTCCGTTTGATATTTCAGAAATTCACAAATATCAAAAAAAGGTTGATGGATGGAATATTATTAAAAATGATAAAAATGTTTTTCTATTAGAAAAAAACTTTAATTTTAAAAATTTTAAAGAAAGTCAAAATTTTGTAAATAATGTTGGAAAAGTTTCAGAAGAGGAGGGGCATCACCCAGAAATTATTTTTGGTTGGGGTTATGCAAAGATTAATATCACTACACATGCAATTGAGGGTTTATCAGAGAATGATTTTATTTTAGCAGCTAAAATTGATCAAATTACTAATGTCTAAAATGCCTAGTTTTTGAGAACACTAAAATAGTTCCAGTTTCATTTGCAAATTTTATAACTTCTTTATCTTTAATTGAACCGGCTGGTTGGATTACAGCTTTGACACCTGATTGAACCAATTTTTCAATTCCATCAGTGAATGGGAAAAAGGCATCAGATGCAGCTACAATATCTTTGGAGGGTTTTGTAAATTTCTTCATTTTATCAATTGCTATTTGACAACTGTCTAATCTACTTGTTTGACCACAACCAATACCCAAAGTTGATTTATTAGATGCCAAAACAATTGCATTTGACTTTACGTATCTACAAATATTGAAAGCAAATATTAAATCATTGAATAGTGAAATAGATGGTTTTTTTTTCGATACAATTTTAAAATCATTCCTTTTAAACATTTTTTTATCTTCTGACTGAACTAAAATATTATCATTAGTTGAAGTAAATTTTAATATTTCAGAATGAGTAAAATTTGATGCATCAATTAACCTTAAATTTTTTTTTCTTTTTAGAATTTTAAGTGCATCTTTGTCAAAGTTGATTCCAATTATTACTTCAAGAAACAATTTGCTGAGTTCTAAAGCTAATTTTTTGTTAATTTTGAAATTACAAGAAACTATTCCACCAAAAGCACTTATTGGGTCACAAGCAAGTGCTGATTTATAACATTCAACATTATCTTTTAAAACAGATACTCCACATGGATTTGCGTGTTTTACTATTACGGTACCAGTATTTTTTGGCAAAGATTTTGAAATTGTTAATGCGGCAAAAATATCATTATAATTATTATAACTAAGTTGTTTTCCATGAAGATGTTTAATTTTTAAAAAATTATTTTGTGAATATATTGCGCTTTCTTGGTGAGGATTTTCACCATATCTTAGCTTTTCAATTAAATTACCGTAGATAATTTTTTTTTGAGGAAAATAATTACCAGTCAATTTGTTAAAATAATTTGATATTAGGGCATCATAGTAAGCAGTCTCTGTAAATGCTATTTGAGACATTTTTTTTCTAAAATCTTGAGATGTTGACCCTTTAAATTTAACCATTTCATTAATCAAGTCATCATATTGTGATCTCGAAGTTATGACTGTCACATCGTTATAGTTTTTTGCAGCAGCTCTAACCATCGTGGGGCCACCTATATCTATATTTTCAATTATTTTTTTATGATTAGAACTATTTTTTAAAGTCTCTTCAAAAGGATAGAAATTCACAACTACAAGATCAATATTTTTAAAATTATATTTTTTTAAATCTTGATTATGGAGTTTATTATTTCTTTTATTAAGAATTCCAGCGTGAATTTTAGGGTGTAATGTCTTTACCCTTCCATCTAAAATTTCAGGCGAACCTGTATATTTTGATATCTCAGTACATTTAAATTTTAACTTTTTTATTTCTTTATAAGTTCCACCAGAACTAATAATCTCAACATCATTTTTTTTTAAAATATTTAATAAAGGTTTTAAATCTTTTTTATCTGATATTGAAATTAGAGCTCTTTTAATTTTTTTCATGAAATTTTACTCAATTCCCATACAATATTTTCATTTTGATTACTTGTAATTCCAGAAATAAAAATGTTTTGATTTTGAGTATAAGAATTTTTATTACCAAAATATAATCCATTATCAATATTTATATCATAGTTATTGCAAGTAAACTTCCAGCCTTCGTCATTAAGCTCTATCAAAATTGCTTTGTTGTCTTGTGTTTTCATCACTTTAACATCTGGCTCAAGGTGAAATCTTATATCAAATTTAATATTTAAATTTGATTTTTTATTAAAGATCTTATCTGAACCAATAAATTTAAATTTCTCTGGATAAAACTCAATTTCTCTTTCATGAATAATATTATATTTTTTATAATATCCATCATGAGAGGCATTTATTTTCCAATAGTCTTTTTCAAAGATAATATTTTTTTTTAAAATTTTTAAACTAGTATTAGCAAAATAATTATTATTATATTTTTTGTATTTACACGAAGAATTATCATCAATAATCAGAGTGTTATGTGCTGCAGTTGATTTTGATAATTCAACTAATTTATTTTGTTTGTTTTCATAATTACCACAATTAGAAATTAATTTTTTTCCGTTTGAATTTATTTCAAAAGATAAAGCACCTGATTGATACTTAGAAGAAAATTTAGATGAAGGTGGTGGAGCTATGTCCATTACAATAGATATTTTTTTATTATATAAAATTGCATAACCACCAAATTCTTTATTTTCATTTTTAAAATTATATCCAAATCTTTTTAAATATTGGTCAAATTCAGAATTATTAGAAATATTATTTCCGTTCATTAAAATGTCAGATTTAATATTTTGCCATAAAAAGGCATATCCTTGTCCCAAGTAATAGATAGTTTCATCTATCTGTTCAGGAATATCAATTTGAGCTTCTTTAAACCATTCTCTTATTAAGATGTAATATTTTAAATAAAAAATTAATTGTTTAATACTTCTTGATTTTGGAAAACCATAATTATCAAAAGATAAATTTGAAATTTTTTTTAAAAGGGCCAATCCAAATGCTAGATAACCTTTTTTATCTCTATAGCATAAACCTACCAAAATTATAGCAGCACAACCAATTATTTTATCATCAATAACTTTTGAATTTTTAATTTCACTCATTAAATGGTTGGTTTGTTTTTTTATCATTTTATTGTATTGATTTATGTAATTTTCATCACTCCCCTCGATTGTTAGATTATGACTTGAAAGCCAGGCTATTATTCTTTTAGAGGTTAAATCAAATTCCCAACTTTTAGAATTGTATTTAAAGTTTTTCTTTATCCAATTGGATATTATTTTTTGCGTATTTGTTTTTGATGATTTTAAATCTAAACTAAAAAACCAATAAAAATTGTTTAATTTTCTAAAATCTTGATCTTTTATGTTTTCATTGTCCCATAAATTATTTGTTGAAATGTCATCTAAATTAATTTTTTTTTTTTGATATTTAATTAATGATGAGAGTAAATGCGGACTTGGTTTATAAACTAAATTATCGTTATTAATCTTAGATATTTTTTTGTCATAATAATTTGAATTTAAATAAATATTTCTAACATGTTTTAAGGTATTTAATGCAAACTGATTAATGAAATTTAAGGAATTTCTTAAAATCATTACATTATAAAGATTTTAGTAAATCGATATTTTTTTTGATATCTCCGTTATTGCTCTTAAATATTGTAGTTCCAGAGACTAAAATATTAGCACCTGCTTCAATTGCAGTTTTTGAATTTTCAAAATTAATTCCACCATCTATTTCAATATCGAAATCTATATTTTTATCTTTTTGAATACTTTTAAGCTCTCTAATTTTATCCAAAACTTCCGGCATAAATTTTTGACCACCAAAACCTGGATTAACACTCATAATTAATACTAAATCTATTTGACTCAAATAATCTTTAATTACACTTACTTTTGTTTCTGGATTTAACGATACTCCAACTTTTTTTTTTAAACTCTTAATTTTACTAATTGAAGCTGACAAATCGTCTGTCGCTTCGGGATGAATTGTAATAATATCTGCCCCTGCATCAGAGTAAGCTTCTATATATTTATGAACTGGCGAAATCATCAAATGTACATCAAATTTAATTGAACAGTTTTTTTTAAGTTCCTTAATTACTGGTGGTCCGATTGTTAAATTGGGAACAAAGTGACCATCCATTACATCAACATGAATTAAATCAGCTCCTCCTTCTTCAAGTCTTTTAATTTCATTACCTAATTGACTAAAATCAGCAGATAAAATTGATGGCGATATTTGTATTTTTTTCATTGATTACTTTATTTACTAGTATCAATTTTTAAAATTTTATTGAATTAAAAAATTGATAAATTTGGCTAGAAATTTCACTTTCAAGAGGAAAAGAAAGCATCCCCATTACTGAATAACCCAAAATATAGGGCATAAGATAAAACCTAATCATAAAAAAAAACCACGCAACATAAAGCGGTATCAAGGGTTGAATTATAAAAGATGGGGTAATAGGTTTAAAAATACC
>JBJLDI010000031.1:0-7015 GCA_045567235.1 Candidatus Pelagibacter sp.
AGGTAAATTTTTAAGAAAATTTGCCGCAAATAATAGTTTTATTAAACGTTTTAATTATGGTATGTCCGTGTTGATTTTAGTCTGTATAATCGGATTTTACATTTAACATGAAACCAGGAAACAAAAACTCTTTTAATTCAAAAAGTAAAATAAAGATTAACAATCAAGAGTACACTTTTTATTCTATTCCAGAGGCTGAAAAAAATGGTTTAGATGGAGTTTCTAAACTTCCAAAATCATTAAAAGTATTATTAGAAAATTTATTGAGATATGAAGATGATTTAACTGTAAATAAAAATCAAATTTCAGCAATTAAAGATTGGCTTAAGACAAAAAAGTCAAATACTGAAATTGCTTACAGACCAGCAAGAGTATTATTACAAGACTATACTGGAATACCAGCAGTAGCAGACCTAGCTGCTATGAGAGAGGCAGTTAAAGAAAAAGATAAAGATCCAAACACAATTAATCCGTTATCTGCAGTAGATTTAGTAATCGATCACTCTGTACAAGTAGATCAGTCAGCAAAAACAGATTCTTTTGATAAAAATGTTGAAATAGAATTTAAAAGAAATGGGGAACGTTATTCTTTTTTAAAATGGGGTCAAAATGCATTTAATAACTTTAGAATTGTTCCTCCAGGTACTGGAATTTGTCATCAAGTAAATCTAGAGTATTTATCTAAAGTTGTTTGGTCAGAAGAAGTAAAGGGTGAGAAGTATATTTTTCCAGACACATTAGTTGGTACAGATAGTCATACTACAATGGTAAATGGATTATCAGTTTTAGGTTGGGGTGTAGGAGGCATCGAAGCAGAGGCTGGAATGCTAGGCCAGCCAATCTCAATGTTAATACCTGAAGTTATTGGATTTGAAGTTAAAAATAAAATGCCTGAAGGTACTACTGCTACAGATCTCGTCTTAACAGTTGTTAAGATGTTAAGAGACAAGGGGGTGGTAGGAAAATTTGTTGAATTTTATGGAGAAGGTTTAAAAAATCTTACTTTAGCAGATAGAGCAACTATAGCTAATATGGCACCTGAGTATGGAGCTACTTGTGGTTTTTTTCCAATAGATGAAGAGACTTTAAAATATTTAGAATTTTCTGGTAGAGACAAACAAACTGTGAAAATAGTTGAGGAGTATGCAAAAGCTCAAGGCTTATGGGCTAGCTCTAACATTGAATTTACAGATAAATTGACATTAGATATGTCATCTATAGTTCCAACTATTTCTGGTCCTAAAAGACCACAAGATAAAGTTTTACTTTCTGAGGCCTCTAAAAGTTTTAAAGATAGTTTTGTTGAGATTACAAATAAAAAAGAATTTAAATCATCAAAAGTTGCAAATACTGATTATGAAATTAAAGATGGAAGTATATTAATTGCGGCAATAACATCTTGCACAAATACATCTAACCCAAATGTTTTGATTGGAGCTGGATTACTTGCAAAAAAAGCTATTGAATATGGATTGGAAGTTAAACCTTGGGTAAAAACTTCATTAGCACCAGGATCCCAAGTTGTTACTGATTATTTAGAGAAAGCAGGACTAAATACATATTTAGATAACCTAGGATTCAACCTAGTTGGATATGGTTGCACGACATGTATTGGTAATTCAGGACCTTTATCAGATAACATAGTTGAGGCTATCCAAAAAGAAAATTTATATGGAGTTTCTGTATTATCTGGAAATAGAAACTTTGAGGGAAGAATTTCTCCACACATAAAAGCAAACTATTTAGCTTCTCCACCATTGGTAGTTGCTTATGCATTAGCAGGACATATGTCTTTCGATTTATATAAAGACTCATTTGGTAAAGATAAAGATGGTAAAGAAATATATTTAAAAGATATCTGGCCATCAAATCAAGAAATAGAAGAAACTCTTAAATCTTCTTTAAATGCCGAAATGTTTATAAAAAGATATTCTAATGTTTCACAAGGCCCAAAACAGTGGCAAGAAATTAAAACAGAAAAAAGTAGTATTTATAACTGGGATGAGAATTCAACGTATGTAAAAAAACCACCTTTTTTTGAAAATTTATCTGATGAACCAGAAGGATTTAAACCTATAAAAGACGCAAGACCTTTACTTATTTTAGGAGATATGGTTACTACAGATCATATTTCACCAGCAGGTAATATCCAAAAAGAAAGTCCAACTGGAGAATATTTTATGAAACATCAAATTTTACCAAAAGATTATAATTCATATGGATCAAGAAGAGGGAATCATCAAGTTATGATGAGAGGAACTTTTGCAAATATTAGAATACGAAATGAAATGGCTCCTGGCACAGAAGGTGGGTTCACAAAATTATATCCTGAAGAGAAAGTAATGCCAGTGTATGATGCGGTCGTTGAATATAAGAAAAGAGGAACTGACTTAGTAGTAATAGGCGGAAAAGAATATGGAACAGGATCATCTAGAGATTGGGCTGCAAAAGGAACAAAATTACTTGGGATTAAAGCCGTTATTGCTGAAAGTTTTGAGAGAATTCATAGATCTAACTTAATAGGAATGGGGATTTTGCCACTACAATTTAAAGATAACATGAATAGAACTAATTTAAATTTAAAAGGTTCAGAGTTGATTAGTGTTTTAAACATCGAAAAAGGATTCAACCCTTCTGATATAGTAAAATTGGAAATTAAATATTTATCAGGCGATATAAAAACGATTGATACTCTTTGCAGAATTGATACTAAAAATGAACTCGAGTATTATAAGAATGGTGGCATACTACAATATGTTTTAAGAAATATGATTTAGTTATGGATGAAGATATAGCAATAATTGATAGCAATACACGCAACGAAAAAATAAAAAAATTTTTTATAAATTATAAAAAACTTTTAATTTCTATTTTAGTGCTAGTTATTACTTTGCTAATTTCCTATTTTATATTTGAAGAATTCAACGAAAAAAAAAAATTAAAAATTTCTGATCAATATAATCAAATTGTCACTGAGCATTCAAAAGATAATAAACAGATTACTAGTAATGCTCTAGTTGAACTGGTTAATAAAAAAGACCCAACTTATTCACCGTTATCTCTTTATTTTATTATAGATAATCAATTGATTACAGAAAAATCAAAAGTTAACAAATTATTTGATGTTGTTATTGAGGATGTATCTTTGCAAAAAGAAATCAAAAATTTGATAATTTATAAAAAAGCCCTTTATAATGCTGATGATATTGGAGAAAATGAGCTTTTGAAAATATTAAATCCCATAATTAACTCCGAGAGTGTTTGGAAATCTCATGCTTTATATCTGATCGCAGAGTATTTTTTTCATAAAGGTGAAAAACAAAAATCAATAGAATTTTTTAATCAAATAATATCATTAGAAAATGCTAATCAGGAGTTAAAAATAGAGTCACAAAAAAGGTTAAACAGAGATTTAAGTGAATAAGATAATAATATTTTTTATATCTATTATATTTATTACAGGGTGTTCATTAAATAAAAATTCTAAATTTTGGACAAAAACAAAAAATATTCCCGAGGAAAAGAATGAAAACTATAAAGAAATTTTTGTTGAGGAAGATGCTTTAGAAAAAGAACTAAACGTAAATATATCAATCAATCTTGAAAATAATATAAATAATAACTTAAAAATAAGAAACTATTTTAATAATGATGGAAGATTAAATTATGATGGAGAACTAAAAAAATCCTCAAGATATAAATTCTCAAAAATTAAAAATTTTCATCAATTTGAACCAGCAATTTCATTTAATAATAAAAACTTAATATTTTTTGATAGCAAAGGCTCAATTTTAAAATTTAATGAAAACTCAAAGCTTATTTGGAAAAAAAATTTTTACTCTAAATCAGAAAAAAAATTAAAACCTATCTTACAATTTGCAAATGATAAAAATATTTTAATTGTAGGAGATAATATTGCAAAATACTATGCGCTTAATTTGAATAACGGAGAACTCCTTTGGTCAAAAAATAACTTAGCACCTTTTAACTCACAAATTAAGATATACAAAGATAAGTTTTTTATAATTGATTTTTCTAATACTCTAAGATGTTTTTCTATTGAAACTGGAAAAGAAATATGGAATATTAAAACAGAAAATTCACTTATTAGGTCTCAAAAAAAACTTTCTATGGTTATAGTAGATGACTTACTATACTTTAATAATTCAATAGGAGATATAAGTGCTGTTAATATAAAGAAGGGTGAATTATCTTGGCAATTACCCACACAAAGTAATCAAATTTATGAGTCAGCTTTTTCTTTAGAAACTTCAGATATTATAACTGATGGTAACAGTTTATTTTTTTCCAATAACAAAAATCAATTTTTTTCTATTGATCTTGAAACAGGAAGTTATAACTGGGAAAATAAAGTAAATTCAAATGTGAGACCTAGTGTAGTTGGAAATTACTTATTCACAGTTTCACTAGAAGGTTATTTAATTGTAATTGAAAAAAAAAAGTGGGAACATAATTAAGATTACAGATATTTTCAAAAGTTTTAAAAAAAAGAAAAGAGATAAAATAAAACCCATTGGCTTTGTTATAGGTCTTAAGAATATTTATCTGACCACTGATAATGGCAGAATGCTAGTAATCGATACTAAAACAGGGCAAACTAATTCAATTTTAAAAATAGATAATGATAAAATATCAAGACCATTTATTTTAAACAAAGATTTATTTGTTATTAAAGATAACGCAATAATCAAACTAGAATAATGTTTCTTAAGTTGTTGGAAAAATTAGGTCGAAAAAAAGTTGTTTTAGACAGGGGACCTTCTCATCCTAAATATGAGGAGGCCAAACCTTGGATGAATAGGTATTATGTTCTAATGAGACATCGCCCAAAGTGGTTTCCATTTAATATATTAATACACGAAATGTTAGCAGACGATCACGGAGAAGGAGTTCATAATCATACATTTCCTTATATAACAATTATATTACGCGATGGATATTGGGAAACACTTAAAAATGGAAAATTCTGGAGACCTGCAGGATATATTGGTTTTAGATCAGCAAATAATTTACATAGAGTTGACCTTAAGCCAGGTACAAAACCTCTAACATTATTCATATCAGGTCCATTTGGGTTAAGAAAAGGTCCAAGATCTGAGTATGGAATAGATTTTAAAACAAAAAAAATGAATTTAAAAAAACTATTCATTAATCTTTGTGAAGATCAGCAATATGAAATTAATCAAAATCAATTAGATATAATAAACTATCTTAGAATTTATTATTCAGAAAATTTTACTCAATCCTTTTTTTCTAAGTTTTTAAATAAGAAAAAAAATAAACTTGGCTTTTATCTTGTAGGAGATGTTGGTGTCGGAAAAACAATGATTTTAAATTTTTTTTTTAACGAATTAGAAGAAAAAAAATTAAGACTTCATTTTAATGAATTCATGATTAGGTTCCATGATTTTGTTTTTCAAAACAAAGATAAAGAAAACGCAATTGAACTTTTTGTAAAAAATTTGGAAAAGGATGCTCAAATTATTTATTTTGATGAATTTCAAGTAACTAACATTGTTGATGCAATGATATTAGGAAAATTGTTTAAAATAATTTTTGAAGAAAAAATTAAAGTTATTTTTTCTTCAAATATAAAAATAAATGATCTTTATAAAGATGGTTTACAGAGAGATCAATTTATACCATTTATAAAAATTTTAGAAAATAATAGCTACGAGAAAGAATTATCAATTAAAGAAGATTATAGATCAAGCAATAACATTAGCTTAGAGCGATTCTTATATCCTACTGATAAATCATCTAATTTTAGATTTAATAAATTTTTTAGAAAAATTACTAAAAATAGAAAAAAAACTTTAAAAACACTAGAAATAAAAGGACGTAAAATTGTTTTAGAGAACTTTTATGACGGAGTAGCTAAATTTGAATTTGAAGAATTGTGTAATAAAAATTTAGGATCTGAGGATTATATAAAGATTGCTGAGTCTTGTGAATTTATTTTTATTAAAAATTTGCCTGACTTTAATGATGATAATTCAAATCAACAACAAAGATTTATAACCCTAATAGATATTATTTATGAAAAAAAAATTCCATTGATGATCACATCTCAGGTTGATTTAAATTTAATAAAATCATCAAAAACTATTGCTGAACCTTTTAAAAGAACTGTTAGTCGTTTATATGAACTAACTTCAATAAATTATATTTAGGTTTTATCTTTTATAGGGATCATAAGCCCATTGCAAAATTGCTTGTCTCTGTCTTTTTCTGCAACTAAGATCACCTTTTTCACAATTTTTTTCTATTGCAAGTACATGTCTTCTAAAATTTTTCCATCTCTTGATTTGAATTTCATCCATATGAGGAATTCTTCTTCCATTAGTATACCTGCAATACCATTGAAACCATCCTAAGGGATCCTCCTTAAAGATCCATCCTTTCTCGATCCAGTGTTCTCTTGAAAGTCCAGAGACAACTCTAAATCTATTTAAACTAACATCAAATTTCTTACTTAATTTTACATTTTTGAACCACGATTTAGGGAACTCCTTTACGTCTAGTCCAAAGTACGAACCTCCAAAAACCCCTAATTCCAACATTCTTTTTGGAGTTAATTCAGGTTTAAAGATTTTATAAAAGTCCAAATTGTCAAATTTTTTTTTTATAACCTTTTTCATTTATGTATTTTTTACTGGTTTATAAGTTTTTGATACATAGCTTGATCAGTATCACCCTCGCAACCAATTAATAATATATTTGAGTCTTTATTTAATTTTAAGTTTTCTTTTATTTTTTCATCCTCACAAATTGTGATCAAACTGATTACCCCAGGTGCTGAATTTTCACCTGCAATAATTTTTTCATTACTAAAGCTAGCGTTACCGAGCAACTTCATTGTTTTTGCAATATCATCATCTGGTAAACTAATGCAGTACTTAACTGAATTTTTTAAGATTTCCCATGGGACTAATGATACTTCTCCACATGACATTCCTCCCATTAAACTCTCTCTTTCAATATCAATTTTTTC
>JBJLDI010000032.1:0-6769 GCA_045567235.1 Candidatus Pelagibacter sp.
ATTTTTTAATTCATCATAAATTGGCAGCACTGCTCCACCTGGATAACCAAAAATAAATTCAACATCTTGATCTTCAAGACACTTAAAAACAATTTCTGCTCCAGAATATAATTTTGGCATTCGGCCAATCTAGCTGAAGTTGTACTGATTGGTCAAGTTTTACTGAAAAAAATTTAAATTTTTTTAAGAAAGCTATTTAATCTTTTGGGCTCAATTTTTTTCCAACTTTTCATGTGTCCTCTTGCCCATGTGGCTTGTCTTTTCGCATATTGCCTTGTCTTTATTGATATTTTTTCAATTACTTCATCCTCATTTATCTTCTTTTTAATCAAATCTTTGATTTCAACAACACCTATTGCTTTTGAAACACTTTTATTTTTTGAAGTTTTAAGTTTTAAAAAATTTTTTACCTCTAAAACTGCACCCATATCCAACATTTGCCTTACTCGTAAATTAATTTTCTCAATTAATTTTGGTCTAGGATAATCAATATATAATTTGAGAAATTCCTTTTTTTTAAATTTGGATTTAGTGCTTTTATACCATTCTGTAATAGTTTTTTTTGTAAATAATTCTACCTCATAAGCTCGGATAGATCTTTGAACATCTGTCGACTTTATATGATTAATTATTGTAGGATCTAATTTTAAAAGTTTTTTATAAAATTTTTCTTGTCCAATAGATTTTTGTAATAATCTAATCTTATTTCGAAATTTATTAGGAATAGGAGTAATTTCTACCAAGCCCTCTGTTAAAGCTTTAAAATATAAACCTGTACCCCCAACTAAAATAGGAATTTTTTTTTTATTTTTAATTTCATTAATTTTTTTAATAGCAATTTTGAGCCAATCACCAGTTGAAAAATCCATTTTAGAATTTTGAAAACCGTACAAATGATGTTTAATTTTTTTTAAATCATTTTTTAAAGGTCTTGCAGTTAAAATCTTTAATTCTTTATATACCTGCATACTGTCTGCATTAATAATCTCTCCATTAATTTTCTTAGCTAATTTAATCGCAAAATCAGATTTTCCTGATGCTGTGGGTCCATAAATTAAAATAATTTTGGATTTTAAATCCATTATTTATTTTAATTTAACACCAATATATCTTCTTTGGTTTTGGCTATTATAGATTACTAACAATATTGTTTTTTGATTACTTTTTAGCACTTCATTAACGATCTGATCTAAATCGTTTGCTGTTTTTATTTTTTTCTTTTGGGCTTCAATTATAATACTATTTACTTCAATAGAATTTATTAACGGGCTATTATTTTCAATTTTAGTAATAACTAATCCTTTTATTTGATTGGGAAGTTTTCTTTGACTAATATCTTCATTGTTTAGTTTTCTAACCGTTATTTTTAAGTTTTCGATTGTACTTTCGACAGGTGATGATTTCTCTGTAACTTTAAAATCTTCTGAAGTTTCTAATCTTCCTAAAAGAACGTTTTTGGTTAATTCTTTTTTATTTCTCCAAATTTTTACTTTAACTTTTGTACCAACTTTGGTTTTTGCAACAATTGCTGGTAACTCTTTCATTTGATTAATTTTAACTCCATTAAATTCTAAGATGATATCACCTGCTTTTATCCCTGCTTTTGCTGATGGACTATTATCTGCAACACTTGCAACCAATGCACCCCTAGGTTCATCTAATTTTTCAACATCTGCTATTTCTTGTGTTACATCTTGTATTCTAACTCCAAGCCAACCTCTTTTAGTTTCGCCAAACTCAAGTAATTGATCAATTACTATTTTTGCACTATTCGATGGAATAGAAAAACCAATACCAATTGATCCACTTCTTCCAAGAATAGCAGTATTAATTCCTATAACATCACCGTTCATGTCAAATAAAGGTCCACCTGAATTTCCAGAGTTAATAGATGCATCAGTTTGAATATAATCTTCGTATCTTGATAAACCTATAGATCTGTTTCTTGCAGAAATAATTCCAGAAGTAACAGTTCCTCCTAATCCAAAAGGATTTCCTATAGCTATTACCCAATCTCCTATACGAGCTTTATCTGAGTCACCGAAAGCAACAGGTATAAATTTTTTATCTGTTTCTAATTGTAAAACAGCAATATCTGATAATGGATCAGCACCAATTATTTTTGCTTTAAATTCTTCATCTCCATTCACTCTAACTATAATATCTTCAGCATCTTGAATAACATGATTGTTTGTAATAACTATTCCCTTTTCATCTATAATAAAACCTGAGCCAAGGGCAGATGATTTTCTTTCTTGAGGCGTTCCAAATTCCTTAAACATATCTTCAAAAGGTGAACCTGGAGGGAATTGAAAGGGAAAAGGATTGGTATTTGTAACTACCGTTTGTGTGGTCGAAATATTTACCACTGAAGGCATCAATTTTTCAGCAAGATCAGCAAAAGAGGCCGGAACAGTTTTTGAATTTGATTGAACTGAAATGCTTAAAGTTAAAAATAATGTAACTAATATAAATTTAATTCTACTCATATTAACTCTTCATATAATAAATAATTATAAATCCTAAAACCGCGAAGATTAAACCTCCAATTCTTAGCTGACTATCTCCAATTAAATCTAATTTTTTTAACATAAGTTTCATTTTTGATGGAAATAAGGCATACAAGATACCCTCAATGAAAAGAAAAAGACCAAAAGCTATGATCAATTCTTTCATATATAAATTTATTATTGTGTTTTAGGTTTTATATTTCCAAAAAATTTAAAAAATTCACTATCTGGAGATAAAATTAATGACGTATCTCCACCAATTAAAGCAGTCTCATAAGCTTGCATCGCTCTGTAAAATGCAAAAAATTCAGGGTCTCTTCCAAAGGCATTTGCAAAAATTTTATTTCTTTGACCATCTCCTTCCCCTTTCATAATTTCTGACTCTTTCTGTGCATTAGCTAAAATTACTGTAACTTCTTTATCTGCAGTTGAAGTAATAGTTACTGCCATCTCAGCACCTTTCGCTCTAAATTCTTTAGCTTCTCTCTCTCTTTCTGTCTGCATTCTTCTAAAAATTGCATCACTATTCGCTTGAGGTAAGTCTGCTCTTTTTATTCTAACATCCACAATCTCAATTCCAAAATTTTCAGCTTCAGTATTTACACCTTCTTGAATTAATGACATTTGTTTAGTTCTATCTTTTGAAAGTAAAGTTTGTAATTCTTGTTGACCAAGAACATTCCTAATCCTTGAGTTAATAATCGTAGATAATCTTGATCTTGCAACTCTCTCGTTGCCTACAGATATATAAAACTTTAAAGGATCAACAATTTTAAATCTTGCAAATGCATCAACAATCAATCTTTTTTGATCTGAAGCAATTACTTCCTCAGGCGGCGTATCTAAATTTAATATTCTTTTATCCAAGTAGACAACGTTCTGGATGAAAGGAATCTTAAAATTTAAACCAGGTTCAGTAATTATTCTTTTAGGATCACCAAATTGAAGAACAATGGCTTGGTTAACTTCTTTAATTATGAAAACTGAAAAGAAAATTGCAGCCCCTAAAACTGCTATGATTGGTAATAATATTTTTTTTGCGTTCATTTAATTAGTTACTTTCTTTTTATTTAATTCTGGTAACGGAAGATAAGGAACTACTCCTGATCCAGCATTTTTCTCAATAATGACCTTTTCAATATCAGCTAAAACTTTTTCCATAGTTTCTAAATACATTCTCTCTTGGGTAACTTCTTTTGCCTTAGCGTACTCATCATAAATTGATACAAATCTACTTGCCTCACCTTCTGCTTTTGCAACAACCTCTTTTTTATATGCTTCTGCTGCTTGTAAAATTTTTTGCGCTTCCCCTCTTGCTCTTGGAATAACATCATTAGCATAGGCTTCAGCCTCGTTTTTTGATCTTTCCATATCAGCTCTTGCAGCTTGTACATCTCTAAATGCATCAATTACTTGATCTGGTGGATCAGCTTTTTGTGTTTGTACTTGAGTAATTTGAATACCACTGTTGTATTCATCTAAAATTTCTTGAATAATATCTTGTGTATCTGTCTCTATAATCGCTCTTCCTTCAGTTAAAATAGGCTGAATATTTGACCTAGCTATTACTTCTCTCATTGCGGTCTCAGCTGCAGCTTTTACAGTTCCTTCAGGATCTTGGATCTTAAATAAAAAATTTCCTGCGTCTTTAATTACCCAAAAAACTGAAAAGTCTATATTCACAATATTTTCATCTCCAGTTAACATTAAACTTTCTTGAGGAACGTCAGCAACACCGCCTGATGAAGAAAATCCACTGTCTCTTTCAGATCTAAAACCAATATCAATTCTATTAACTTTTGTAACTTTAGGTGTTAGAACTGACTCTACCGGAAAAGGAATATGATAATTCAATCCTGGCTGTGTTGTCTTTACAAATTTTCCAAATCTCATAACAACACCTTGCTCATCAGGTAAAACTCTGTAAAGACCACTAGCTAACCATATAAAACCTAGAATTAATAAAACTAAAACAGCTTGCTTGCCTCCAGATGAACTTCCACCTGGTAAAAATTTTTTTATTTTTTCTTGAAACTCTCTAATAATTTTATCTATATCTGGAGGTGTTGGGCCTCTTCCTGAGCCATTTCCACTTCCTCCTCCTGGGGGTGTTCCCCAAGGACTTCCTCCACTTTGTCTAAAATCATCTGACATATGGCAATCTATATAATGTCTTTATATGGAAAAACAAGTTAAGATCCAATAATGCCAAAGGAAAAACCAGAATTAAGTGACGCAATGCGAGCTAAAATGAGCAGAAAAACACCAGTTAAAAATCCAATTAATGGTACTAAGTTCACAATTGCAATATCAAGTGCAAAGGGTGGCGTAGGTAAATCTACCTTTGCTACAAATCTAGCTTTAGCTTTGAAGCAAATTGGTTGCAAAGTTGGATTATTAGATGCTGACATTTATGGTCCATCAATTCCAAAAATGTTTGGTATTAATGAAAAACCAAAAAGCGATGGTCAAAAATTAGAACCAATCGTAAAATATGATATTCAATGTATGTCTATTGGTTTTTTAACTGATCAACAAACACCCATGATTTGGCGTGGACCTATGGTAACTAGTGCAATTAAAACTTTTACTCAAAAAGTAAACTGGAAAGATTTAGATTTTATAATTGTTGATATGCCACCAGGAACTGGGGATACTCAATTAACATTTTCACAAGATATAAAAATGGATGGAGTAATTATTGTTTCTACACCTCAGGAAGTAGCTCTATTAGATGTTAAAAGAGGAATTAAAATGTTTGATAAACTTGGTGTAAAAATTTTAGGCTTAATTGATAATATGAGTTATTTTACAGGTGACGATGGAAAAAAATATAAAATTTTTGGTGAAGGAGGAGTTAAAAAAACTGCAGATGAGTTTAAAAAAGAATTTTTAGGCGAAATACCAATAAACCCAGAAATTGGAAAAACTGGTGATGATGGAAAACCAATAGTAGAATCTAATCCAAATCATGAAATTTCAAAAATATATTTGGAATTTGCTAATAAGATTAAATCAACTTATCTGTAAGATCAAAGGCGCTCATTAATTCATTCCACTCCCTTTTAGATAGTCCTGAACTATCAGCATTAACTTTTTCACCTTTGATAAGCTTTTGAATAATTATTTTACCTTTAGCAGAAACTTCTGTACCACCTACTCTATAATCCATGAAAGCATCATAAGTAATTGGAACCCATTTCTTAACTGTATCTAACATTATATCTGCATAAACTCTTATTTCATACTGAGCATGGCTATCGGCCCTAAGTCTTAAAAAGTTCATTAGATTTAATAAATCAGTTTTCCAATACCATTGGGTATAAGTATTTAAAGTTAAATTCATTCTTGCTAATTCTCTTGCTAACCCTTTTTTATTTTTGTCGATAATTGAACCATCAAATCTCTCATTAAGCATCATCTCATAATTATCATAAGTTCTTTCCGCATCACTTTTTAATAATTCTAAAACTTCTTTTGCTTGCTCACCTTCAATTACATCTCCTCTTCCTTGTCTGTTGCTTGATGATTGTGCGGCAAGATTTTCTCCTGTTGGTAAATAAAATTCTTTATCTAAGATAGAATATCTCGCCGAATATTCATTTACATTTGCTGTTCTATGTCTAATCCATTGACGGGCTATAAATATTGGAAGCTTAACATGGTATTTGATTTCACACATTTCAAATGGTGTGCTATGCCAATGTCGCATTAAGTATTTTATTAAACCACTATCTGTTGAAACCTGCTTGGTTCCCTTTCCATATGAGACTCTGGCTGATTGAACAATTGAAGTATCATCACCCATATAGTCTATTACTCTTACAAATCCGTGATCAAGAGCTGGCATAGCTTCATAAAGAATCTTTTCAAGCTCTGGAGCAGTTACTCTTTTTGTTGAGTTTTGTTGAGATTGTTGATCTTTAATCTCTTGTGATTGTTCTTTAGTTAATTTCATGATTTTTGTTGAATCTCTTAAGATTGTTTTTATATTAATAGTGTTGGCTTGCCAACTACGACGATAAACGAATTTCGTAATAACCATTGCGGACGTGGGGGCAGTACCCACCACCTCCACCATTACAACTTATGGGGGTGAACCAGAATCGACGAATGTCTAAAGGCTATTCTTTCGTTCGGAATTGTTCCTCCGTAAAGGGCTAATTTATAAATGCTAACGAAAGTTACGCAATTGCTGCATAATTAACTTTGTTAATTAGGTAGTCGGGGTTTGGGGCACCTGGCAACAGAACGCCCCT
>JBJLDI010000033.1:0-6564 GCA_045567235.1 Candidatus Pelagibacter sp.
TATGGTGAAAGTTATAAGAGAAATATAGCTGACACTGGTATTTTACCAGACAGAGGTCCAAATGAATTATGGACTAAAGGTGGTATTTTATACGTTCCGCCATCAAGATAATTTAAGTTATAAATTAATTAAAAAGGGCTAGATTTTTCTAGCCCTTTTTTTATAAACCCATATATTATTCCCATAGTGAATTTTAAACTTAAAGATATAGGGCCACAACTAATCACAGTTTTAGCTGTTGTTCTAGTTTTTGGTTTTTTTACATACAATGCTCAAGTCAATATGGAAAATAGAGGTATTGATTTTGGTTATGGATTTTTATCTCAAGAGTCATCATTTGATGTTCAATTTTCTTTAATAGAATATGATGGATCTCATTCTTATTTTAGAGCATATTTAGTTGGTTTATTAAATACTATACTCGTTTCAGTTATTGGAATTATTCTTGCAACCATACTTGGAGTGATAGTTGGAATAGCAAGATTATCTCCTAATTATTTAATTAATAAATTTGCAGCTTTTTATGTCGAATTTTTTAGAAATATACCGCTACTTTTACAAATATTTTTTTGGTACTTTGCTGCTTTAAGGGCTTTACCACTCCCACAAGATGCCGAACCTTTATTAGGGGTTACTTTTTTAACTATCAAAGGATACTTTGTTCCTGCTTTTATTTGGGAAAATTTTAATATTTTCTTTTACTCAGTAGTTGCTGCAATTATTGCAATTATTGTCATTCGTACTCACGCAAAAAAAATACAAGAAACCCAAGGTAAACAAACACCAGTTTTATTAATATCAATAGGTTTATTATTAATTTTACCTCTTTTGAGTTTTTTAATTGGAGGAGTAAGACTATCTTTTGAAGTTCCAGTTTTAAAACAACTTGCGACTACATCATTTATCTATGAGGGTGGTGTAAGTTTGCCCCCTGAATTAATTGCCTTAGCGTTATCTTTATCTTTATACACAGCAACTTTTATAGCAGAATGTGTTAGAGCTGGAATTCAAGGTGTTGGCAAAGGCCAGAAGGAGGCAGCAGCTTCAATTGGTCTTACTCCAAATCAAGTACTTAAACTTGTTATAATGCCTCAAGCTCTTAGAATAATAATACCACCTACAACAAACCAGTATCTAAATCTTACTAAAAATTCTTCATTAGCGGCTGCAATAGCTTATCCTGATTTAGTGCTAGTTTTTGCAGGAACCGCTTTAATGCAAACTGGTAAGGCAATTGAGATTGTATCTATTACAATGTTTACTTATTTATCGTTAAGTATTTCAATTTCAATATTAATGAACTGGTATAATAAAAAAATAGCAATACAGGAAAAATAGTGTCTAAAATTAATTTCTTAAAACCCGATAAGTCTAATCTTTATACCTTTTTATATTTAGGTACTTTTTTGTTTTTCCTTAGCGTATTAGATGTTCTTTTGAACTCTTTTTTTAGTTTAAATCTAACAGGATTTTTACCTAATTTTTTAAGTTTTTTATTACCGTTAATAATTGGCTTTATTGGGCTTTATTTTATTAGAATTGAGTTAAGTGGCATTAAACAATTAGATCTATTAAATAAGCATATTAATACTAATAATTTTAATGCTGTATTATCTTTATTAATAATATTTATAATTCTAAAATCAATTCCACCAATATTAAGCTGGTTTTTTGTTGACGCTAGTTTTGCTGGAGACTCAAAAGATGTGTGCACAGGTTCAGGAGCTTGTTGGACTTATATAAAAGTTTGGATTAGAAGATTTATGTATGGGATGTATCCAAATGCAGAACAATGGAGAATTAACTTATCTTTTATAGCTTTAGCTTTACTTGGATCAGTTGGATATTTTGCAACTGACAGATTTAAAAAATACTTAACTCTTTATTATGTTGTAATTTATCCATTTATAGCATTCCTATTCATCTTTTTCTTTATCTCAGGTGGTCCAGTATTTTTTGATTTTTCTTATGGAATTATTGCTGCAATTTTATCTATTATTATTGGTTTTTTTATACCTAGTAAATTTAAGTTTTACTATTTCTTAATCGTTCCATTTGGTCTTTATATTTTATTGAAATATTTTATTTTTTATGAAGAGTTAATTGAATTAGGAAAATTAGATGGATTAAATTGGGTAGAAACTGGTGCATGGGGTGGATTATCACTTACTTTCATAATTTCTTTTTTCTGTTTAATTTTTTGTTTTCCAATAGGTATGGCTTTTGCTCTTGGTAGAAGATCTGGGTTCCCTCTAATAAGATATATATCAATAGGCTTTATTGAATTTTGGCGAGGAGTTCCTTTAATAACGGTGTTATTCATGTCTGCTGTAATGTTCCCAATGTTTTTACCAGCAGATTTTTTTATAGATAAATTGGTAAGATGTATAATAGCTATTTCATTATTTGAAGCTGCATACGTTGCTGAAGTTATAAGGGGAGGGTTACAAGCTCTTCCTAGGGGTCAGTATGAAGCAGCAAAATCATTAGGAATGGGATACTGGAGAATGCATATATTTGTTATTTTACCTCAAGCTTTAAAACTAGTAATTCCAGGAATAGCAAATACATTTTTAGCCTTAGTTAAAGATACTCCATTAATCTTTGTAGTTGGTTTATTAGAAATAGTAGGTATGCTTAATTTAGCTAAAACCAATCCAGAATGGTTAGGATTTGCTATGGAAGGTTATGTATTCGCTGCAATAATTTTCTGGATTATTTGTTATGCAATGAGTAAATATAGCTATAATTTAGAAGAAAAATACAAAACAGATCGATAAATTTTTATGTCAGACAATATAATTCAAATTAATAATATGAATAAATGGTTTGGGGATTTCCAAGTTTTAAAAGAAATAAATCTAGAAGTTAAACCAAAACAAAAAATTGTTGTTTGTGGTCCTTCTGGTTCTGGTAAGTCTACATTGATAAGATGCATTAATAGATTAGAAGAACATCAAGAAGGGGACATAATAGTTGATGGTAACATGCTTACTGAAGACACTAAAAATATAGAACAAATTAGAGCTGAAGTTGGAATGGTATTTCAACAATTTAATTTATTTCCACATTTATCAATTTTAGACAATTGTACTTTAGCTCCTATATGGGTAAAAAAATTACCAAAAAAGGAAGCTGAAAAATTAGCTTTAGAACATTTGGAGAGAGTTCAAATACTAGATCAAGCACAAAAATACCCTGGTCAGCTATCAGGTGGTCAACAACAAAGAGTAGCTATAGCTAGAGCCTTATGTATGAAACCTAAAATAATGCTTTTTGATGAACCTACATCTGCACTAGACCCTGAAATGATTAAAGAAGTACTCGATGTTATGGTTAATTTAGCTAAAGAAGGAATGACAATGATAGTTGTTACTCATGAAATGGGATTTGCTAAGGAAGTAGCAGATCAAATGATATTTATGGATGAAGGAATGATAGTAGAAAAGGCTGATACTAAAGAATTTTTTGCTAACCCACGGAGTGAAAGGACTAAACTTTTCCTCAGCCAGATACTATAGTCAATAGTTAATTCAACAAATATTTCTCAAATTAGACCTCAAGTAATACTTGACATATTTTTTACATAACAGCTATTCCTTTAAAAAAAAGAAAAAATTATAGTTGCAGTAGGTATCAAAAACTAGTTGAATGCAATTAATTCAAAAAACTTTAAGAGGGGTCTTAATGGAAGATAATTTTAATAAGCACTTAGGCAATAAGCTTAAGCTTAGAAGACTAGCTTTAGGTCTAACGCAAACTAAAGTAGCAAAAGCAATCAATGTAACATTTCAACAAATTCAAAAATACGAAAAAGGAACTAATGGTGTAAGCTCGATAAGATTGTTGCAATTATCAAATTATTTAAAAGTACCAATTAATTACTTTTTTGAAGATTTTTCTGAATATTTAATTAACTTAGAAAAATCTCAAGAAGGTCATATGAATATTAATTATAACTTTTTAACAAAGCTTTATTCAGAACTAAGCGCTGATCAAAAAATTAAATTCAATAAATCTTTGCAAATTACAAAAACAGTTATTTCAAAAGCTGTTTAATCTTGATATTGGCTCCTCGGGCAGGACTCGAACCTGCGACCAATTGATTAACAGTCAACTGCTCTACCAACTGAGCTACCGAGGAATATAAAGAACTCAATTTACTTTTTTTTTAAACTAAAACAAGATTTTTTTTGGAGGCAACGCCCGGAATCGAACCGGGATAGAAGGATTTGCAATCCTCTGCGTAACCATTCCGCCACGTTGCCATTAAATCAATTCGTAAAGTTGATTTAACTAATAGCAACCTTTTATTTTATTACAAGATTATTATTGATCTTTTAAATTCTATAATATTTTAATCAGGTACTAATTTAATTTCATTACAATAATTGAATATATTATTTATATTTATTTAAGTTTTTTTTTAAACTTGGCTGAGTTTTTAAGCATAAATTCTGTATTGATGTCATTGAAGCTTTACTAATAATATTATAAAACAATTATCATAATACTATGGACCCTAAAGTTAGAAATAGAACAAGTGATGAATTATTAGTTAGAAAAAAAGAGTTCTTAAAGATTTGTGATATATTAGATGAGCTGAAGATAAATTATTTTTTACACACAGGAATCCTTTTAGGAGCCATAAGAGATAACGATTTGATAAAATGGGACTGGGATATAGAAATAAGTGTTTTTTCAAACGAACTATTACCTAATATAGATTTAATTGTTAATAAATTAGAAAATGATGGTTTTAAAATTAAACAAATAAATAAAAAAAAAGATGACTCTAAAATTGACTTTGTAGGAAAATATCCTGAAGATGTAACAGGTTATACAATTTGGTCTTGGAATTATTCTCAAATTAAAGATGTATACTGGCGAAGAGAGTTCTCAATTCCTTCAAAATTTCTAAAAAGTTTCTCTAAAATTGATTTTTTAGAGCGTCAATTTAATTGTCCAAATAATCCAGAAGAATTCTTAGAATTTATATATGGTAATTGGAGAGTTCCTTTAAGATCCTCTGATAAAGACTTATATAATTCAAAAAGTTATAAAAGTAAGTACAAATCTATTATATTGAGCTTAAAACAAAAAATTTTAAAAAAGATTATGAGTCATGGAAATTAGTCAAAAATTATTCATTTTTTAAATTACTAAAATTTATAAAATTATATATTTGTAGTAATTTCGTCATAATGTGGAAAATTGTTGTATACAATATTTTCAAATTCCTTTTTTTCAAGATCACTCCAGTCTTTATATAAATAATTAAAGCTAGTTTTATAATTTGCAGCTTTATTTAAAACATTATAAAATTGACCTTTAGTCAATTTATTTTCAAAATTAAATTTTTTTGAAAGTTTTTCATAAACAATATAATTTTGATGAACATCTTCTAACTTTACAAAAAACTTATCAACATTCTGTATTTTTTTAAAATCTGAATAAATGGCTTTATTAAATGTAGAATAAAACCATGTTATCTTTCCAATTCTAGTTAATGATAACCATTCTTTTAAAAATTCACCTTTTGGAACAATTCTAGAAAATGATCTATACTGATCACCAGTAATATCAATCAATGGGCTATTAATTTCTTTTTGATCATTAAAATATTGATACCATCCTTTATCATAAAAATCTTCTACTGTTTGAATTGGATTTCTAATTAAAAAAAAAATATAGTCTGCTTTAAGTTTGTTTGTTAATTCATCTACACCTAAAGCAAAATACGGCGATGAGATAAAACTATTTTGAAATTTTGCCATATCTCTCTTTGATGCCAATTCTATAAGTTTCATAAATCCATCTTTATAGATTGGTAAATTGTAGTAACAAATATATCTATAGAAAGCTTCATATTGTGCAAATCGTTCATTAGTTGCTACCCAATTTGGATGACTATTAAAAATCTTTGAAAACCAATTTTGACCACATCTTCCAGCACCAAAACTTAATGCTAGCTTGTTATTATTTTTTCTTTGAAAATTTTGATATTTTATTAATTCTTTATATGTAGGAGGTTTAAGTTTTTTTGCTTCGTTAGTAAAAGCAAATAATCTATTTTTAATCGTATAAAAAAAATTATTCACTTGGTTTAACAATAATAATATTTATAATAGAAAAAAAATATTTTAACTTTTTACTTGTTTTTTTCATTTGATTAATAAAGATACTATAATAGTTGTTAAATTAAAATTCTTAAATGAAAATAATCAAAATTCAATACAAAAAAATAATTACTTAAATTTATCATACATCTGATAAAAAAGTATATTTGACTAAGAATTATAAAAAGAAAACTATATTTTTAACAATTTATATAGAAAAATTTTTAATGAAAATCTATAGTTATGCGATAATGATAAAGAAACTTTTAAAATTATAATGATTTCTTAATTTAACTTTATTAAACTTAAATATAATCATAAATGCTTAAAAAAATTAATAATGGATAATAGTAAATACGACCATACAACAGCAGAAGATAGAATTTATGATTATTGGGAAAAAAATGAATTATTTAGACCAAGAAACAATAAAAAAAAATATTCA
>JBJLDI010000034.1:0-40792 GCA_045567235.1 Candidatus Pelagibacter sp.
AAATAGATTTTTCCAATGTCCTCATAGCTTTTAATAACATCTCTAATTTCCAAAATGTTTTCATGATTTTGTTTTTTTATTTTATCTCGATATTCTTCAATTTCTTCTCGAGATTTATTTTCTATATCTTCAGGAGTCGGGTTTTGCTTAATGTTAACTATGATTCCACTTGTTTTTCCATTTTCGCTTATTACAAAATTTCTAAAAACAGGACTTTCTAAAATTTCTTTAAATCCTCTTTGTTTATCAACATCTTCATCTTTAAGAGTTTTAAAACCTTCTAATCTTTCTTGAAGAGGTGCATCTGAATTACTTAAAAGAGGGATATCTAAAAGAGTTATGACACTATGAACCCAATCTAAACTTTGAATTTTATATTTTAAACTCAAAAGATTATTAATTGAGCTATCTGTTACCATTCCCTCATTTGGAGTATAAGTAAGAATTAAAAATTCTTTTGACCCATATCGGTCTGTAATTTCTCTTAAATATTCAAGATCTGGGTCGCCTTCAATTAATAATGTTTCAGATGAGGCATCTAGTCGAAAATCTTTAGAAAAATAACCAAAATTAAGTAAAGCAATTAATAATATTGCAAATATTGACTTTGGACTTTTTAAAATTACATTTTCATACAAATGAGCAAACATAAGCTCTTTTATATTTGAAATTAATTAGTTTGAGTATCTTTAAATTTTGTAAATCTCTCTTCAAATTCAAGAGTTACTTTACCTATTGGGCCGTGTCTTTGTTTCCCAATTATAATTTCTGCTAAATGAGCAACTTCATTCATTTTAGCTTGCCATTCCGCATGTTCAACAGTTGCCTCACGAGGCTCTTTTCTTTGTAAGTAATAGCTTTCTCTATAAACAAACATCACAACATCTGCATCTTGTTCTATTGAGCCTGATTCTCTTAAGTCTGCTAATAAAGGTTTGTGATCGTCCCTTTGTTCAACTTGTCTTGATAACTGTGATAATGCCACAACTGGAACACCAAGTTCTTTTGCAATAGCTTTTAGTCCTTGAGTGATTTGAGAGATTTCCTGAACTCTTCCATCTTTATTAAAAGTAGTACCTTTCATTAATTGAATATAATCAACAACAATCATATCAAGACCATGTAATCTTTTAATTCTTCTCGCTCTATTACTCATTGCAGCAATACTTATTGCTGGTGTTTCATCAATAAACAATGGAAGCTCAGCAATATTTTTAGAAGTTTCTAAAAATTGATCAAATTGTTCATCTGAAATTCTTCCACGTCTGATATCATTTGATCCAATTCTAGCTTGTTCAGACAAAATTCTGGTTGATAATTGTTCTGAGGACATTTCTAGAGAAAAAAAGGCAATTGAAGATTTTTTTCCATTATCTTGAATATGTTTTGCTGCATGAAAAGCAATATTTGTTGCTAGAGATGTTTTACCCATTGAAGGTCGACCTGCAATAATGATTAAATCTGATTGGTGTAATCCTCCGAGCTTGTCATCTAAATCTCTTAACCCTGTTGGTACTCCAACAATACCACCCTCATTTTTATAAGCAGCTGATGCCATTTCTATTGTTTGTTTCATGGCATCATCAAATTTTACCAAAGAAGAATTAAAAGAACCTTTTTCAGCTAAATCAAAAAGTAATCTTTCGGAATTTTCAATAATATTTTGACCACTGGTATCCAGGTCATTTATTTTTGCACTATCAATAGTTTGTTCGGAAATTTTAATTAATTCACGTCTAACAAACATATCATAAATAATTTTTGAATATTCGATTGCTTGTCTAACAGAAGTAGAAAATTTTGTAATTTTTACTAAGTATTCTGGAATATTTAAATCATCTTTTTCATCTTCAAAATAATTTTTTAAAGTAATAGGATTTGCAAGCATCCCTTTATAAATTAAGTTTTCAATAGCGTTATAAATTTTTTGATGCATTGGATCATAAAAATTTATATTAGTAATGATTGTGTTAATTTCATCAAAAATTTCATTTGTTACTAAAATTGAACCTATTATTGATTGTTCAGCTTCAATGTTATTAGGAAGTTCTTTAAATTTATCTTTAACGATACTTAGATTATTTTCCATAAAAACAATTTATATGAAAAATAATTATTAAAAATTTAAAAAAAATACTGTGGATGAAATTGTATAATTACTGAATAGTTTCAGCAGATTGCACATTAATAGTTATTTCCGCATCAACTGCTGAGTGTAAAGAAATTTTTACCTTGTACTTGCCAAGAGATTTAATTTCTCGAACGGGTTGTATCATTGAGGGCTTGATGTCAATTTTGTTGAAATCTTGAATAAGTTTCGAAATTTCAGTTGGTTTAACTGAACCATATAATTCTTTATTTTCTGTGCATAGTTTATTTATTGAATATTCTTTTAAATTAATCTGCTCAGAAATTTTTTGTGCCTCAGCTTTTTTTTCATTATCTTTTTTTGCAAGATTTGATTTAATTTTTTCTACTTCTTTAATATTTTCTTTAGAAGCATACAGCGCTTTTTTATTAGATATTAAAAAATTTCTAGCAAAACCTCTTTTAACATCAATTACTTCACCTATTGATCCAATTCTTTTAACGTTTTCTAGTAAAATAACTTTCATTTTATAATAACGCTAGGTTTCTAGCTCTTTTGATTGATAGAGATAACTCTCTTTGTTTTTTTTGACTAACGTTTGTAATTCTTGAGGGTAAAATTTTACCATTTTCTGACATATATTTTTTAAGCAATTTAATATTTTTATAATCAATTTTTGGTGCTCCCTTAATTGATAATGGGCAGTTCTTCTTAAATTTATATTTATTTGGTTGAAAAATACTTAGTTTAGCGAAGTTACTTTGTTTGCTTTTCTTGTTTCCACTTTGTCTTTTTGGCATGATTAATTTAATTTTTTATCTTTTTTTTCAAATTTTTCACTATCTTCCCTTTTAGCAAAATAATTTGTTTCTAAATCAAAGTTCTTAACTTTTACTGTTAAGTATCTTAGTAATTTTTTGTCTATCGCTTCATTTTTTTCAAGCTCTTCAACAACCTTACCTTTTCCTTTAATCTTAAAGTGAATGTAGCTACCTTTTTTATTTTTTTTTATCAAGTAAGATAAGTTTAAAAGGCCCCAATTTTCAGTTTTAACAACTTCACCCTCATTCTTTTCGACAATTTTTGAATATTTATCAGTAAGCTGCTTAAGTTCACTGGGCGATGTATCTTGTCTAGCTATAATAGTGTGTTCGTAAAAATTCATTTAAATTCTTTAATAAAAAGTGAGGATATACTATTATAAGTCTTCAATTACAACCGTAAAAAGAGTAAAAATTAAATAGATTTTTAAATGTTTTCAGTAATTTTTCCAGGACAGGGTTCACAAATTGTAGGTATGGGAAAAGAGTTTTATGATAAGCATGATCTCGTAAAAAAATTATTCACAGAAGCTGATGAAGCGCTAAACATACCATTATCTAAAATAATTTTAGAAGGTCCTAAAGAAGAATTAGATTTAACCGTAAACACTCAGCCTGCAATTTTTTTAATTAGCTACTCAATCTTCCAGGTAATTAAAAATCAATTTAATAAGGATTTAAATAAAGCGAATTTTTTTGCAGGACATTCTCTTGGTGAATACTCAGCAATTGCTTGCGCAGAATATTTAGATTTTAGAGATACAATAAAGATTCTAAAAATAAGAGGAAATGCAATGCAAAACTCAATGCCAAAAGGAGAAGGGGGAATGCTAGCAGTTTTAGGAACATCAGTTGAAAATATTGAAAATATTTTAAAAGATAATCAAAATAGCTTTAAAGCTGAAATTGCAAATGATAATTCAGAAGGCCAAATTATAGTGAGTGGAAGAATTCAAGATTTAGAAAACCTAGGTTCCTTTTTGAAAAAAAATAGAATTAAGAATATAAAACTACCAGTAAGTGCGCCGTTCCATTGTAGTCTCATGAGCAAAGCCACAGATGTAATGAGAGAAGAGCTTGGTAAATTAAATTTTAAAAAAGGTAAAAACTCACTTGTCTCTAATATAACAGCTAATGAAATATTTAATGCTAATGAGTTAAAAGATTTGTTAGTTAAACAAATCGAAAATAGAGTTCGTTGGAGAGAAAGTGTGATAAATATGATTGAAAAAGGAGTAAATCAATTTATTGAAATTGGACCTGGAAAAGTTTTATCTGGTTTAGTAAAAAGAATTAATAAAGATGTTGAAGTTATTTCAATAAACAATGAAGATGATATAAAAAGTATAAAGATATGAAAGATTTAGAAAATAAAAAAATTATTGTAACAGGCGCATCTGGTGGAATAGGTAATTCTATAGTTGAAAAATTAAATGATTGTGGTGCTAATATTTTAGCATCTGGAACTCGAGAAGAAAAATTAGAGGAATTAAAAAATAAATTCAAAAATGTTAAAATATTAAAATTTGATATTTCTCAAAATGAAAAAATTGAGGAATTTATAGAAAATGCTTCAAAAGAATTAGGTGGTTTGGATTGCATTGTTAACAATGCGGGAATTACTCAAGATAATTTAGCAATCAGAATGAATTTAGAGGAATGGAAAAAAGTAGTAGATTTAAATTTAACCTCTACATTTCTGATGAGTAAATTTGCTGTGAAAAAAATGCTAAAAAATAAAAAAGGAAAAATTATTAATATTACCTCTGTTGTTGGTCATACTGGTAATTTAGGACAAGCTAATTATACAGCATCAAAAGCTGGTGTTATTGCAATGTCTAAAAGTTTAGCAATCGAATATGCAAAAAAAAATATTAATGTGAATTGTATTTCTCCTGGATTTATTAAAACTGCAATGACAGATAAAATTGATGAGAAATTCAAAGAAGTAATTATTTCAAAAATACCTTCCGCAAGGCTCGGAGAACCGCAAGATATTGCAAATGCAGTTATTTTTTTAGCCTCAAGTCAATCAGATTATATTAATGGTGAAACTTTACATGTTAATGGTGGGATGTATATGGCTTGACAAACCAATCAATTAAACTATTAACAATTTTATAACAAAAAAGGATTAATATGTCAGAAGATGTTTCAAGCAAAGTAAAAAAAATAGTTGCCGACCATTTAGGAATTGATGAGTCAAAGGTTACAGAAGATTCTAGCTTTATAGATGATTTGGGTGCAGATAGCTTAGACACTGTAGAATTAGTAATGGCTTTTGAAGAAGAGTTTGGTTCAGAAATTTCCGATAGTGAAGCAGAAAAAATCTTAACAGTAGGAGATGCTGTTAAATTTATTGAAGGCAAAGCTAACTAATAAATTTTTGAATGCCCACACCAAATGATGGGATAATGGTAATTTTATCTTCTCCTTCTGGAGCTGGTAAAACGACTTTAGTAAATCTTCTTTCTAAACAAGATAATTTTAAGGTATCAATATCTCATACGACCAGGCAACCGCGTCCCAATGAGACACCAGATAAAGATTATTATTTTGTAAGTGATCAAGAGTTTAAAAGATTAATTCAAAATCAAGAATTTTTAGAATACGCAAAAGTATTCAATAATTTTTATGGAACCACCAGAACTCCAGTTATAGAAAAACTTAATAAAGGTCGAAATATTTTATTTGATATAGACTGGCAAGGAGCTGATCAAATTAAAAATAAAAATTTAGATTATAAATTAATTACATTTTTTATATTACCACCCAGTAAAGAAATTTTATTTGAAAGATTGTCAAATCGAGACATGAAAGACAAATTAATTGTTGAGGAAAGAATGAAACAATTTGAAAGAGATGTTCTTCATTGGATTAATTATGATTACGTAGTTATTAATGATAATTTACAAGACTGTTATAAAAAGATTCATAATTTGATTAAAGCTGAAGTAAATGATGGGTCGAAAGATTATGACTTGGAATACATCAGAAACCATGTTGAAAAATTAACCATTTAATTTCTCATATTCATCTGTAAGTTTAAAATAAGTCTCATAATCTAAATTTTGAGGCCTGAGATTTAATTTAATTTTAAGTTTATCAGCTATATCTAAATTATCATTAAACATTAATTTATATGGTTTTTTAATCATCTTTCTTCTATGGGAAAAAAAAATTCTTGTAACTTTTTCTAAATTTTTTGGATTATTCAATTTATAGAAATTTTTTTTAGGCTCAAAAAATAAAACTGTGCTTTCAACTTTTGGTCTTGGTGAAAAAGACGAAGGTCCTATATCAAATATTTTTTTAATATTTAGCTTCCAATTTGATAAAATCGATAGTCTACCATAATTTTTCGTATTAAATTTTGAAATTATTCTATCAGCAACCTCTTTTTGAAACATTAATATTAAATGATCGAACCAAAAATTTTTATCATCAATATTAGTTATCCACTTTGATAATATTTCAGTAGAAATATTGTATGGAAGGTTTCCAAATACTGTCAATTTTTCTTTTTCAAGATTATTTTCATTAATATTTAAAATATCTTGGTTAATAATCTTCATCTTAGATCCAAAATTCTCCTTAAGTAATTTTACAAGATTTTTATCTTTTTCTATTACAGTAACTTGTTTTGGAGCTTTATCTAAAATTTTTGAAGTAAGGTTTCCAGTACCAGGACCAATCTCTAATACATTTTTATTCTTAATCTCAACAATATTTAATATTTTATCAATAATATTATTATCAATTAAAAAATTTTGGCCTAAACTTTTTTTAGCTTTAATCAATTTCTATCTAAAAAATTTATAGCATTTATCAAGCTAATTGGATTAGAAATATTTTTTCCTACCATATTTTGATTTGGGCCATGGTCAGGTGTTACTCTTAAAAAAGGTAATCCCATCGTTATGTTAATAGCATCGAATTCGAATATAGTTTTAACGGGTGTAAGAACTTGATCATGATACATTCCAAGAATAACGTTAAATTGTTTTCTATTTTTTTTTAAGAATATAGTATCAGCTGGAAATGGGCCACTCACATTAACCCCCTTTTTTTTTTGAGAATTAATTGCATTATATACAATTTTATCATCTTCATTAAATTTTAAAATACTTTCACAATGAGGGTTTAAGCCAGTAACAGCTATCTTAGGATTATATTTTAAATTTTTCTTAAAAAATTTATCTATAAGATCAATTTTTTCATTAATAAGTTTTTTTGTAACATTTTTTGCAACTAATTTTATTGGTAAGTGTGTTGTTAAGGGGCATACCGATAATTCTTTATTATATATAAGCATACCAGTTTTTTTAATTTTGCATTGATCTGAAATATATTCTGTTATTCCAAGAAATTTTTTATTTAGAAATGATTTTTTATTTATTGGGCCATTAATTAATTTGCTTGAAAATTTGTCCTTAATTAATTTGAGAGCCAACTTAAAAGAAGTAATTAAATATTTGTTTGTTAAATTTATATTAAAATTTTTATTTAATTTTTTACATTCAACATCAATTAAATTTATACTATTGTTATTAAGACTATATTTTTTTAATTTATTTAATTCTAAAATATTTATTTTCTTTTTAAATTTATTTTTTTTCATTTGATCTAATAAAATTTTTTTACAACAAATTAAAATTAATGGTGAATTGTATTTTTTGAATTTTATTGCCTTAAAAAAAATTTCTAAAAAAATACTATTAGGCTCTCCTGCAACTAAAATAATGGGCTTATTCTTCATTGATTAAATAATTTCTTTTGACCTTACTAAAATAAATTCTTGAAAATTTTTCTAATTTTTTATTTCTTTCTATTTGAATAAGTTTTTTCTTTTCTTTTTCCTTATCTATTTTATTTTCTACAATTTTAATTTTATCAATTCTTAAAATTATAAAATTATTTTCTATTTTTATAACATCTGAATACTCCTTAACTTCAAGATTATTTATACTTTCATATATCTCTTTTGAAAGTGCCTCTTCTTTAAGCCAGCCAATTTTTCCTCCAAACTTCGAACTCTCAGAAATGCTATAAATATTAGCCGTATTATCAAATCCTATTTCACTGATACTTTTTTTTATTTTTAATATCGACTCATTTAAATCTTCATCTTTTTTTTTTCTAAAAACTATTTCAGATAAGAAAAACTCTCTTCGCTTTTTATTTTTAAGTTTATTGATTTTTTTATCTAATTCTTTTTCATTAATTATTACTTGATTATTATATTTATTGAATATTAATTCATTCCAATAAAGTTCAATTTTAATTTTAAATTCTATCTCTTTAAATGAATAAGTTTCATTATTAAGCAGAACGTATTCAAAAGCTTTTTTGTCTTCATATCCTAATTTGATAAATAAGTCTTTGAGACGTTCATTTATGAAGGGATGATTTTTTTCTTCTAAACTAATAAATTTTGAAATTTCTTTTTTTTTAATTATTTCTTTAATTAATGACTGTTTTGCTAATTCTGTTATTTGTTCTTTATTTAAATTGTCTAAGTTTGGATTTAATATTCTTAAATATCTACTCTCTTTTAATACATCATAATTAGTTATGATTTCATTATCGACGGATACAATAATATTAATTTTAGCAATAGACGAACTACATAAGGCTAATTGAAATAATATAATGATATAAATTAATTTTATTTTTATATTCATCAATTAATTAAAAATCTAAATTATTATTTCTATTAAATGGTATAATCTTTAATTTTAATAATAAACTTTCGTTAGGTCTGATATCTTTATCGCTATAGTATTCTTTATCATATTCAATCGAAGCAGTTAAACAATCGTTTTTATACTGGTAAGCTAAATTATAATACTCGGTCAAATCAATAGTTTTATTTCGTCTAGTTTTAAATGATATTGAATTTGAACTGTCTATTAGAAAATCAGTTTTATTTGTTAAAAAAGTTTCATTATTCGATGAACTATTTTGATTTAGGTATTCAAAACTTGTAACTAAATTATTAATCTTTAACTCAGTTATCAAATTTTCATAGTTAATATCAGTTAAATTATTTTTTATTGAAGAATTATATTTAAATTCTAAAAAGTTATTAGGCTTATAGTAAATCTCATTTAAAAAACTGGAAGTTTTTTGTCCTATTTGACTGTTTCTTGGCAAATCTGTATTCTCTTCCAATCTTAAATTATTAGCTATTTTAAAATTGAATAAATCTCTCGAGTTTTTCTTATCAAATATTGAGAAATTATTTCCATAAGTTAATGATAGACCACCTTCAAGACTGTCAGTTTGTTCGGTTCGATTTAATGAGTAAATATTATCAATATCTATTTTATTATCCTCAGAACGATAATCTTTTGTAAAGCTTGGAGCCAATTTTAAAGCTAGCTTTGGATTTAATATTTTTTTATAATTTTTACTATCTTTAACAAGAGGTAAAGAAGAATTTAATTGCACTAAGCCTGACAAATAAATGTTTTCTTTATTTTTTAAATTTGTTGAATTCTCAGCATCTGTATTAGAGTTTTTAATTATAAATTCATAGTTATTATAAAAGCCTTTTTCAGTAATTTGAGGAATAGATGTAAAAATCAAATTATTTGTATTTATCTTTTCAAATACATTCGTATCATAATTTTTTCCAAGTATTTGGGACTTAAATGAGAAATTACCGTTCAAATTTGTTTTATTTTCTAATTCTTTTTCATAATTTAAACTGGGCAATATGTACTCAAAGCGGTCAGACTCATCTTTATCTAAATCTTCATACATGATTGTTTCTATAGTTGTTGATGAATTATTCTTAGCTAAATAGATTTTTGCTGAACTTTTTAAAACATTGTTATCATGGTTTAATTTTGCTTTTATTTTATTCTTTTTTAAATAAGTATCTTTGGAAGTTGTTTGAATTTGTAGATCAACATCACTCTGTATAAAGTTATCTAAATTAAATTTTCTATCATAATTATAAAAAAAATGACTTTTTAATTTTTTATCATCATCAATTTTAAAACTAAAATCTGAAATATGATTACTTTTGGAGTTTGCTTGCCTATATTCTGTTTGTAATAAAAACTCTTCATGATCATAAAATCTCGGTGAAAAGGTTGCATCTCTATTATCAGATATAGCTAAATAATAAGGCAAAGATAAAAAATTTTTCTTATTAGATGAACTTTTTATAGAAGGAGCTAAAAATCCTGATTGTTTATTCACGGTTGGGTCAGGATGTTGAAATTTTGGAAAATAAACTACAGGTTTGTCATAAATTTTTAGCAATGCATTTTCATATTTTATAATTTTCTTTTTTTTATCGTGCACAATTCTTTCAGCTGATAACTCCCATGGAGGGCAATTATCTCTTTTTTTACAAGTTGTAAATATTCCATTTCTAATTTCTGTTTGAATATCATTGTTTATAATACTGCTTCCTTTTAGTCTTGGTTCACTATTTTCATTAAACGTTTTATTATTTAAATTTACAAAAGCATCTTTTCCGTAAAGATTATTTTTTTTAGTATCTATATACGCAAGTGATAATTTTAAACTGTTTTTATCTTTATCAGTTAAATTAAGATTTTTAACTTTAATTAAACTTTTATTAATTTCGTATTTAAAATTATCTACCACTGACTTATTCCCATAATTATCTCTAATAATAGAATTAGTTGGTGAAAAAAGAATTTTATCTTTATTGTTAAAAATTATTTTTTCTGAATTTATTTTGATGTTTTGATTTAGATCCTCTACTTCAATTTTTCCAAAGGCTTCAAATGTAAATTTTTTCTGATCAATAACACCTTCATCAAACTTAATTTTTAAATTATCTGATTTTATTAATACTTGTGCATTTCCGTTAACTTTTAAAGTTTTTGAGTTATTTGAGTATTGAAAATTATCTGCAATAATCTCTATATTTTTATCACCCGAAACTGCTTTACCATTACTTGCATTTATTAAATTTCCATTTTCAATAATTTCTATTGATTTTGTCTCAAAATTAAACATCTCCTGTGCATAGGAAATGTTTTTACAAAATATAATGATTAAAATTATAAAAAAAATTCTATTTTTCATTAATATTGATTAAACCTATAATTGAAATAATTGACATAACTAAAATTGGAAATAAAACTGACCATATCACTGGTATTGTTCCACTATTTCCTAAGGACGTAAAAAAAAACATTATATAATATATCATAACTGAAATTAGAAAACCTGTAGTAATGTGCACAACTAGTGAATTGGTTTTTGTCATTCCAAACATTATGATAGCAGATAAGATTGATAATATTCCATACATGAGGGGAGTTGTTGATAGCCCTAACAAATGTATAAATATTTCAACTGAGGAATAACCCAATTTTTCAAAATCTTTTTTTAAATCAAATAACTCAAAAATGTTAAGCGTAGAGATATTTGCGAAAATATTATTAATTTTTTCATAATTGAAATTAGTTTCAATAATTATTGGTTTTTCTTGAAAATACGTGGCGTTATCTTTTGTTATTGTAGCATCATAAATAATCCATTTATTATTTTTAATATCAATCTTTTTGGATTGAATAATTTGAACCAAATTATAGTCACTATTGAATTCATTGATGACTGTATCAGAAATAAAATTGTCTTTTATTGAACTTGACTTAATAATAAATTTTTTATCTTTAATTTCATCTTTTATCCACAATCCGCTTTTTGTAACCATAGCCAAATATTTATTGTCACTTGAAAGACCATTTTTGATGTTAGAATAATAAAATTTTAAGTTTGAAGCTATATTATAAAAAATTAGAACATTAAATACACCAATACAAATAGCAATTAAAAATATAATTTTTATAATTGAAAAATTGTTTAAACCATTTGTTTTTAACAAATTTAATTCATCTTTTTTAAATAAATCATAAAATAAAAATTGTGTTGTTAATAAAAAAATAAATGGAAAAATTTCAAATAAAGTAATTGGAGCATTTAGTAGAGTTAAAAAATAAGGAGTTAAAAAATTAACATCTAAGTCCTTTGAAAAAGTGACCTCATCTAAACTTCCCATAATAATAATTAGTGAAAAAAATATAAGTGTAATTAAAAAAAATTTAGAAATAAAATTATGAATTATATATTTTTGATAAGTTTTAAACATTGTTTATTTTTAGATAGGTTAAAATATAAAAAAATGTAAATAATAAAATTGGAGTTGAAAAATATATCGCTAATGAAATATTAGATGATGTAGCATATCTTAAAGAGGTTTCTGAAATAAGAATAATAAAAAAAATAGTTAAAAATAAATACCTTTTAACTTGATTGAATTTTGGATTATATTTTCCTGATGTAAATAAATAACATGATAATATGGTAATTAACAAAATATATATTGGTTTAAAAAAACGTTTTAATAATTCTTGTTTAGTTTCACTGATCATATCACCTTGTCCACATTCATTTGGAGGATTTATATCTTTATTAAATATGCATCTTAGTAATTGAAATGAATTTATTTCTTGAATCTTAGGTTTAATAATTGAATTTGAACCAAAAGATTGTAAATTAAAATCAATTTGATCAAATTCAAAAGTATTAATTCTTGTTTTGTCAATATTAATTACTTTTCCATTAAATAGAACAAATTTTTTATCTTTATTATCAGATAATATTTTACCACTTTTTGCATAAATCATTCTTGAATATCCTTTAGACGAGTCATCAATAAAAATATTTGAAAAATTATCTACATCTTTTTTTTCTGCAAAAATGGTTAAACCTTTAACTGCATTAATGAACTTACCCTCTCTTATAAGACTAGTAAAAAAATCAACATTTGAGTTTTTAATTAGGTTTCTTGCTTTAAGCTGAGACACGGGAGATAAATAAGAACCTAACCATATTTGTAAGCACATAAGAATAATTGAAAAAATTATCATTATGTTAACAAATCTAAATTTACTTATTCCATTTATCCAAAAAATATTTAGTTCATCATTATTTTCATATTTTACGATTGTATAAAATAACGATATGAAAAATACAAAAGGTAATAATCTGTGAATTATTTTCGGAAAATTTAAGAAAGTATAAGCAAAATAAACTTTTAAACCATGCCCATCTTCTGAGACAAAATCAAAGTAATTTACAGCCTGCAAGGTCCATACAATTAGACCCATTATCAAGATCGATGTTATAAAAAAAATTAACACATCAGAAATAAACTTTTTAAAAATTAATTTTTTCATTGAAATTTTAATCTTAATACATATATACCATTCATCTCGTATAGATTGTATTTAAAATTTATGACTGTTCAAATTAATTATAAAAATGGTGGTTTAAAAAATATTACAGGAAATCATGTCCTATTTGTAGGTGAAAAATTTAATATAAAACCCTTAAAGAAGCATATTTCTGATCAAGAGTTTTCATTCGTAAATGACTTATTAAAAATAGGTGATTTTAAAAAAAATATACTAACTTTTGACTTTAATTCTAAAAAAAAAATTATTTTAGTTAATATTAAAGATAAATCCAGTAGCTCAGATGTAGAAAATCTTGGAGCTGAATTATATGATTTTATTAAAACCAACAAGATTACAAACTTAGCTATAAACTCTAATAGCCTTAAAGCTAAACCTGAGAAAAATTTTATAGGAAGATTTTTACATGGATTAAAATTGAAATCTTATGAATTCAATAAATACAAGACAAAAAAAGAAAAAAAAACCACTAATATAGATGTATATGGAGACAAAATTAAATCTTCATTTCAAAATCAACTTAAATTTAAAGCTTTAGAGGAAGGATCTTTTTTTGCAAGAGACTTAGTATCTGAGCCAGGAAACATTCTTCATCCAGATGAATATGCAAAAAGAATTAATTCATTAAAAAAAATTGGTTTGAAAATAAATATATATGATGAGAAAAAATTAAAAACACTTGGAATGAATGCTCTACTTGGTGTAGGGCAAGGAAGTATACGAGGATCATACCTTGTAACAATGGAATGGAATGGAGCAAAAAATAATTCTGCCCCTTTAGCTTTTGTTGGAAAAGGAGTTTGTTTTGATACTGGTGGTTATTCATTAAAACCAGCAAAATTTATGGAAGATATGACCTATGATATGGCAGGCTCTGCTACAGTTGTTGGTTTGATGATGAATCTTGCATTGAGAAAATCAAAAATTAATGCTGTTGGTGTTGTAGGACTTGTAGAGAATATGGTAGGAGGAAATGCACAAAGACCTGGTGATATTGTCAAATCATACAGTGGCAAAACAATAGAAATATTAAATACAGATGCAGAAGGCAGATTAGTTTTAGCAGATGCTTTAACATTTACTGAAAAAAAATTTAAACCTAAATTTATGATTGATTTGGCTACTTTGACTGGTGCTATAATAGTTTCATTAGGTTCTGAATATGCAGGACTTTTTTCAAACAATGATGAATTATCCAAAAAATTATTAAACGCTGGTGAAAAAGTTAATGAAAAATTATGGAGAATGCCACTGCATAAAAATTTTGATAAACTCATAAATTCCAAAAATGCTGACATGCAAAATATAAATTATGTTGGTGGAGCAGGCTCAACAACTGCTGCTCAGTTTTTACAAAGATTTATAATTAATAAAACACCTTGGGCTCATCTTGATATAGCTGGCATGGCTTTCTCAAAATACGGTGGTGCTTTAAATTCAGGTGGTGCAACAGGGTTTGGGATAAGATTATTAAATCAACTTATAGAGGATAATTATGAGTAACTTAGAGCAAACACTTTCAATAATTAAACCAGATGCTGTAGACAGAAATCTTGATAATGAAATTAAAGAAATGTTTAAGAGCAAAGGATTCAAGATTGTTAAGGAAAAAAAAATCCAAATAGAAAAATCAGAAGCAGAAAAATTTTATAAAGTCCATGAAACTAAGCCATTTTACAACGATTTATGTGCATATTTATCATCAGGACCTATAGTTGTTATGATTTTAGAAAAAGAAAACGCTGTTTTAGCTAATAGAGAATTGATGGGAGCAACTAATCCAAAAGATGCAGTAGAAGGAACTATCAGAAAAAAATATGGTTTATCAATAGATAAAAATTCAGTTCATGGCTCAGATAGTCTTGAGAATGCAAAAATAGAGATTGGATTTTTCTTTAACGATTAGTTAAAACTTTTTTCAAAGCTTTTGGATATAATAGATGTTCTTGTTTGAGAATTCTTTTCGAAAGTTTGCTAATGTTATCAGTTTTTAAAATTTTTACTTTCTTTTGAAGAATAATTTTACCGGAGTCTAATTTAGAATTCACGTAATGGATTGTGCAACCAGAAAACTTTTCATTATTATTTAATACTCTTTGATGCGTATTAATTCCTTTATATTTTGGTAATAATGATGGATGTATATTTAATATTTTTCCTTTAAATTTTTTTATAAAATTCCTCGATAGAATTTTCATATATCCAGCAAGACAAACTAAATCTATCTTACTTCTCTTTAATTCATTAAGAATATTCTTTTCAGCATTATTAATGTTTGAATAGTTTATTATTTTTTTTTAATTTTATATCTTTTGGCATAATTAAGACCCTTAGCTTTAAATTTATTTGATACCACTAAACAAATTTTAAATTTAGAATCTTTCTTTAAGGAATGTTTTATTAAATTTTTTAAATTACTACCAGTTCCTGATATAAAAACAGCAATATTTTTTTTTTTAACTCCAATCAATCTTGGCATTAAGTTTAACTTTATTTTTTTGTTTAATTATTTTCCCAATTTTGTAAGGTTTAAATTCTTTTGAAAAAAATCTATTAATCTTTTTAAGATTTTTTGGATTTATTATTAAACAGAAACCCACACCACAATTAAAAGTTTTTAACATTTCTTTATCTGAAATATTATTTCTTTTAAGCCATCTAAATATCTCCAAAGGTTTAATTTTGTTTAAATCGATACTGGCACATAATTTATCAGGTATTATTCTTTTTATATTATCTGCCAAGCCACCACCAGTTATGTTTGCACAACCATTTATTAAATTATTTTCAATTAAATTTAAAATTTCTTTTACATATATTCTAGTAGGCTCAATCAAATTTTTCTTTAAAAAAAAATTTTTATTTATATTTATTTTTTTTTTATTAAGCACATGTCTTACCAAAGAAAAACCATTGGAATGAATTCCAGATGAAGGAATTGCTAAAACTAAATCTCCTTTTTTAATTTTTTCTTTATTTAGAATTTTTTTTTCATCAACAACTCCTACTGCAAATCCTGCGATATCAAATTTCCCTTTTTCATAAGTGCCTGGCATCTCAGCAGTTTCACCGCCAACAAGTTCACATTTTGCTATCTCACAACCTTTAACTATTCCTTTAAGTATTGATTTAAGTTTTTTTAGATCAATCTTATTAATAGAAATATAGTCTAAAAATAGTATTGGTTTTGCACCTTGTACAATTAAGTCGTTTACACTCATTGCAACTAAATCAATTCCAATCGTGTCAAATTTATTTAATAAATTTGCTATTTCAATCTTAGTCCCAACTCCATCTGTACAAGCAACAATTTTGGGCCTTTTAATGTTTTTGGGAAGGTTAGAAATGGAGCCAAATCCACCAATATTATTAAACTTTTTGTTGCCTCTTTTTTTTGATGATATGCTTGATATGAAACTTACAAATTTATCTGCTGCACCAATATTGACGCCACTTTTTTTATAGGTAAAGGCTTTTTTATTCATTAGAATATCATTTAAATAACTATGTATTATAAGAAAGTCTTATATATTTTTTTTCTAATTCTAGCTCTAAATTTATCTTTTTTTTCCACAAACAAGGTAAATGCTAAAGCTTTTTTAATAGATGAAATAGAAATTTCAGAAAAATTAGAGAATAATTTCAATAAAGATATTCTAATAAATAAAGGGTTTAAAAAAGCATTTAAAGAATTAATGGGGAAGTTAGTCCAATCTAAAGATTTAAAAAAAACAAAAGATATAAATATAAATGAAATAAAAAGTATGATTGAAACATTCTCAATAAAAGAGGAAAAATTTATAAAAAAAACTTATCATCTTAATCTAGGAGTTTCATTTAATAAGAAAAAAATTTTGAAATACTTGGACACTAAAAATATTTTTCCAGCTCAAATTGTCGAAGAAAAATTTTTGTTTATCCCTATAATAATTGACCAATCCAAAATTGATCTATTAGTATTTTCAAATAACCCAATCCACAAAAATTGGAAAAATGAAAATAAAAAAGTTTATTTGATAGAGTATATTTTGCCAACAGAGGATTTAGAAGATTTAAATCTAATCAAAAATAACTATTTAGAGTTAGAAAATTATGATTTTGAGGAAATTATAAAAAAATATTTTTTAGATAATTCAATAATTGCTTTGTTTTTTAAGGATGATAATCAAATAAAAGTTTTATCTAAAATTAATATTAGAGAAAAAAAAGTTATTAAAAGCAATTCATTTAATAATATTGATTTAAATGATAATGATAATTTAGTTGAATTGATAGATAGTTTAAAAATTATTTATGAAGATTTTTGGAAAGAAAATAATTTAATAAATACATCGATCAAATTACGACTTTTAATTCAAGTCAATAATAATGATTTTAATTTATCCTCGAAATTTGAGAAAACTTTAGATAAGATAGATTTAATTAGCAATTACTCTATTAATAAATTTAACAAAGATTTTATTTTTTATGAGATAATATTTAATGGAACTTCTACAAATTTTATCAATATCATGAAAAATAAAAACTATAATTTTGATACTCAAAAAAAGATTTGGATTTTAGAATGATTAATTTAAATCAACTAATTATAAAGTTTGATTATGAGCAAAATTTTAAAGATGATGATTTTTATGTATCAAGTAGCAATAAACATATATTTACCTTATTGAATCAATGGCCAAAATGGGAAAAGAATTTTCTAAATATTAATGGAGAAAAATTTTCAGGTAAAACACATTTAATTAATATATTTATTAAAAAATTTAAGGGTATAAAATTTGATGCGAATTTAATGTCTGATAAAGATCTAAAGACAATTAAAATTCATGAAAATATAATATTAGAAAACTTAGATAAAAATATTAACGAAAAGTTAATTTATAGTTTGTTGAATATCATTGATTTAGACAATAAATTTATCATAATTACTTCTGAAAAACCTATTGTAGATATAGATTTTAAGCTAGATGATTTAAGGTCTAGAACAAAAAATTTTTTATTACAAAAAATAGAAAAGCCTGATGATGAATTAATGTTTGCACTGATATTAAAAAACTTATCTGATCGCCAAATATCTATAGATAAAAAACTTATAGACTTTATTATTAAAAGAATTGATAGATCGTATGGCAAAATATTTGATTTCATATATAAAGTTGACGAGCTTAGTTTAAAAAAGAAAAAACCTATTGATTTTAAGATTATTAAAGAGGTTTTAGGAGTATAATTGAGTAACAAATATCGAACACATAATTGCAGCGAATTACGTAAAGAAAATGTTGGAAACAATATTGTTCTTTCAGGGTGGGTTAATAAAAAAAGAGACCATGGAAATCTTTTATTTATTGATCTTAGAGATAACTATGGAGTCACGCAGTGTATTATTAACAAAGAAAATAAAAATTTTAGTCAATTAGAAAAAATTCAATTAGAAACAGTCATAAGAATTGAAGGAGAAGTTGTAAATAGATCGAGTGAGACTATTAACAAAGAAATTCAAACTGGAGAAATTGAAATAGGAATAAATGAATTTAAAGTTCTTGGCTCTTGTAAGGAGCTACCATTACCGGTTTTTAGTGATCAAGAGTATGCAGAGGATATTAGGCTTAAGTATAGATTTCTTGACCTAAGAAGAAAAAAAATTCATGAAAATATTATTTTAAGATCAAAAGTTATTTCGTTCATAAGAAGTGAGATGAACAAATATGGATTTTTAGAATTTCAAACTCCAATTTTAACTTCATCAAGTCCTGAAGGTGCTAGAGATTTTTTAGTTCCAAGCAGATTAAACCCAGGTAAATTTTATGCACTTCCTCAAGCACCACAACAATTTAAACAATTAATAATGGTATCTGGATTTGATAAATATTTTCAAATTGCTCCTTGTTTTAGAGATGAAGATGCAAGAGCAGATAGAAGTCCAGGTGAATTTTATCAATTAGACTTAGAAATGTCATTTGTGGAACAAGAGGATGTTTTTATGGTAGTTGAAAAATTATTAGTTAACACTTTTAAAAAATTTTCTAATAAAAAATTACTATCTGATAAATTTCCTAGAATTACATATAAAGATGCGATGTTAAAATACGGTACAGATAAACCAGATCTTAGAAATCCATTAATTATTAAAGATATTACAGAAATTTTTTCAAGAGATGATGTGACATTTGAAATTTTTAAAAAACTTGTGAAATCAGGATCAATTGTAAGATGTATTGTTACTAAAAATACCAAAGATAAACCAAGAAGTTTTTTTGATAATATAGATAAATGGGCAAAAGAGCAGGGTGCCTCAGGTCTTGCATATTTTACTATAGAAAAAGAAAAAGAAATTTCAGCAAAAGGGCCGGTTGGGAAGTTTTTTTCTAAAGAGGCATTGGAAGATATATTAAAGTTAACAGGCGCTGAAGTGGGTGATAGTATATTTCTAGCCTGCTCTAAACAAAAAGAACTTGAAAAAATTATATCTATAGCAAGAGACAAGATAGCAAAAGATTTAGATTTAATTAATAATGAAATTTTTGCATTTTGTTGGATAATTGATTATCCAATGTTTGAAAGAGACGATGAAAGTAATAAAATAGAATTTAGTCATAATCCTTTTTCAATGCCTCAGGGAGAAATTGATAAGATTAACTTTAATAAACCTCTCGATATTCTTGCTTATCAATACGATATTGTTTGTAATGGTGTTGAATTATCTTCTGGTGCAATTAGGAACCATATTCCAGAATTAATGTATAAACTTTTTTCTATTGCAGGATATTCAAAACAAGATGTTGATCAAAAATTTAGTGGAATGATAAATGCTTTAAGCTATGGTGCACCTCCTCATGGAGGCATTGCTCCTGGAATTGATAGAATAGTTATGTTACTTGCTAATGAAAAAAATATTAGAGAAGTGACAATGTTCCCAATGAATCAAAATGCTCAAGACTTGATGATGAATGCTCCATCAGATGTGACTGATAAACAACTTAAAGAATTAAATATTAGCCTGAAGCCTAAAAAATAATTATTTTTTACCCTTAAGACTAATCTTAACATCAGATAAATCCACAAGGTTTTTTTTGTAATTATTTCTTACAAAACCTTTACTAGTTATATCTTTAACTATCTTTAATAGTTGATTTTGATCTTCAGAGCCCAGCTCATCTGAATTAGTTGACTCTAACCCACCAATTGAGGGTGTGTGAGCTAAATCTTCTCTATTTTGATAAGAAATTGCTAATTCTCTAAATATATAATCTAAAATAGATGAAGCACTTAATATTCTATCGTTACCATGAACTTTTCCAGAAGGTTCAAATTTTGTACCAATAAATGCACTGATGTATTCATCTAATGGGACACCATATTGTAAACCAAGAGAAACTGCTATCGCAAAATTATTCATTAAAGCTTTTACTAATTCTCCTTCTTTACTAGTATCTATAAATATTTCCCCAATTTTACCATCCTCATATTCTCCAGTATGAAGATAAACTTTGTGATCTCCAATAGTTGCTTTTTGAATATAGCCTTTTCTTCTATCAGGCATACTAAATCGTTTTCCTGATTTTTCAGATTTATTTAAAATTTGTGTAACTGATTGTTCAAAATTTTCTTTTTTAGCATCATTATTAGATGTAACTAAATCAATTTTACTATCTTTAGCTTTGTTTTTATTTGGATCTAAATTTTTTGTTTTTCTGTTGTCAAGTTTGACATCTATAACTTCAAATTTACCATCATCTCTCTTCTCAAGATTTTTAAGTTCTGTTTCATTAATCTCATCAAGATAGTGATTTACCTTAAATGTACATGTATAATAAGTCTCAACTAAATATTTTGCCATTTTACTCCAATTTAAAATTTATTTTGATAAATGAATTAATTCATTTATATACAAATCCATATTTTAGTCTAATTTAATTTATACAATTTAAAATTGAATATTTAAAAATTTATATGTTGACACTTTTAAAAAAAATTTTCACTTGGTGGAATCAAGATACCTTTGGAACAAGATTAAAAACTATTTTATTTGGAAAATTTGTTGGATCGGATTCTTTTGGAAACAAATATTACGAAGATAAAAAAGGTAAAAGATGGGTTATATACTCAAATGAAATTGATGCGACTAAAATACCTGTCGAATGGTATTCTTGGATGCACTTTACCTCAAATAAGATTGAAAAAGATCATGAATTTAAAAAGTATGATTGGCAAAAACCTCATCAATCAAATTCTACAGGAACTGAAAAAGCTTATTATCCATATAAAAATAAAGATAATGTTATCAATAAAAAATATAAAAGCTGGAAATCTGAATAAGGTTTTAATTAGCATCGTCATCAGCATTTTTGTATTCAAAATTATAACTGTAAAAGCAGAAAGTGATATGAGTGGTACTAAAACTGATATTAAAATTTTAGATAAGATTAGTTCAAAAAATGAATTAGTTAGTTTAACTAACACTGAAGAACTTATTTATAAAGATTTAGCAATAAAAAGTATGAAATGTACAAACTCAGAACTTGATGACAATCCTGAAATTAAGGCTTACATCCAAGTTAGAGATTTAACTAAAAATGATAATGATAAAGTATATGTTTTTAATGGATGGATGTTTTCCTCAAGTCCCTCAATAGCACCTTTTGATCATCCTGTTTATGATATTTGGCTTGTAGATTGTTATTAAATTATTTTTTCTTTGTCTAGCCAGCTTACATTAAAATCTGACTCTAAAAATTTTTTGTGATTTAGTAGTTTTTTATGTAATGGAATAGTAGTCGTTATTCCTTCAATCACAAATTCATCAAGAGACCTATTCATTCTTTGAATAGCTTCTTGTCTGTTTCTGCCATGACATATTAATTTACATACCATGCTGTCATAATATGGAGTTACTTTATAACCTTGAAATATTGAACCATCTACCCTAGTTCTAAAACCTGAAGGTTGATGACACATTCCTATAGTTCCTGGTGAAGGTTGAAAGTTTTTGCTAGCATCCTCAGCATTGATTCTACATTCTATTGCATGACCTCTTGGCATTATATCGCTTTGTTTAAGAGCAGTTTCTCCAGAAAAAGCTATCCAAATTTGTTCTTTGATAATATCAATTCCAGTCACCATCTCTGTTACTGGGTGTTCTACTTGAACTCTTGTATTCATTTCTAAAAAGTAGAATTTTCCATCTTCATAGATAAACTCTACAGTACCAGCACCTTCATAACCAATTTTGCTTACCATTCTTACAGTTCTTTCAAAAAGATCTTTTCGAATTTCATCATTTAAAACTGGACTAGGTGTTTCTTCTATAAGTTTTTGATGTCTTCTTTGGACTGAGCAATCTCTTTCATGTAAGTGAACAGTTCTATTTTTTCCAGCTAGGATTTGTACCTCTATATGTCTTGGATTTTGAAAAAATTTTTCTAAGTAAATTTCATCATTTCCAAAATATTTTTTCGCTTCAGATTTTGCAGTGTAAAACAATGTCTCAAATTCTTCTTCTTTGTAAACGATTTTCATTCCCTTACCACCACCCCCAGCAGATGCTTTTATTAAAACTGGGAAACCAATTTTTTTACATAGTTCTTTTGCTTCCTGAATATCTTTGACACCACCTTCAGATCCCTCGATTACTGGTAAACCATTTTCTTTAGCAATTTTTTTTGCTTGAATTTTATCACCCATCATTTGAATTAATTTAGATGAAGCACCGATAAATTTGATATTATTTTCTTCCAGAACTCTAGCAAAGTTTGCATTTTCAGATAAAAAACCATAGCCTGGATGAACTGCCTCAGCATTCGTAATTTCTATTGCTGACATTAGTGCAGGAATATTTAGGTAACTATTAGCAGGTTGATGAGATCCTACACAAACACTTTCATCTGCCATTCTGACATGCATACTATCTCTGTCTACATCAGAGTGAACAGCAACAGTAGAAATTCCCCACTCCTTACATGCTCTTATAATTCTAACTGCAATTTCCCCACGGTTTGCAATTAGAATCTTTTTAAACATTACTCTAATATGATTATTGTTTGCCCAAATTCTACTGCTTGACCATCAGCAACACATATTTCTTTTATAACTCCATCTGCAGTGGATGGTACATGATTCATTGTTTTCATTGCTTCAACAATCATAACTGTATCACCTTTTTTAATTTTTTTTCCTACTTCTACAAATTTTTTGGCACCTGGTTCAGGTGAGTGATATGCAGTACCAATTATAGGAGATGTTACTTGTATACCTGAAATTATTTCTGATGTAGCTTCTGCAGCCACCTTACCTACCGATGTAGAAGAAGTGCTCGGTAAATTTATAGACTGGCTAGAAATAGATGAATTAGATTTTGAAACTTTTATTTTTGTATCTTTTTCTGTATATTCAATTTCAGTTAGGTTAAACTCGTTAAGATAATCAGTTAACTCTTTGATAATTTTTTTATCTATTTTCATTTTTCAAAAGCTTTTGCATTGAAATTATGGCTAAAATATAACCTTCAGTGCCTAATCCGAAAATTCCTCCATTAACAACTTCGCTGATGAGAGATTTATGTCTAAATTGCTCTCTTTTGTATATATTAGAGATATGTAATTCAATTATTGGTTTTTTAAAAATATCAAGAGCATCTCTGATTGCTACCGATGTATGAGTAAAACCTGCTGCATTAATAATCATTCCGTCAAAATTTTTTCTAGAGTCTTGAATTTTAGTGACAATTTCGCCTTCTATATTTGATTGAAAAAATTCAGCTTCAATCTTTAATTCAGTAGTTTTTTTAAGACATTTTTCTTTCAATTTATCAAATGTTTCAGATCCATATTGTGATTGTTCTCTTTCACCTAATAGATTAAGATTGGGACCATTAATAATAACTATTTTATTATTCATCCAGCATTTATATACGATGAAAAAATTAAAAAAAATAAAAATTAAGATAAATGGAAAAATTAAGACTATTATTGATAAATTAACGTTATATGAATTAATAAATGATCTAAAAGTACCAGTTACAAAAGTGGCAATAGAATTAAATAAAGAAATAATTAATAAAAAAAAAATAAAAAAAATAAAATTAGAAAATAATGACGTCATTGAGATTGTTCATTTTATAGGGGGAGGGTAAATTTTTGAAAGATAAATTAATAGTTGCCAAAAAAAAATTTAGCTCAAGATTAATTGTTGGAACTGGAAAATATAAGAATATGAATGAATGCGCTAAAGCTATAAAACTTTCTGGTGCTGATATAGTTACAGTGGCCGTAAGAAGAGTAAATATATCTGATAAAAATAAACCATTATTAATGGATTATATTGACCCCAAAAAGATTACTTATCTACCAAATACAGCTGGGTGTTTCACATCTGAAGATGCTCTTAGAACTTTAAGACTTGCGAGAGAGATTGGTGGTTGGAAACTTGTTAAACTCGAAGTTTTGGGAGATAAAAAAAATCTTTTTCCAGATATGATTGAAACTTTAAAATCTACTGAAGTTCTTACCAAAGAAGGTTTTAAAGTAATGGTTTATTGTAACGATGATCCTTTAATGGCAAAAAGATTAGAAAATTCAGGAGCTTCAGCTATTATGCCATTGGCAGCACCTATAGGATCTGGGTTGGGAATTTTAAACAAAACAAATATTATGATTATAAGAAATCAAACAAAGTTACCTCTAATAGTTGACGCTGGACTTGGCCAAGCCTCAGATGCAACTATTGCAATGGAATTAGGATGCGATGGTGTTTTAGTAAATACAGCTATAGCTAAAGCAAAAAAACCATTTGAGATGGCCCAAGCATTTAAGAATGCTGTAATTGCAGGCAGACAATCATACCTATCAGGAAGAATTGATAAAACTTTAATGGGAAGTCCGTCTTCACCGTTAAAAGGAATTATTTAGTTTTTTTGTAAAACTTTTTTTTAAACCCTTTTTTTTTAAATTTCTTCTTTTCTTTAATATCATAAATTTTAAGCTCAACTTTTTGCTGTTCCAAGTTTTTTAATTTTTCATGATGCTCAACTAATTCTATTGTTTTTTTAGACTTATTTTTAAGATCAATTTTGTACTCTGGAATAATCAAAGAGTTATCAGTTATAATATCAATTTTCATCTTATTTTTCTTTTCAAAATAAGTTAAATTTTCTATAAAATTTTCTTTTAAAAAATCAGAAATTTTTTCACATACTTTTAATTCAACAAATTTAGCTTTATTTAGTACTGATTTTAATTCTACTATTTTTAATAGTTTTTGAGCAAATGACTCGTCAGTTAATTCAACTTTCCATTTTACTGCACTTTCTCTTAGTCTTTGTCGAGACATTTCAAGTAAACCAAAATTACTAATTCTGCCGATTTGTATTCTTGCTCTATCAGATCTACATTTTTCTTTTAACTTTTTTTCAACCATCCTTCTATTTCCATAACTTAGCATGTCAATGAAATCTATGATTATTAAACCTGAAAGATCTCTAATTTTTATCTGTCTTGCAATTTCTTCAGCTGCTTCAACGTTGGTATCAAGAGCAGTGCTTTCAACATTTTTTTGTCTAATTGAACTTCCAGAGTTAATATCAATTGATACTAGAGCTTCTGTTGGATTAATTACCAAATATCCACCTGAATTAAGTTTAATCTCTGAGTCAAATATTTGATTTAATTTTTGTTCTATCTTTTCTTCAATAAACAAAGGTATCTTACCTCTATACTTTTTAATCTTCTTTACATGAGAAGGCATCATCATTTTCATAAAGTTTTGAGCTTTTTTATAACCTTCGTTACCTTCTACGATTATATTTTTAGTATTTTCATCATACATATCTCTCAAAGTTCTTTTAATAATTTCACTTTCTTGATGAATTAATGAGGGAGCTATAGAGCTCAAAGCATTATCTTTAATTTGATTCCAAGTATTTTTTAACGTTTCTAGATCTTGGTTGATTTCATTTTTAGTTTTATTGCTTCCAGCTGTTCTAACTATCAAGCCCATTTCTTTTGGAATTTCGATCTCATTAAGAATAGATCTAATTTTTTTTCTATCTGCTGGATTAAATATCTTTCTAGAAATACCACCGCCTTTTGGTGTATTAGGCATTAAAACAATATATTTACCAGCGATCGAAATAAATGTGCTTAATGCAGCTCCTTTTTGACCTCTTTCATCTTTTATAACTTGAACAAGAATTACTTGATTTGGTTTTATAACTTCTTGAATTTTATATCTTTTAAATTTGAAACGAGTTTGATTTTGTTTATCTTTTTCACCTTTAGAGACAGTATTAATTTTATCATTTTGAATATTATTATCATTGGGCAAATCATCTTCCTCAATATTTTCGCTTATACTAGAAATTTCTTTGTCTTCCTCTGTTTTTTGAATTTCTAAAGGATCATCTATTTCTAATTTACCTTCTGCTAAATTTTTTTCATCTTTTTCCTCAACTTCTTTTGAAAGTTCTTCTCTAGCTTTCTCTTCTTCTTGTTTGATTATTTCTAAATCACTTTTGGGAATTTGATAATAATCTGACTGAATATCATTAAATGATAAAAACCCATGCCTGTCTCTTCCAAAGTCAATAAAAGCAGCTTGAAGTGAAGGCTCAATTCTACTTACTTTTCCTAAGTAAATATTATTTTTTATGAGATTATTCTTTAAACCTTCGTATTCGTAATCTTCGATACTGTTTTCAGATTTAAGTACAACTCTAGTTTCATTAGGATGCGAAGCATCAATATATAAATTTTTTTCCATGTTATTTGATTTAATTGGTTCATTTTTTTGTGTTAAAAATTTTGTTTAATATTTATGCCTTATCTTTAACAAATTCGGCGATATAATGAAATTAAAATGACCAATTTATTCAAAAATATATTTGTTACACTTTTAAGTTTATTTTTGCTTTCTTCAGTAACTATTTTGATAGTTTTATGGACTTTTTCAAACAGTATTCCTGATTACAGGTTTTTAAAGAATTATAAGCCGCCAGTTTCAAGCAAAATGTATTCTGGAAACGGAGAGCTAGTGGCTGATTTTTCAAAAGAAAAAAGAATTTTTGTGCCATATGAAGCAATCCCAAAAAACGTAATAAATTCTTTCTTGTCAGCTGAAGATAAAAATTTTTTTTCTCATCCAGGAGTTGATGCTAAAGGAGTAATGAGAGCAATTGTAAATAATATTCAAAATATAATGACCTCTAAAAGACTTGAGGGAGCATCTACCATAACCCAACAAGTAGCAAAAAATTTCCTATTAACAAACGAAGTTAGTTTAAACAGAAAAATTAAAGAGGCAATTTTAGCATTTAGAATTGAACGAGCTTTATCAAAAGAAAGAATTTTAGAATTATATCTTAATCAGATTTATTTGGGAAGTGGAGCCTATGGTGTTGCTGCGGCAAGCCTAGAGTTTTTTGATAAGTCAATCAAAGAGCTTAATTATAATGAGGCAGCATTATTAGCTGCGTTACCTAAAGCACCAAGTAAATATAATCCATATAGAAATAAAGAGCTTGCAAAGTTCAGAAGAGATCTCGTTTTAAAAAATTTATATGAAAATAATTTTATTGATCAAAAAAAATATTTGGAGCTAAAAAATAAAACTATTCAATTAAAAAAGGTTAAAAAAGTTTTTTTAGAAAATTCACAGTATTATATTGAAGATGTTAGAAAAAATATCATAGAGAAATTAACTTATAATAAAGTTTACAACCAAGGTTACAATATTAATACTCCAATTAATTTAGAGTTACAAAAAATTGCTACACAATCATTAAGAAATGGTTTGGTATCTTATGATAGAAGAAAGGGTTGGCGTGGGCCAATAAAAAATATTAAGTATTCTAAAGACTGGTATAAGAATATTGAAAAAAAATTTAAATTAGAAAAATCTATTGATTGGCAAATAGTAATTGTAAAAAATATAAATCAATTCAATTCAATAATTGAAACAGAGAATAATTTACAAGGTGTAATTAATTATAAAGATATATCGTGGACAAAAAAAGAATTTAAAGATTTATTTAAAGTTGGTGATGTTATTTATGTAAAAAAAATCGACTCAGACTCTTATAGTCTTCAACAACTTCCTAAAATTAATGGTGGTATGGTGGTTATGGACCCATTTACAGGAAGAGTTCTTGCATTAAGTGGAGGTTTTAGTTTTAAAAATAGTGAATTTAATAGAGCATCTCAAGCATTACGACAACCAGGTTCAGCGTTTAAACCTTTTGTCTATGCTTTGGCATTAGAAAATGAATACACTCCATCTTCTTTAATTTTAGATGCACCACTTGTTTTAGATCAAGGTGTAGATTTAAAAAAATGGAAACCCGAAAATTATGGAAAAAAATTCTATGGCCTTTCAACATTAAGAGTTGGATTGGAAAAATCTAGGAATTTAATGACAGTTAGAATAGCTCAAAACTTAGGAGTTGAGAAAATTGCAAACTTCACAAAAAGAATGAATATTTATAAACAACCTGAGGAATTATTATCGATTTCATTAGGTTCAGCCGAAACAACATTATTAAATTTAACATCAGCATATTGTTCATTTGTTAATGGAGGAAAATTGATTAAACCAGTTTTAATTGATCGAATTCAAGATGGTGAGGGAAATACTATAATTAATAATGAAAATAGAAAATGTACAAATTGTGATAAAATTTCTTTTACTGGAAAAGAATTTCCAAAAATAGAAGATGATTATGAAAAGGTTTTATCACCTCAGACGGCCTATCAATTAACTTCAATTTTACAAGGAGTTGTAGAGAGAGGAACAGGAAAAAAATTGAAAAAACTGGGGCTAAACCTTGCTGGAAAAACTGGTACCACAAACGATAATACTGATGCATGGTTTATTGGTTTTACTTCAAATTTAGTTATTGGTGTTTATGTTGGCATGGATAACCCAAAACCGTTAGGTAAATTCGAAACAGGATCAAAAGCGGCCCTTCCAATTTTCGAGGAGTTTGTAAAAAAAGCAGTAAAAAAATCACACGCTAGACCATTTAAAGTTCCTAAAGATATAACTTTAATGGTTGTAGACCCAAATACTGGTAACAAAGCTAAATTTAGTTCAAAAAACACAATAATTGAGTCATATAAAAGTAAAAATATATCTGATGGAAAAATTTTATACTCAAATAACAATAGATTAGATACCAATAATATATTAAGGTTTTATTAATGGATGATAAATATTTAAATTTAAAAAAAGAAATAGAAAAAATTAATAAAAGAATTAAGGAGTATCTTTGAAAAAAATGATATTCATTCAAAATTAGAAAATCATAATAATAAAATGCTTGAAGCAAACTTCTGGCAAGATAAATCAAAATCTCAAAAAATAATTAAAGAAAAAAAACTATTTCAAGATTTAATAGATTCCTATAATCAATCAAATAATCAACTCAAAGATCTTGACGATTTATATGAATTAGCTTTAGAGGAAAATAATATCGATATTCAAAATGAAGTAAGTCAAAGTATCTCTAATTTAAGATTACTAACAAAAAAAAATGAAATAAAATGTTTTTTATCCAATGAAGCAGATCCATTAGACTCATATATAGAAATTCACGCGGGTGCTGGAGGAACTGAAAGCCAAGATTGGGCAGATATGTTGAGAAGAATGTACCTAAAATGGGCTGAAAATAAAAAATACAAATATCAAATTGTGAGTGAGCATAAAGGAGATGAAGCTGGTATTAAATCATCAACAATAAAGATTGAAGGTGATTATGTATTTGGTTGGTTAAAAAAAGAATCTGGTATTCATAGATTGGTAAGAATATCACCATTTGACTCTGGTGCTAGACGACATACAAGTTTTGCCAGCGTTTGGGTATATCCAGTAGTTGATGAAAATATTAATATCGAAATATTAGAAAAAGATCTAAGAATAGACACTTATCGGTCAAGTGGTGCTGGTGGACAACATGTTAATACAACTGATAGTGCCGTTCGAATTACACATATTCCCTCAAAAATAGTAGTTCAATGTCAAAATGAAAGATCTCAACATAAAAATAAAGAGACATGCATGAATATGTTGAAAGCAAGATTATATGATTTTGAAATGAAAAAAAAAGAAGAACAAAGTCAAAGTACCGAAGCATCAAAATCAGAAATAGGTTGGGGTCACCAAATTCGATCCTATGTATTACAACCTTATAGACTAATTAAAGATAATAGAACCAATCATGAAAGTACTAGCCCTGATAAAGTTTTGGATGGGGAAATAGATGAATTTTTAGAAAAATCTTTATATCAAATTTTATGATAAAAATAATTTATAGATCATTTATTAGTTTAATAATAATATTGGTACTTGTAGCAACATATTTAAGTATTATTGGAATTAAAACAGATAAACTAAATTCAAAAATAATATCTCAAATAAATGAAATAGAACCAAATATTAAACTTAAATTAAATGATGTAAGCGCAAAATTAGATCCATTTAACTTTGGAATTAATGCTAAAACGATTGGTACAAATCTAATTTATAGAAATAAAGAAATTAAAATTGAAACAATTAAAACAAAAATTTCTATAAAATCATTTCTAAGAGACAAGTTTTCTATAACTGAAATTTTTATATCAACAAAACCTTTATTGATAAAAGATTTAATCACTTTTGCCAGGTTATTTAATAATGATCCTAAACTTTTTATAGCCAAAAACTTTATTAAAAAAGGTTATGTTATAGCTGATTTACAATTAGAATTTGATGATTCAGGTAATGTCAAAAAAAATTATAAATTTCATGGATTAGTAAAAGATGGAAAAATTGATTTATTCAAAAAATATAATTTAGATAAAATAGACTTTATTTTTGAAATTAATGAAAAAAATCAAAAATTTAAAGACATTAAGATAATTCTTAATAATAATAATATTTTGATACCAGAGATAATTGTATCAAAACAAAATAAGAAATATTTTGTTTCAGGTAAACTTAATACTAGAAATATAAGTCTTACAAAAAATGAAATTAATGATTTTATTAGTGATGATTTAATAGATTTGGATATTCAAAAAATTTTATTAAGTTCTAAAAATAATTTTAAATTTGAAATAAATAAAGATTTTAAAATAAAAAATTTAGATATTAAATCGGATATAGATCTTGATAATTTTGAATTTAAAAATCCATTCAAATTAAAAAATATTTTTCCAAAAGTAAAAAAAAATTTTGTATTTAAAAATCAAAAATTAAAACTTGAATACAAAAAAGATAATTTAAATATTGTTGGAGAAGGTGATGCTCTTTTACAAAATGAAATTGATAAAATTGAATATGAAATTTATAAAAAAAAGAATGAAATTAAATTTAATACAAAATTAAAAATTTCAAAAAATTCATTCAAATTTGATCTTTTAAATTATAAAAAAAATCAAGACTCAGATTTAGAATTAATTTTTTTAGGAAAAAGTAATATTGAAAAAGGTTCAGTGTTTAATAAGATTTCCTTAAAGGAAGAAAAAAATATTATTTCGATTGAAAACTTGTCTTTATCAAGTGATTATAAAATTAATGACCTAGGTAATATTAATATTAATTATATAGATAAAGAAGATTTTAAAAATAATTTAAAATTAACCAAAAAAGATAGTAATTATTTAGTTTCAGGAAATAGTTTTAATATCAACAGTATAATTGATGAATTATTGGACTCAGGAAATGATAATAAATTAAAAATTTTTAATAAAAATTTTAGAATTAACTTCGATGTTAAAAAAATTTATTTGAATAAAAATAATACTATAAATACTTTAAAGGGATTTTTATTTTTAAACAAAAATGAAATTTCTGAATTAGAATTAGAGTCAAATTTTTCTAATAATGAAAATATAAAATTTACTATTAAAGATAATGGTAATGAAAAAATTACAACCCTGTATTCTTTTAAAGCCAAACCTTTTGTAGATAGATACAAATTTATAAAAGGTTTTGAAGAAGGTGATCTTGATTTTTATTCAATAAAAAAAAATGGTATTACAAATTCTATATTAAAAATTGATAATTTTAAAATTCAAGAAATCCCTGTATTAGCAAAACTTCTTACCTTAGCATCTTTACAAGGAATAGCTGACCTTTTAACAGGCGAGGGTATAAGGTTTACAGATTTTGAAATGCGATTTTCAAGTAAAAACAATTTAATGACTATCGAAGAACTTTACGCAATAGGTCCTGCAATTTCAATTTTAATGGAAGGATATATTCAAAGTAAAAAATTAATTAGTTTAAGGGGTACATTAGTTCCAGCAACAACGGTAAATAGAACAATTTCTTCAATACCGTTAATTGGGGATATATTAATTGGAAAAAAAGTTGGTGAAGGAGTTTTTGGTGTTAGTTTTAAGATTAAAGGTCCTCCAGGTGATTTAGAAACTACAGTTAATCCAATTAAAACATTAACACCTAGATTCATTACTCGTACTTTAGAAAAAATAAAAAAAAATAATTAACCAAGTTCAATTTTGATATGTCTTTTTTTTCCAATAGAAAGTTTTAAATAATTTTTGTTAAATAATTCATTTTTAATAATAAATTTTTCATCCTTAATTAGCTCATCATTAATCTTAATAGCATTACCTTTAAATAATCTTCTTATTTCACTTTTAGAATTTTCTAATTTAGATAAGATTATGAGATCCATTATACTCATCTGTTTATGAAGTTCTTTTGATTTAATTTTTACTGACGGTAAATTAGCACCAAGAGAATTACCTGAAAAAGCTTCTTTAGCAGCTTGTTCTGAATTTTCAGCAGCTTTTTTCCCATGAAGCATTGCAGTAGCTTTATTTGCTAATAATATTTTTAATTCATTAATATTGTTGTTTTGTAAATTATCAATTTCACTAATTTTAAGATCAGTAAAAATTTTCAAAAATTTTACAACATCTCTGTCATCTGTATTTCTCCAAAATTGCCAGTAATCATATGCTGATAAAAATTTTTTATCTAACCAAATTGCTCCAGCCTCAGTTTTTCCCATCTTTGCTCCTGATGCTAATGTAATCAAAGGAGTTGTTAGGCCATAAGCTTGTTTGTTAGAATATCTTTTTATTAGCTCAACACCATTTACAATATTTCCCCATTGGTCAGAACCACCTATTTGAAGGGTACAATTTTTCTTTTTGTTCAATTCTAGAAAGTCATAAGCTTGAAGTATCATATAATTAAACTCCATATAGCTAAGAGACTGTTCTCTTTCCAATCTAGTTTTAACACTATCAAAACTTAACATCTTATTTATTGTAAAATGCTTTCCAATATCTCTTAAAAAAGAAATATAATTTAAGCCTTTAAGCCAAGAATAATTATTTACAAAAATTGGTTTAGTTTTTGGATTTTTGGTATCTAAAAAATTTTTTAATATTTTTTCTATATTTCTGATATTTTGATCGATTTCTTTTTCATTTAAAATTTTTCTTGTTTTATCTTTACCAGAAGGATCGCCAATTCTAGTTGTTCCACCACCTAATAATACGATTGGTCTGTGTCCATGTTTTTGAAGCAACCTTAAACACATTATTTGTAGAAGACTACCAACATGAAGACTTTCAGCAGTGCAATCAAAACCTATATATCCACTGATTTTTTCTTTATCTAATAATTTAGATAAATCCTCTTCACTAGTGCATTGATAGAAAAAACCTCTATCTTTAAATTCTTTTAAAAATTTATTCATAGGTCTATAGTTCCACAATATACATTATTTAATAAAAAAAAATAAGAATGGAAAAAATATATACAGCAATGGGTCTAATGAGCGGTACCTCATTAGATGGTGTAGATGTATCTATAATTGAGTCAGATGGTAATAAGGAATTTTCATCAATTTTAGATAGATATTTTAAATACGATAAAGAATTAGTTCAAAAAATATTGATTTTAAGGGGAAAAAATCACAGATACAGAGCAATTAAACAAATACTTATATGAAATTAAAGATCTAGAAAGAGAGATTACCTTATTTCATGCTGAAGCAATAAAGGAAACTCTTGGAATGACAAAATCCTCAGTAGATTTAATAGGTTTTCATGGGCAAACAATATTTCATGATCCAGAAAAAAAAATTACCAAACAATTAGGTGATGGAAAGCTCTTATCTCAATTAACAAAGAAAAATGTTGTTTATAATTTTAGACAAAATGATTTAGAAAATGGGGGGCAGGGTGCACCTTTAACACCTATTTTTCACAACGTTCTTGCAAACAAAATAAATAAAAAATTTAATTTAGGATTTCCTTTAAATTTTTTGAATATTGGAGGAATTTCAAACATCACATCTGCTGTAGATTGGAAAAATTTGGAGAACAAATTAAATGGTATCAATGCTTATGACATTGGACCAGGAAACTGTCTAATCGATGAATGGATAAGAAAAAATTCAAAAAAAAAATATGATAAGGATGGTTTAATAGCAAAATCTGGAACAATAGATGAATTAGTTTTAAATCAAGCCTTAGAAAATTTTGAAGAAAGTTCTAATTATAAAAAATCATTAGATGTTAAAGATTTTGATATTTTTTTTGCAAAAGGTCTTTCTTTAGAAAATGGAGCTGCAACTATTACCAATTTTACTGCTACGCTTATAGCTAATGGAATCAATTATTCTCATGGAAAAAATCAATCAGCTAATAATAAATGGTTAGTATGTGGAGGAGGACGAAAAAATAAATATCTTTTAGAAAGTATAAAAAATAATTTTGAAAAAATAAATATTGAACCTATCGATCAATATGAAATAGATGGAGATTTTGTAGAATCCCAAGCTTTTGGTTATTTAGCAATTAGGTCTTTTTTAAAATTACCAATTTCCTTCCCTAGTACAACTGGTTGCAAAGAACCAAGCAATGGAGGTGTATTAGTAAAAAATTTTTAGTATAAAGCAGTTTCTTTTTTAATATACTTGTCTAAATATTTAACTAATTGATCTTCATTATTAGTAAAAAAATGATTTGCATCTGCAATAGATTGAAAATCTACTTTAATTCCTTTTTGTGCGCTCAATCTTTTATTTATTTCAGTTATATATTCTAAGGGCACTAATTCATCTTTTTTACCATAAATCATTAAACCAGAAGTAGGACAAGGTGATAAAAATGAAAAGTCATACACATTTGGTTGTGGTGAGATTGCGATAAATCTATTTATTTCAGGTCTTCGCATTAATAATTGCATTGCAATTAATGAACCAAAAGAAAAACCTGAAACCCAACATTGGGAATTATCAAAGTTTTCTCTTTCAAGCCAATCTAAAGCCGCAGCTGCATCTGCCAATTCTCCTTGACCATTGTCAAATTCGCCATCACTTTTACCGACACCTCTAAAATTTACTCTACAAACTGAAAAATCATTTTCCATAAATATTTTGAAAGTTTCAACAACTACTTTATTATTCATTGTCCCACCGTATTGTGGATGTGGCTGTAATACCAAAGCTACAGGAGAAGTATTTTTTTTACTCTTATAATATTTTGCTTCAAGTCTTCCAGCAGGGCCAGGTATAAAAATTTCAGAAATTTTGTTATCCATAATTGTTACTGATTATCATTCTCAAAAAAAAATTAGGTTTATCACAACTGCGTGACAATATGTTAATTTTTTTATAATATTCTATACTTGACCAATTTAGTCAGGTATGTATAAAACCCTCATAATTTTAAAGGGTAATATGAAATTAACATCTAAAGGAAGATATGCTGTAATGGCATTAGTAGACTTAGCTAGGTTTGATAATATCAATCCAGTATCGTTGAGAGATATATCTTTAAGACAAGGTATTTCATTGGATTATCTTGAACAAATTTTTTCAAAACTCAAAAAAAATCAAATTGTTCAAAGTACTAGAGGAACTCAAGGTGGATATGTTCTTTCTAAAAAACCAAATGAAATAAAACTTACAAATATCTTCCATGCAGTTGATGAAAAAGTTAAAACTGTGCAATGTAAAAAAGATTCTAAAAAAGGCTGCAATGGCAAAGCCACAAAGTGTGTAACTCATAATCTTTGGGATGAACTAGAAACTCATATAAATAATTTTTTTGAAAAAAAGAGTTTAGAAGATTTATTGAAAGATAATATAGAAAGAAGAATATAATATGGACAGTAGGCAAAAAGAAATTGATAATTTAAAAGATTATAAATATGGTTTTTCAACTGACATTGAAAGTACCAGAGCTCCAAAAGGATTAAATGAAGATGTAATTAAATTTATTTCAAATATTAAAAAAGAACCTAAGTGGATGCTTGACTTTAGATTAAAAGCATTTGAAAGATTTAAACTTTTAAAAGAACCAGATTGGCAAAAACCAAAATATCCAAAAATTGACTACCAAGATTTGTACTATTATTCAGCACCAAAAAGTATGGATGATAAACCAAAAAGTTTAGATGAATTAGATCCAAAACTTTTAGAAACTTACAAAAAACTTGGTATCCCTCTTCAAGAACAAGCAAGGCTGAATGGTATAGCCGTTGATGCTGTGTTTGATTCTGTTTCTGTCGCAACCACATTTAGAGAAGAATTGACAAAACATGGAATTATTTTTTGCCCAATTTCTGAGGCTATTCAAAAACATCCTGAATTAGTTAAAAAATATTTAGGATCAGTTATTCCAACAACAGATCATTTTTTTGCTACTCTAAACTCAGCAGTTTTTACAGATGGATCTTTTGCATACATTCCTGAGGGAGTAAGATGTCCAATGGAGCTATCTACGTACTTTAGAATTAACGCTTCTAATACAGGACAATTTGAGAGAACATTAATTATAGCAGATAAAGGAAGTTATGTAAGTTATTTAGAAGGATGTACTGCACCGATGAGAGATGAAAATCAATTACATGCAGCCAATGTAGAATTAATTGCTCTTGATGATGCAGAAATAAAATATTCAACAGTACAAAACTGGTATCCAGGAGACAAAGATGGCAAAGGTGGAATTTATAACTTTGTGACAAAACGAGGATTATGTAAGGGTAAAAACTCTAAAATTTCGTGGACACAAGTTGAAACTGGTTCAGCTATAACTTGGAAATATCCAAGTTGTATTTTAAGAGGAGATAATTCAGTTGGAGAATTTTATTCAATCGCAATTACAAACAATCATCAAAAAGCTGATACTGGAACAAAAATGATTCATCTTGGAAAAAATACTAAAAGTAAAATTATATCAAAAGGAATAAGTGCTGGATTTTCTGATATGACGTATAGAGGTCTTGTTGATATTTCATCGAAAGCAACTAATTCCAATAATTATACTCAATGTGACTCATTGTTAATGGGTAACAAATGTGGAGCACATACAGTCCCGTATATTAAAAATAAAAATTCAGAATCAACTATAGCTCATGAAGCAACAACATCAAAAATTAGTGAAGAACAATTACATTATTGTCAGCAGAGAGGCTTAAGTTCAGAAGAGGCTGTTGGGCTGATTGTAAACGGTTTTTGTAAAGAAGTTTTACAACAGTTACCAATGGAATTTGCTGTTGAAGCCCAAAAACTTGTTGGAATCAGTTTAGAAGGAAGTGTTGGATAATGCTCAAAATAAATAACTTGAATGCAACTATAGATAACAAGTCTATTTTAAAAGGATTTTCTTTAAATATTAATCCTGGAGAAGTACATGCTATTATGGGCCCTAATGGTTCTGGTAAAAGCACTTTATCAAATATTTTATCAGGAAAAAAAGGATACGAAACCTCTGGAGAGATTCTTTTTGAAGGAAAAGATTTATTTGAACTAGAAACCGAGGAAAGAGCTCACAAAGGAATATTTCTAGCTTTTCAATATCCGTTAGAAATTCCAGGTGTAAATACAAATATATTTCTTAAAACTTCTTTAAATGCAATTAGAAAAGCCAGAGGAGAAAAAGAGCTTGATGCTATAGAATTTTTAAAATTAGTAAAAGAAAAATCCAAAGATCTTAAGTTTGATGAAGATAAATTAAATCGACAATTAAATGTTGGTTTTTCAGGGGGAGAAAAAAAGAAAAACGAGATTTTACAAATGTCATTACTGGCACCAAAACTATCAATCTTAGATGAAACTGACTCAGGATTAGATATCGATGCTTTGAAGATTGTTGCTGATGGTGTGAACACATTAAGAGATAAAAAAAATTCATTTTTGATTATTACTCACTATCAAAGATTACTTGATTATATAAAACCTGATTTTGTTCATGTTCTGATGGGTGGAAAAATTGTTAAATCTGGAGGACCAGAACTAGCTATAGAATTAGAAAATAAAGGATACAAAAATTTTAATTAGATGAAAGAGCAATTACAAAAAGATTTTGATAATATTATTAAAGACTTTAGTTTATCTCAAAAAGATATTGAAATAAAAAAATTTTTTTTAGATAATTTTATAAATAGAGGTTTTCCAAATAAAAAAGAAGAAGATTGGAAATTCTCAGATCTTAATCACATAATAAAAAAAAATATCGGGGAATTAAGTTTTTATAACGATTATAAGACTACTAACAAAGTTGATACTTCTATATTCGTAGATGGACTAGAACATAATAAAATAGTTTTCATAAATGGTAGAATTGAAAAAATTGACTTTGATTATGAAAAAAAAGACCAAATAGAAATAATTGATCAGTCAGAAACTATTAATGAATTTAATAATAATTCATTATCTGATTTAAATAATGCCTTTACCAATAAATCTTTTAAAATATTAGTTAAGGAGGGCTATCAATTAGCAAAACCTCTCATTGTTTATCATACAACTAACGCTAAAATTTGGTCTAAAAATATTAATTTAAGATTAGATTTTGAGCTAAATAAAGATAGTTCTCTCAGAATAGTTGATTTATTTAATGATACTTCTGAAAAAAATTTTTTAAATATTTTTTATAACTTTGAGTTAAAAGAAAATGCAATTTTAAAAAATTATAAAGTTGATAAATTTGAGAATAAAAACATAAAATATTCTTTTAATAATATTGACCAAGAAAAAAATAGCATCTCAGAAACATTTATTTTATCATCAGGATCTAATTTTGTTAAAAATGAAATTAATTGCAATTTAAAGGGTAAATACTCATCTGCATTTGTGAATGGTATTCTTTCTCTCAACAATGATAAACATCATGAAATTAGATCGATAATAAATCATTTAACTGAGAACACAAAAAGCTATCAATTAATAAAAAGCGTTTTAGAAAATAGCTCTAAAGCAGCATATCAAGGAAAAATATTTGTTAATTCTAAAGCACAGAAAACCGATGGATATCAACTTAGTAAAGCAATATTACTAAACAAAGACTCAGAGTTTAATGCAAAGCCAGAGTTAGAAATTTATGCTGATGACGTGAAGTGTTCACATGGTTCTGCATCTGGTAGTTTAAATGAAGACTCTATATTTTATTTGATGTCTAGAGGATTAAGTTATCAGCAATCAAGAGAATTACTAATTAATGGTTTTTTACTTGATGTAGTTGAAAAAATAACTGACTCAGAAATAAAAAATTTAATTAAAAATTTGATTGGAATTAAAGAATGAATATAGACCAAGTTAAAAAACAATTTCCAATTTTTGATGAAAAAATTCAAAATAATGATTTAGTTTACCTAGATAGTGCAAACTCTTCACAAAAACCAAAAGTAGTAATCGATAGAATAAATGAATTTTATACAAAACAATTTTCAAACGTTGGCAGAAGTGTTCATTATCTTGCAGTAGCTGCAACTAATTTGTACGAAAATACTCGAACTTCAGTTCAGAAATTTATTAATGCTAAAGATAAAAATGAGATTGTCTTTACTAAAGGTGCAACAGAAGCACTTAATCTTGTGGCCAATACTTTGGGGCAAAACTATTTACAGGAAGGTGATGAAATTCTTCTTACTGAATTAGAACATCATTCTAATTATGTACCATGGCACTTTTTAAGAAAATCAAAAAATATTAAGATTAATTTTGCTGAGATTAATGAAGATGGAGAAATTACTTTAGAGGAAATTGAAAAAAAAATAACCTCTAAAACAAAAGTTATTGCAATTACTCATTTATCAAATGTTACTGGAGCAATATTGCCTGTTAAAGAGATAACTGAGTTAGCACATTCAAAGGGTATAATTGTTGTAGTTGATGGTTGTCAGGGAGCCCCTCATTTAAAGTTAGATATGCAAGATTTAGATTGTGATTTCTATGCAATTTCTTGTCATAAAATGTATGGACCTACAGGATTAGGTGTTTTGTATGGTAAGAAAAAATGGCTTGAAGAGTTGCCACCATATCAAGGTGGTGGTGGAATGATCAATGAAGTTAAAAAGGATAGAATTTCTTATGGTGAGTTACCTAATAAATATGAGGCAGGTACAATGGCTACAGCGCAAGTTATAGCATTTGATCAATCAATTAAATTTTTAGAAAGTATTGGAATAGATAATGTAATGAAACATGAAGCAGAATTAGTTGAATATGGACAAGAACTATTACAAAAAAATAACTCTGTAAAATTAATTGGTAACCCAAAAAATAAGGGTGGTGTTTTATCTTTTACTATAGAGGGTATTCATCCACATGATGTTGCGACCATATTAGATGAGGATGGTGTAGCAATAAGAGCAGGACATCATTGTTGTCAAATACT
>JBJLDI010000035.1:0-5884 GCA_045567235.1 Candidatus Pelagibacter sp.
GCCCAAATTGATCCTAATAAAATTCCTAAAGTTAAAAAAATCCACGAAACCAAGATCCAATTCTTTATATGAATAGCCCAAGTTTTTGAAATATAATTCAAAGTTGTTGCAGCAAGAACACTAGAAAAAATTATAGAAGAACCAACATAACCTAAATACAAAATTGGAGGATGAATAGCTAAAGCAGGGTCTTGTAAAATTGGATTAAGACCTAATCCTTCAATAGGAATTGGATATACATAATTAAATGGGTTTGATGATTTTATTAAAAAAAAGAAAAAACCAATAATAATTATTTGCTGAAATAATAAAGTTAAAATTCTGTAATTTTTTAATAAATTTTTTGATTTAATTAAGAATATAAAAATAAACAAAGTTAGAACTAATAGCCATAATAATAGACTACCCTCATGATTGCCCCAGGTTCCAGAAATTTTATAAAATAATGGTTTGGTTGTATGGGAATTATTAAAAACTGTTTCATTGCTAAAATCTGAGTATACGAATGATAATATCAGACCAAAAAAACTAATAACTACTAGTAATAGCTGAATAAATGAAAAACTTATAATCTTATTATCTAATATTTTATTATTTTTTAAATTTTTAATTGAAAAAAAAAATATAGGTAAAGAGATAATTAATCCCAAAATTAGTGAGTAATATCCAATAAAGCTATACATCATTTATTTCTCTCCCAAAGCCTCTTTAACCTCTGGCGGCATATAATTTTCATCATGTTTTGCTAAAATCTTAGAAGCATTAAAAAAACTTCTATCTTTTAAATATCCTTCAGCAACTACACCTTTGCCCTCAGAAAAAAGATTGGGCACAACACCTGAATAAGTAACATAAATTTCATTTTTAAAATCTGTTATTATAAAATTAAGTTCATCACTTGACATCTCTATAGAATTTTTTTTAACCATACCCCCAACTCTAATTTTTTTATTTTCTAATTCTTTAATCAATTTAACATCTGAGGGAGATTTGAAGTAAACTACATTTTCTTCTAAGGATTTTAAAACTAAAAAAACTGATAAAATTAGAGTTAAAAAAACAAAAATTATAAAAAAGAATCTTAGTTTAACCTTTCGACCATACATGGCTTAAAGTTAAATGCTTTGGCTGCTAGATAAAATTTCTTTATTGATAGTTTGAGATCTTGCAACTTCTGCTTTTTTGGAGTCTAGGGCTCCATATTTAGACATAAATTTTTTTCTCTCTTTTGTGTATTGAATTTTTGTAATTACATATAAAGTTGTAAAACTTACAAAAGTAAATAAGAATGAAGACCAAACATAAAGTCCGTATCCATTCATTTGTAATATTTCAGTTATCATAATCTATCTAAGCCTTTATTCTTAATTTTTATCAGTTCTGTATTATATTTCATTAAAAAAATAAGCATAGAAAAAAGCGCAAATGCCGCGGTCATTATTATTAATGGAAACAACATTGATGAATGTATTGAAGATTTTGACAATATATTAATTGAAGCTGGCTGATGTAATGTGTTCCACCAATCTACAGAATATTTAATTATTGGAACATTGATAATTCCAAGAATAGTTATAATTGTTGTTATTTTTAAAACTTGTTCTTTATCCTCATAAATTCTCCAGGCAATTAAATACATTAAATAAAATAAAGCTAAGATTAACATGGAAGTTATACGCGCATCCCAAGCCCACCAAGTCCCCCATGTAGGTTTTCCCCATATCGAACCTGTAACTAAAGCAACAATATTGAATACTAATCCTGAAGGAGCTAGACTTTTTGAAATTAAGAAAAAATTCTTATTCTTAAAAATGTAGCCAATCAAAGATAAAAAAGTTATTGAGGAAAAAATACCAAGAGAAATCCAAGCTGCTGGAACATGCACATACATTATTCTTACCGAATCACCTTGCTTATAGTCTTCTGGTGAAAAAATTAGAGCCTCGAGTAACCCTATACAAATTACAATAACAAATAAAAACATCACATATTTATGTGCCTTTGATGTAATTACAAAAATTCTACCTGGTTCAAAAATTTTAAACATAAAAATATTAAGAAGCTTTTAGTACGAAAGATTTATCTGATCAAGAATGTAGAGGGAGATAATAATGAAGAAAATTTAACACTCTTGATCAGAATATGTATTAAATTACAATATCTCTTTGTCTAAGATTTGAACCAATTGTGTTTAAATGATGATTTTTTTTAATTTGAGGGTTTAAAGTAGCTAGATCCCCTCTTACCAGAGAAAATTTCCTCAATCAAAGGGTGCTTTATAGGCTCCTCAGAATCATCCATTAGAAGATTTTGTTGTGACACATATGCTTCGTAAGTGATCTCATCATTTTCGGCAAGTAGATGGTAGAATGGTTGATCTTTTCTCGGTCTAACATTTTTTGGAATTGATTGATACCATTCTTCTGAATTGTTAAATTCAAAATCTACATCATAAATAACACCTCTAAATTCAAAGTGTTTATGTTTAACAATATCTCCAATTGAGAATTTAGCTTTTTGTATTGCCATTAATGTTAGTATGGGTATTTAAAAATAAAAATCAATGGTTAAAATAATCTTGTTTTGTGAAGAATTAAATATGTTAATATCTTATAGTGAATAAATCTTTTTTAAAATTTGTTACAGATTTCGGACCTTTAGCAATATTTTTTTTCTATTACTATAATAATGATAAAAATTTATCAATTGCTATTCCTCCACTCATAGTTGCAACTCTAATTGCATTAGCTGTTGTATGGTTTTTTGAAAAAAAAATACCACCGATGCCCTTAGCAAGTGGAATTTTAATTACTTTTTTTGGTGGTCTAAGCATTTATTTTAATGATCCAATATTTATCTATGTCAAACCAACTATAATTAATATTTTATTTGCTCTAGCTTTATTTCTTGGAAAATACTTTACAAAAGAACCTATTCTCAAAAAAATTATAGGTAAATCTTTACCTTTATCAGATATTGGGTGGGAATTATTAAACAAAAGATGGATGTTTTTTTTCTTAGGACTTGCAGTTTTAAATGAATGTATTTGGAGAACTCAAACTGAAGAGTTTTGGGTAAATTTTAAAGTTTGGGGAATGTTGCCCATTACAATTATTTTTACTGGTTTCCAAATACCTTTAATTAACAAATACAAAATTGATGCGCAGTAATTTAAAACTAATAATTAATAATCAATATAAAAAAATAGAAGAAAGACAATTTTTTGAAAAAGATGAACTTAAAATAATTTTAGATTTATATGCAAAAATGGTCTCTGAAGGATCTTGGAAAGATTATGGTTTAAATATTTCAAAGAAACAAGTTAGTTTTAGTGTTTTTAAAAATGCAGCGGAAAATGATTTATATAGAATTTGTAAAAACTTTAAACCTAAAAATAAAAATTTAAAATATTTGATAACAGATAATACTGGTAAAATTCTTAAAAACTCTTTTGATCTTAAGATACTTTTAAAAAATACTAACTGGCAAAAATTATAAAATAAAGATTATCTTCTTTGGCCAAACAACCTTAACAACATGATAAATAAATTTATGAAGTCTAGATAAAGAGTAAGTGCACCCATTACAGCTTTTTTTCCTAATAACTCTCCACTATCACTAACTGCATACATATTTTTTATTTTTTGTGTATCGTAAGCAGTAAGACCTACAAAAATTAAAACGCCTAAAATTGAAATAACAAAATACATCATTGAAGATTTCATAAATATATTAACTATTGAAGCAATTATGATACCAATTAGACCCATCATTAAAAATGAACCTAGCTTAGTTAAATCTCTTTTAGTAGTATATCCATATAAGCTCATTGCGCCAAAAGTAGCTGAAGTTATAAAAAATACTCTTGCAACACTCACGCCTGTATAAACTAAAAGAATCCAAGACAATGATAGACCCATTAATGCCGCAAAAACCCAAAACACAGTTTGTGCCTTTGATGCACTCATCTTATTGATACCGAAGCTCATATAAAAAACTATTCCTAGTGGAGCTAACATCACAATCCATTTTAAACCTGAAAAAAATAAAGCATTACCAATATTTGTAAAACCAGTAATAGCACCCGTTGAATCAGTGACAACAGACATTTTGAAAGATATTAAAGCTATAATTCCAGTTAATAGAATTCCAGTTGCCATGTAGTTATATACCTTAAGCATGTAGGCTCTTAGGCCTTCATCCATAACGACTGTTGATTGTTGAGCTTCTTTGGCTCTTGCTAATATCCCTTTTTTATCAAATTCCATAATGACCTATATATAATAGTCTTTTACTAATTATACAAGATGCCTTAAAAGATAAAAAAAAATTCAAAAACCTCAATGAATTACAAAAAATTAGGAAATACTAATCTCGAAGTAAGTACAATTTGTCTCGGAACAATGACTTGGGGTGAACAAAATACTCAAGAAGATGGTTTTGAACAAATGGATTATGCTATTGATCAAGGAGTAAATTTTTGGGACACTGCTGAAATTTATTCTATTCCCCCAAAAAAAGAAACTTTTGGCGATACAGAAGTAATTATTGGAAATTGGTTTGAAAAAACAAAAAAAAGAGAAAAGGTAATTCTTGCTTCAAAAGTTTGTGGACCAATGAGAGAATATGTCAGAGGTGGTGGAAATCAATTTGGTACAAAAAATATTACTGAGGCTCTAGAAGGTAGTTTAAAAAGATTAAAAACTGATTATATCGATTTATATCAACTTCATTGGCCTGAAAGGAAAACAAATTTTTTTGGTAAATTAGGTTATGAACATGACGATAGTAATGAGTGGACACAATTTGAAGATATACTATCAGATTTAAAAAAGTTTATTGATCAAGGAAAAATAAGGCATATAGGTTTGTCTAATGAGACTCCTTGGGGATTATTTAAATTTTTAGAATTATCTAAAAATAGAAATTTACCAAGAATGCTTTCAGTTCAAAACCCTTATAACTTACTAAATAGAACATATGAAGTAGGGCTCGCAGAAATGTCTGTTAGAGAGAAAACAGGATTACTAGCATACTCGCCATTAGCTTGTGGATATTTGACAGGAAAATATAGAAATAATCAAATGCCAAAAGGATCTAGAATTGAGTTACACAAAGATTTCTGGACCAGATACAATAAACCTAACACGGACAAAGCTATCGATGCTTATTATGAAATAGCTCAAAAATATAAGCTTGATTTAGCTCAGATGTCTTTAAAGTTTTTAGAAATCCAACCTTTTGTAACTTCAGTTATCATAGGGGCCACCACCATGGATCAGTTGAAAACAAATATAGAAAGTGTAAATATAAATTTGACTAATGAAATTATTGAAAAAATTAATGAAGTGCAGAAAGTTTATCCCAATCCATGTCCATGATTAAAAAAAAATTAATAATAATTTTATTTTTTACTACAATGTTTTTAATTCCTTCTAAAGCTGAGGAATTAAAAAAAATTGGAAAATTTAAAGATTGGCAAACAATGGTTTTAGTTGAACCAAGTGGTAAGGTGTGCTTTGCACAATCTTCACCTGTTTTACAAGCTCCAAAGTCAAATAAAAGAGAAGCTAGATTATTTGTAACCTTTAGACCCAGTGAAAAAGTTTCAGATGAAATTAGCGCAAGTGCTGGATACGAATTTAATAAAAAAAATTCAGTTACTGCTTCCTCTGGTAAAAATAAAATTAAGTTTGACATTAAGCAACAAGGCTTTGCATGGATAGCTGAAAACAAAGTTGAAAAAAAAATGGTTAAATTGATGAAAAAAGGATCAAGAATTATGATAACAGGATATAATGAAAAAGGTTCTCAAACTATTGATCATTACTCACTTTTAGGATTTACCAAAGCTTATAATGCTGCAAAAAAAGCCTGCAGTTAA
>JBJLDI010000036.1:0-5682 GCA_045567235.1 Candidatus Pelagibacter sp.
GACAAGACCATAAAAAATGGATTAAATTTATGGATTGTTTCAGATAATTTACTTCGAGGGGCAGCTTTGAACTCAGTAGAAATAGCCGAAACATTAATTAAAAATAATTTCTATGCAAAATAAAAGTCCTTTATCTCCTCACATCCAAATTTATAAATGGCATATTTCTTCTTTAGTATCTATCTCTAATAGAATTACAGGCATTATTAACATTATAGTAATAACACTTATTTGTTTGTGGGCATCGCTTCTTTTATTGGGTGAAAGTAGATATGAAACAATAAATTTATTATTAGATTCATCTATAGGAAAATTCTTGATATTAGGAATTACTTGGTCTTTTTCTTTTCAAATCTTAAGTGAAATTAGACACTTGATTATGGATCTTGGTTATGGATTTGAATTAAAGACAACTAAAATTACAGGTTTAATTGTAATATTTGGCTCTATAATTTTAACAGTTATTTTTTACTTAACCGGAAAAAATATTTTTTAAAATGATAAATGCTACTAAAAAATGGATTTTTTTAAAAATTAGTGGAGCGATGTTAGTTCCATTAATGTTATGGTTTATTATTAATTTGAGCAGTATTTATGATCAAGAATACACAAATGTTGTAATCTTTTTTACAAACACGACATCAAAATTTTTATTCAGTATTTTTATTATTAATGCCTATTTTTTTTCAGCATTAAGTATTAGTGAAGTTTTTGAAGATTATATAGCAAATGATAAAATCAAAAATGTCGCAAATATGCTTTTATATGTTTCTGCAGTAGCAATTCCAGTAATTACCATTATATTAATTTCTTGGTTATGAGCTCTTCTTATAAAATAATTGATCACGAATACGACGTAGTAGTTTTAGGGGCTGGCGGCTCAGGGTTAAGAGCAGCGGTAGGTTTAAGTGAAGCGGGATTAAAAACTGCATGCATCTCAAAAGTGTTTCCAACAAGAAGTCATACCTCAGCAGCTCAAGGAGGTATTTCAGCCTCGTTAGGTAATATGGGTGAAGATGATTGGCGTTGGCATATGTATGATACCGTCAAAGGAGCTGATTGGTTAGGAGATCAAGACAGCATTGAATATCTTTGTAAGGAAGCACCAAAAGCAGTGATTGAGTTAGAAAAATATGGTGTTCCTTTTAGTAGAACAGAAGATGGAAAAATATATCAAAGACCATTTGGTGGTATGACTAAAAATTATGGTAATGGAATTGTTCAAAGAACCTGTGCTGCTGCTGATAGAACAGGCCATGCAATTTTACATACTTTATATGGACAAGCTCTAAAACATAAAACAGAATTTTTTATAGAATATTTTGCGCTAGATTTATTAATGAAGGATGGAGAGTGTAAAGGTTTAATAGCATGGAATCTTAATGATGGAACTATTCATAGATTTAGAGCTCATGCAGTAATTATTGCAACAGGTGGGTATGGTAAAGTTTATTACTCAGCAACTTCTGCCCATACTTGCACAGGAGATGGTAATGCAATGGTTTTAAGAGCAGGCTTACCTTTACAGGATATGGAATTTGTACAGTTTCATCCTACCGGAATATATGGTCATGGTACTTTAATAACAGAAGGTGCGAGAGGAGAAGGAGGTTATCTTACAAATTCGAAGGGTGAGAGATTTATGGAAAGGTATGCACCTAAGGCAAAAGATCTAGCATCACGAGATGTTGTAAGCAGATCAATGTCAATAGAGATTAATGAAGGAAGAGGTGTTGGAAAAGAACAAGATCATGTTCATTTAAATTTAAGTCATTTAGATAAGGAAATTATAGAAAGTAGATTACCAGGCATAACAGATGCGGCAAGATTATTTGCTAATGTAGATGTTACTAAAGAACCAATTCCAGTTGTGCCGACAGTTCATTATAATATGGGTGGTATTCCAACAAATTATAAAGGGGAAGTATTAACGGTAAATGGATCTGAAAAAACTGTTCCTGGATTGATGGCTATTGGTGAGGCAGCATGTGTTTCAGTTCATGGAGCTAATAGATTAGGATCTAACTCTTTAATAGATCTTGTAGTTTTTGGAAGAGCTGCTGCAAAAAGAGCAGCTGAGTTAATTAAACCAGGACAACCCCATGAAGAAATTGGTGAGTCAGATACACAAAAATGTTTAGACAGATTTGATAAAATTAGAAATTCTGAAGGAGATACAGGAACCGCTGAACTAAGATTATCTATGCAAAAAACAATGCAATCAAAATGTGCAGTTTTTAGAACAGAAAAAACCCTAAAAGAGGGAGTTAAAGAAATAAGAGATACTTACGATGGATTGGATTCATTATCAGTTAAAGATAAATCGTTGATATTTAATACAGATTTAGTTGAAACATTAGAATTTGATAATTTGATAAGACAAGCAGTAGTTACAGTAGATTCTGCTTATCATCGAAAGGAGAGTAGAGGTGCTCATGCAAGAGAAGATTTCCCAAAAAGAGATGATGAAAAGTTTATGCAACATACCCTTGCCTGGTATAATGGCAAAGAAACTACAATAAAATATAGAGAGGTTCATAAAACTACCCTGACCAACGAAGTGCAGTATTTTCCTCCTCAAGAACGAGTTTATTAATGGTACAAATAAATTTACCTGAAAATTCCCAAGTTAAAAAGGGTAAATATTTTAAAGACAAAACAGGTTCTAAAAACTTAAGAAAAGTAAATATTTACAGGTGGGACCCTTCTTTGGGAGAAAATCCTAGAATAGATACATATGAGGTGGACATGGATAACTGTCCCTCAAAAGTTTTAGATATTTTAAATAAAATTAAAAATGAAATTGACCCAACAATTGCATATAGAAGATCTTGTGCTCATGGTGTTTGTGGTTCTTGTGCTATGAATATGGGCGGTAAAAATGGTTTAGCTTGTACAAAACCTCATTCTGAAATTGACGGAGATATAGACATTTATCCTTTACCTCATTTAAAAGTTAAAAAAGACCTAATAGGTGATTTAGATGGATTATATAAACAATATCAATCTATAGAACCATGGTTAAAATCTAATTCAAAATCTGAGACAACTGAAATTATTCAATCAAAAGAAGATAGAAAAAAATTAGATGGAGCTTATGAATGCATCATGTGTGCTTGCTGTTCAACTTCATGTCCAAGTTATTGGTGGAATGGAGACAAATATTTAGGTCCAGCTGTTCTATTACAAGCGTACAGATGGATAGTAGACAGTAGAGATGAAGAACGAGAGTCTAGATTGAAGAAAGTAGCAGATGAATTAAAGCTTTACAGATGCCATACTATCCTAAATTGTACTAGTGCATGCCCTAAAGGATTAAATCCCGCAAAAGCAATCGCTGAAATAAAAAAAATGTTGGCTACAACTAGTCTTTAAAGAGTACTTTTTTAAGATTATTGGCTGCAGATAACATAATTGGTAAAATTTTTTTTAAATCATTTATACCTTTTCTACTTTTTGCAGTATGGGTAGATAAACAAAAACATAATTCATTATTAGAATTAAATATTGGCACTGAAAGTCCAACCATTCCATTAAACCATTCTTCATCATCAAAAGCATACTTTTGATTTTTAATTTTTTTTAATTCTTTTTTAAACTGTGAAATATCTGTAATTGTATTTTTTGCATTTTTGGGTGTTTTAATATTTCTAAAAATTTGAATAACTTTTTCCTCATTTATGGATGAAAGATATAATTTTCCAGATGCTGAGGCGTGCAAGGGAAGATGGTCACCTGCCTCTAAATTTAATTGCATTGGCCAATGAAATTCAATTCTATCAAAATATACAAGTTTAGTTCCAATGGGTATTGATAAACTGACTGTTTCTTCAATGTCATTAGTTAATTTTCTTAAGTAAGATCTTCTTAGAGTAAAATTTGGTTCGTAGGGTAAACTTTTTAAAATTAAATTTCTCATTTTTGGACCAGGTAGATAGCTCTTTGAATTATTAGAAACCAAATACTTTTCTTCACATAAAGTTTCTATATGTCGATAAATTGTAGGCAGGGGTATTTTTAATTTATGAGAAATCTTTTTTGCAGTAAAATTATTTGGATCAACTATTATCTCTTCTAGAATATTCAATATTCTTCTTGGAGAGGTTCTGCTATTTGTATCTTTCATCCAAAGCTAAATCTTAAAAAAATTAAGATAAAACTGGAATTGTAAACTCAGGACCAGCATTATCTTCAACCCAAGTCACAGTCGCAGTTTTAAGTTTAGTGTAAAATCTTATACCCTCAGGTCCATGCATTGAGTGGTCTCCGAATAAAGATCGTTTCCAACCACCAAAACTATGATATGCAACAGGTACAGGAATAGGCACATTTACTCCTATCATTCCAATTTTAGCATTTTCGGTAAAATGTTTTGCAATATTACCACTTTTTGTAAAAACCGCAGCTCCATTCCCAAGCTCATGGTCATTTACTAGGTTCAGAGCCTCTTCATAAGTTTCAGTAGTCATCATGCTTAATACAGGTCCAAAAATTTCTTCTTTGTAAATTTTCATCTCAGGTTTTACATCATCAAAAATTGTTGGTCCTACAAAATAACCATTTTCATAACCTTGTTTTTTAAAATTTCTTCCATCACTCAATAATTTTGCACCTTCTTTCTCTCCAGTATCTATGTACCCTAAAACTTTTTCAAAATGTGCCTTGTTATTTAATGGACCAAAATCGCTTTTTTCATCTGTATAAGGCCCAACATTTAGTTTAGCAGTTTCCTCTAATAGTTTTGTTTTTATCTTTTCTTTTGTTTGTTTACCCACACAGACTGCTACTGAAATAGCCATACATCTTTCTCCTGCTGATCCAAAAGCAGATCCTATTATTGCGTCAGTAGTTTTATTTACGTCTGCATCAGGCATTATAACCATATGATTTTTTGCTCCACCTAGTGCTTGTACTCTTTTATTATTTTTTGTACCTGTATGATAAACATATTCAGCAATTGGGGTAGAGCCAACAAAACTAATTGCTTGAACTGTTTTATTTTCAAGTAATGTATCTACAGCCTCTTTATCACCATTTACAACATTTAAAACTCCTGCAGGCAAACCTGCTTCTATTGCTATTTCAGCTAATCTCATTGGACAGCTTGGATCTTTTTCTGATGGTTTTAAAACAAATGTATTTCCACAAGCTATTGAAACCGGATACATCCACATAGGAACCATAGCTGGAAAATTAAATGGTGTAATTCCTGCACAAACCCCAAGAGGTTGTCTTAGAGTATGAGAGTCAACATTTGTTCCAACACTAGTTGAATGATCACCCTTTAAGGAATCAGTAATACCAGTTGCATATTCAACTACTTCTATTCCTCTCTGGATAGAACCTTTTGCATCTGCAATAGTTTTTCCATGTTGTTCAGAAACCATTACAGCTAGTTCTTCCATATTTTTTATAAGAAGATCTTTATATTTTGATAAAATTCTAGCTCTATTTATTGGAGTGGTTTTTGACCAAGTTATAAATGCTTTAGATGAACTTTCTATAGCTTTTTCTACAGTAGCTTTAGTTCCTAATTCAACTTCTGCGATTTGTTCACCAATTGCTGGATTAAATATTGGACCTTTTCTAGATTTACTATCACTATAAATCTTTCCGTCAATAAAATGGCTTATAGTTTTCATTAAATTTTATTTTATAAATAAAAGTATAACAGGTTTTTTT
>JBJLDI010000037.1:0-5612 GCA_045567235.1 Candidatus Pelagibacter sp.
GTTCAAAATGTAAAAAATGGATATGTAAGACCTACTATTTGGAGAGGTAGTGAAATGATGGCAATATCTGCACAACAAACAAAAATCCATGTTGCTATAGCAACCTGGGAATGGGGTTCTTACTTTGATCCAAAGTTAAAAATAGAGGGAATTAAACTAAATATTTCAAACTGGAGAAGACCAGCCCCCAATACAATTCCCTGGGATACCAAGGCGTCAGGTTTATATATGATATGTACTTTATCAAAGCATGAGGCAGAAAAACAAGGATTCACAGACTCATTGATGCTTGATCATGAAGGAAATGTTGCTGAAGCAACTGGCGCAAATATATTTTTTAAAGATAAAAATGGTGAGCTACACACACCTATACCAGATTCATTTTTGGATGGCATTACAAGAAAAACTGTAATCGAAATAGCCAAATCAAAGAATATAAAAGTTCATGAAAGAAAAATTAGCCCATCAGAACTTTCTAATTTTGTTGGATGTTTTTTGACTGGTACTGCCGCAGAGGTAACACCAGTTTCTTGTATCGCTGAAAATCAATATAAGGTATGTGAAACGATAATTGATCTAAATGAAAGTTACCAAGCTTTAGTTAGAAAGAAAAAAGCAGCCTAATCTTTATTATCTTCGGACATTGCGTGATCTATTCCTTTACGCATATAATCATAGCCAGTAAATAAAGTAAGTGCTGCAGATAACCATAATAAAATTATTCCAATAGTTTGTGCATTATAGTCTTGAAAATTTAAAATTCTATTACCAGTATCTCCTGATAATAGAAGTCCTATAGAAACCATTTGTAAAACTGTTTTTAATTTTGCAAGGTTTGAAACTGGTAATTTAATTTTACCTTTAGCTAAAAACTCCCTTAAACCAGAGATCAAAATTTCTCTAGTTAATATGATTATAGCAGCTATAACTTCATAATTACGAATCGTTCCATCCATAACCAAAAGTATCAAAGCTGTAGCTACAATTATTTTATCTGCTATTGGGTCCAATAACTCTCCAAGCTTAGATTCTTCTCCAAGAAGTCTAGCCAGCATCCCATCTAAAAAATCAGTAAAGGATGCTACTATAAATAAAATTAGCGCTGTTAAATCACCATAAAATCCTGGTAAATAAAATGCTAATACAAAAAAAGGGACAATTAAAATTCGACCAATAGTTAAAATATTTGGGATTTTTCTAAGCATATTTAATTTTTATTCGTGGAAAAAATTATATATTTTTTTCGCAACTTTTGTTTCAACACCTTCTACTGATTTTATTTCATCAAGACTAGCAGATTCTACTGCTCTAGCTGAGCCAAAGTGATTTAATAAAGCTCTCTTTCTGATAGCTCCTATGCCGTTGATTTGGTCTAATAATGACTTTTTCATACCCTTAGCTCTTTTGACTCTGTGAGAAGTGATAGCAAATCTATGAGCCTCATCTCTAAGACGTTGCATAAAAAATAAAGTAGGGTCATTTTTTTCAAATTTGAATGATTTGCCATTATAAAAGAATGTTTCATCTCCACTATTTCTCATTTTACCTTTAGCTATAGCAATCATCGGTAAATCATGAAGTCCGAATTCATCTAAAACTTCTTTTGCTGATGAGTACTGACCTTTTCCACCATCAATTAATATCAGGTCTGGTAAAGTTAAATAATTACCTTTTTCAAGTATAGCTCTTTTAAATCTTCTAGATAAAACTTCTTTTAACATAGCAAAATCATCTTGTTCTGACCCCTTAGTCTTGATGTCAAATTTTCTATATCTTTTTTTGACAAACCCTTCATTTCCAAAAGTTATCATTGCTCCGACACTATTTGTTCCCTGAATATGACTGTTATCGTATACCTCAACCAAACTAACACCATTTCTTAAGTCAAATTTTTTTGCAACTTTTTCAAATAAGTCTTTATTATTATTTGTTTCATAAATTTTTCTATTAAGAGATTCCTTTGCATTTTTCTCTGCCATTGCAATAACTTTTGCTTTAGTTCCTTTTTTTGCTGTATTGATAGAAATAGTATTATTTTCTTTTTTGCTTAAAGTTTCTTCTATTAATTTTTTCTCTTTGATATCAGTATTAATTATTATTAACTTAGGAACACTTTTATTTTCATAAAATTGCATTAAAAAAGAAGACATAATTTCAGAAATATTTTGATCAGGATCATGTTTTGGAAAATAAGATTGATTTCCCCAATTTTGTTTAGATCTATAAAAAAAAACTTGAATACACGTTTTACCAGATTCTTTATATGCAGCAATTACATCAGCATCAACTAAGTTCGCTTCATTAATTCTTTGTGAAGATTGAATTATATTTAGTGATTTAATCCTGTCTCTGAAAATTGAAGCTTTTTCAAAATCAAGCTGTTCACTTGCAGCTTCCATTTCTTTAGATAAATTTTTTTGAATGTCTCTAGATTTACCTGATACAAATTGAATTGCTTGTTCTACTGATTTTTTGTAATCATTTTTTTCTATGTAACCCACACAAGGACCCGAACATCTTTTAATTTGATAAAGAATACAAGGTCTTTTTCTATTCTTGAAAGTGCCATCATCACAAACTCTTAGTTGAAATATCTTTTGAAGCATTTTAATAGTCCAGTTTGCAGTACCTGCTGATGCAAATGGACCAAAATAAAATCCTTCTTTATCTTTTTTTCCTCTATGTTTAGTAACTCTTGGCCATTGATCTTTTTCACCAATAAATATGAAAGGGAAAGATTTATCATCTTTAAGTAAAATATTAAATTTTGGTTTATGTTTTTTTATTAAGTTTGCTTCTAAGAGTAGAGCTTCACTTTCATTAGCAGTAGTTGTTATCTCTAATTTAAATGTTTGAGACAACATCCTTTCAGTTCGGATTATATGATTTTTTTCAGAAACATAACTCTTTAATCTATTAGGAAGATTTTTTGCTTTTCCTACGTAAAGAATATCATCTTTATGGTTGAGCATTCTGTATACGCCAGGGCTTTTAGGAATTAATGGTAGTTCTTTTTTAATTACTTCTTTTCCGAGTTCAGAACTTTTCATGACTTCTCTTTTTGGTAATTTGTATACCAACAGATGAACATTCTTGTAAAATTTCTAATTTTTCAATTTTAAGCATTATTTTTGCAATTCTTTTGTCTTTAAATAGTTCATCAAAAACTGCCTCAGCTAAAGTTTCTAGGAAGTTGTAGTGTTTCTTTTTAACAAGTTTTGTAATGAGTTTTACGATGGTTCCATAATTGACTATAGATTTGATATCTTTGTCATTAGTTGGTTTTTTATCTTCATAGTCAATTTCAAGGCTAAATTTTATTTTTTGAGGTTTTTCTTTTTCAAAATCATAATATCCAAGCTTTAAATCTAAAATTAATTCATTAATGAGAATTTTCTTCTCATAATTAAATAAGTTTTTAGATTTATCTATTTTAACAATATTAAGATTACTTTTTTTCATTCTTTTCCATTCATAATATCTGGTGTTTGCCAGTTTAAACTCTGTCCACTATCAATGGCAATTACTTGTCCAGTAATAGAACTGTTTTTAATAAAAAAGTCAACAGCATTACAAATCTCATTAATATTTACCTGATGTCTTAAAGGTGTTGCTAAATATTGTTTTTTAAAATGTTTATTCGTTTGTCTTTTATTTTTTATTGTTGGGCCAGGAGCTATTCCATTCACCCTAATATTTGGCGCTAAGCTCATAGCGCTAGTTTTTGTTAAAGTGTAAAGACCAGTTTTACTCAATGTATATGAAAAGAAAAATGGAGTTAATTTAAAAACTCTTTGGTCAATTATATTGATGATATTATTATCTTTACCTCTCACATTTTTAGCAAATTCTTTAATTAAATAAGCAGGAGCTTTAAGGTTAACATTTAAGTGATCATTCCAACTCTTAGAAGTAAAGTTTTTTAAATAATCGTTTTCAAATAATGAAGCATTGTTTATTAAACAATCAAAATATTTTAATTTAGATTTTGCAAATTTGGTAATTTTTTTTAGATCATCCTCTTTTGAGAGATCACCTTTTACCAGATAAACATTTGTATTATTTCTATTTAATTCTTTTTTAAGTCTTTCAGCATTAGATTTTGAACTATTGTAATGAACAACAATTTCTACTCCTGGGCCAGATAGCTTTTTAGCAATAGCAGCACCCATTCTAGTGGCCGCTCCGGTTATGATTATCTTATTTGCTTCCATTTTTTTTTTCCTTTTTGAGCTCTAGTTCCCGGTAATCCCATTGTTGATCTACCCTTAGGGTAAATCTTATTATTCGCACTATATTGTTTTACTTTGGGATTTAAAACAATTTCTAATTCTGATGCTTCCAATTTTCGAATTTCATCTCTTATTTTAGCTGCTTCCTCAAATTCAAGATTGGTCGCAGCGACTTTCATTTTTTTATTTAGAGCCTTTAAATGTTTTTTAAGATTACCACCTATATTTTCATCAGTTCCAACTTTGACATAATCTTTTTCATAAACACTTTCTAATACATCTCCAATTTCTTTTTTAATACTTTCAGCACTAATTTTATATTTTTTATTGTACGCTACTTGAATTGATCTTCTTCTATCTGTTTCTTTAATTGCATTTTTGATACTTTTGGTTTCTTTGTCAGCGTAAAGAATTACTTTTCCATCTAAATTTCTTGCTGCTCTCCCAATAGTTTGAATTAATGAAGTTTCAGATCTTAAAAATCCTTCTTTATCGGCGTCTAAAATTCCAACTAAAGCACATTCAGGAATGTCCAAACCTTCTCTTAAAAGATTTATACCTACCAAGACATCAAATACTCCTAATCTTAAATCCCTCATAATTTCTATTCTCTCAAGAGTGTCGATATCAGAATGCATATATCTAACTTTAATTCCATTTTCGTGAAGATATTCTGTTAAATCTTCAGCCATTTTTTTTGTTAAAGTTGTTACTAAAACTCTATAATTATTTTCTACAACCTTTTTGCACTCATGCATTAAATCATCAACTTGATTTTTAGCAGGTCTAATTTCAACAGGTGGATCTATTAAACCAGTAGGTCTGATAACCTGTTCCACAAATTTATTTTTAACTTGTTTTAATTCCCATGGCCCAGGTGTTGCTGATACAAAAACTGTTTGAGTTCTCATTGCATCCCATTCTTCAAATTTAAGTGGACGATTATCCATACAAGAAGGTAATCTAAAACCATATTCTGCAAGATTACTTTTTCTAGATCTGTCACCTTTATACATTCCATTTAATTGAGGAACTGTTACATGACACTCATCAACAAAAATTAAAGTATTATCTGGAAAATATTCAAATAGAGTAGGGGGTGGTTCACCAGGTTTTCTTCCTGATAAAAATCTTGAATAATTCTCAATTCCAGCACATGAGCCAGTTGCTTCAATCATTTCTAAATCAAATTTAGTTCTTTCTTCTAATCTTTGGGCTTCAAGTAATTTATTTTGTTCTTTAAAATTCTTTAAGGTTATCTCTAATTCTCTTTTGATTTTAATAATTGCTTGCTCAATAGTTGGCTTAGGAGTTATGTAATGGCTATTTGCGTAAACTTTAATTACACTTAATTCATTTACCAAATCACCTGTAAGTGGA
>JBJLDI010000038.1:0-5530 GCA_045567235.1 Candidatus Pelagibacter sp.
AAGAACCCCATTCCCAGGTTGCTATAGCAACATGGATTTTTGTTTGTTGTGCAGATATTGCCATCATTTCACTACCTCTCCAAATAGTAGGTCTTACATATCCATTTTTTACATTTTGAACGGAAATAATTTTGTTACTGGCATCGTTTATTTCTTTTTCACTATAAGGAATTGTCATTCCCATTCTTTTCGCAGAATAAAAAAGTCTTGCTGTATGTTCTTCTAATTTAAATATAGAGCCATCGTAAACCCTCTCTCCCTCAAAAACACAGCTAGCATAATGAAGTCCATGGTTTAAAATGTGTATCTTAGCGTCTGCCCAGTCTACAAGCTCGCTATTATACCAAATTTTTCCAGATCTTTTATCATAAGGTATCATTTGTGAAATAAAATTATTACTGAAAAATATCTTTGTATCTGTAATATGTCAATATAACTTACCCATAATGAAAGAACTTTTATATTTAAAAGATGATCAACTTAAAGACCTAATTGAAAAATTATTTGTTGGATATAGAGAAGTATTTTTGGACTCTAAAAAAACTCTTGATAAATACTCTATTGGATTAGCCCATAATAAGGTAATTCTATTGTTGTCAATCTATGAAGGAATTTCAATTTCAGAATTACTAAAAAAACTAAAAGTTACAAAACAAAGTCTTAATAGAGTACTCAAAGATTTAATAAATCTTAATATTATTCAGTTTAAAAAAGATGAACAAGATTCAAGAATAAAACATATTTTTTTAAATGAAAAAGGCAAAAGAATATTTAATGAAATTTTTCAAACACAAAAAAAAAGAATTCATAATGCTTTGCTTAATTCAAATTCTGAGGAGGTGTTAAATTTTGATAGTGTATTAAACAAAATTATAAATGGATGATTTTTTAGCACATATACTTGTTGTTGATGATGATGAGGGAATTAGATCGTTAGTAAAAAAATACTTAAATGAAAATAAATATTTAATTACAACAGCCCACAGTTCTGAAGATGCCATTGAAAAAGTCAAAATTATCAAATTTGACTTAATAATTTTAGATATAATGATGCCTGGAAAAAGTGGTATTGAATTTATTCAAGAAAAAAAAAAACATTTAGATACACCTGTAATATTATTAACTGCAAAAGGCCAAGCAAGTGAAAGAGTTGAGGGTTTAGAGATTGGAGCAGATGATTATTTACCAAAACCTTTTGAACCTAAAGAATTACTTTTGCGAATTAAAAATATATTAGAAAAAACTAAAAAAAATGATTTGAAAAGAATTATTGAATTTGAAAATATCAAGATTGATCTTAACAAAAAATTAATATTTAAAAATAAGATAGAATTCAAAATTAATAACACTGAAAAAATTATATTAGAAAAGATGATTAATAATCCAGGAAAAACATTTGAAAGAATGGAAATAGGTAAGTTAATTGATTTAGATAAAGAGCGATCAATTGATGTAATTATAACAAGATTAAGAAAAAAAATTGAATTAGATCCTAAAAATCCTAAATTTCTTCAAACTATAAGAGGAGCTGGTTATGTTTTATGGATTGAATAAATTTATAAAAAATTTATTACCCAAAAGATTATTTTACAGAGCATTATTAATTGTTGCAGTGCCTGTGATAGTAATTCAATTAATTATTACAATTGTTTTTTTTGATAGTCTATGGATTAAAACAAATAAAGGTATGACAAGAGCACTAGTAAGTGAAATTAAAACTTTTATAGAAGTCTATAATAATGACGATTATAACAAAGAAGAAATAACTAATCTTTATTCACTTTATCAAGATCTTAATATTGAGTTTATTAAAGAGCAAGAATTTAATTTTATATATGATGAAAGATGGTTTAGTCCTTTAGATAGAACCTTAAGACGAGAATTAAAATCAAAATTTAGTAATAATAAATTTTGGTTTAATACAACAAGTTATAAAGAATTAGTAGACTTGAGAATTAAATATCAAAATGGTTTTTTTAAATTTTTAATTCCTAGAGATAGACTAACAAGTTCCTCTGCTAGAATATTTGGTTTATGGATTACAGTACCAGCAATAATAATGGTAATCATATCTTTAATCTTTTTGAAAAATCAAACTCGACCTATCACTGCTTTAGCAAAGGCTGCTGAAAGATTTGGAAAGGGAGAGGAGATTGAGGAATTTAAACCCTCTGGTGCAGCAGAAATAAGACAGGCTGGATTTGAATTTGATAAGATGAGAAAAAGAATTTTAAGACATTTAAACCAAAGATCTGAAATGTTGTCAGGTATAAGTCACGATTTGAGAACACCTTTAACTAGAATGAAGCTACAAATGGCTTTTGTTAAAGATAAAGATATAGCCAATAAATTAACTGAGGATATTAATGAAATGGAAAAAATGCTTAATGAATATCTTCAATTTACAAGTTCATCTTATCTAGAAAAAGACGAATTATTTGATCTTAGTGATTTAATTGAAGAAATTATTAATAAATATAATAACAAAAATATATCAAAAGATTTACCAGTTAGAATTTATTTTAATGGAAGAAAAAATCTTATCAGAAGATGTGTTAATAATTTAATTGATAATGCTTTAAAATATGGAGAGAAAGTGAATATAGAACTTTCTAAAAAGACTACAAATATATTTATAAACATAGAGGATGATGGTCCTGGAATACCTGAAAAAGAATATGAAAACGTCTTTAAGCCATTTTACAAAATAGACAAAGGTAGAGCTGAAACAAAATCAAGTGTTGGCTTGGGTCTATCAATTGCTTCTGATATTATTCGTTCCCATGGAGGAAACGTAAAATTAGAAAAATCTTCTTTGAATGGACTTGGAGTTAGGATTTTTTTACCGGTTTAATCTTCTTATTATTTTTTTTTATATTTAATTTCTCAATTTTTTTTTCTAAGTTTTCTACCCTTTTAGATAAAACCTCAAATTCATCTTTGCTTGTAAGTTTCATTTTAAATACTATTTCATCTCTTTTTGATTTTAAAATTGTTATTAATTCGTTGGTCAAATCTCGTGAAGAAATAATGCCTTGTTCTAATAATTTAGTAATTTTATCAAATACAAATTTTGAATTTTTCATATATTTTATTATTAACTTAATATACTTATATCTTATTATTATAATTTATAATGTTCATTAATAATTTTGACCCAGTGGCTATTGAAATTTTCTCGTTAGAGATTCGATGGTATTCTTTGGCTTATATTCTTGGTATTTTGCTAGGTTGGTATTTAGCAAAGAAAATTTTTATACGTAACGACATCAAAGATAGATTTGATGACTATGTAACTTATGTGATAATTGGCTTAATATTGGGTGGAAGACTAGGTTATATATTATTTTATAATTTAGATCATTATCTAAATAATTTTTTAGACATATTCAAAATATGGCAAGGTGGAATGTCTTTTCATGGCGGTGTGATAGGAATAATAATTGCCAGTACTTTATTTTCAAAAAAAAATAATGAAGATGTTTTTAAATACCTGGATATAATTGCTTTAATATCACCAATCGGAATTTTCTTTGGTAGAATTGCTAATTTTATTAATTCAGAATTATATGGTATTGAAACTTCAGTTCCATGGGCAGTTCAATTTATACAAATTGATAATTTATATCGGCATCCTTCACAGCTATATGAGGCTGCTTTAGAAGGAATCATTTTATTTTTGATACTGATATATTTTTGGACTAAAGATTATTTAAAAACCTCAGGGAAATTATCAGCCTTATTTTTAATTTTTTATTCAATTTTCAGATTTATAATTGAATATTATCGTACTCCAGACGAGCATTTGGGATATTTGATTCTAAATTTAACAATGGGACAATTATTAAGTTTTTTGTTTTTTATAACTGGGGTCTCCTTATATTTTTTAAAAGATGATACTAAAAAAAGATCATAAAATACCATTAGATAAATTCATAAATTATTGTTTGTACGATAAAAAGAATGGTTATTATATGAATAGTAATCCATTTGGAATAACTGGTGATTTTACAACAGGTCCAAACATTTCAAGACTTTTTTCAGAAATGGTCGCTATATGGACAATAAGTTTTTGGGAAAGTTTAGGGTCACCAAAAAAATTTAATCTTGTTGAATTAGGTGCAGGAAATGGAGAGATGATGAAAGTTATGATTGAAAGTTTTAAGAAATTTCCATTTTTTATTGGCAAATGTAATATCTTCATTTATGAAAAAAGTCCTAAACTAATTAAAGAACAAAAAAAAAATATTAAGTTTAAAAATATCAAATGGATTAGGAGTTTAAAAAAATTAAACAAATCTCCAAGTATCTATTTAGCCAATGAATTTTTTGATGCTCTCCCTATTAAACAGTTTTCAAAAAGTAAAAATAGTTGGTTTGAAAAATTTGTTCATTTTTATAGTAATAAAAAAGCTGAATTTATAAATAAGAGAGTTGATATTAAAAAAGTAGAAAAAAAAATTAATTATAAATTTTCTGATAAACAAAATTTTTTAGAGTATTCACCACTAGGATTTAAATATTTGAGAGATATTTTTAAGTTTATAAGAAAGAATAATGGTGGGCTACTAATTATAGATTATGGATATTTTGATAAAAAAATGCAAGATACACTTCAAGCAATTTATAGAAAAAGATATTCAAAAGTTTTAGAAAATATTGGCAAATCGGATATTACATACAATATAAATTACTATTTTATCAAAAAAATTGCAGAAAATTTTAAAGAATTAAATATAAATTTTACATCACAAAAAGAATTTTTAACTAACTTGGGAATTCGACAAAGAGCTGAAATAATCTGTAAAAATAAAACTTTTTCTGAAACATCAAATATATTTTATAGACTAAAAAGGTTAATAGATAAAAATGAAATGGGAGATTTATTTAAAGTTATGTTAATAAAAAAATCAAATAATAAATCTCAAATAGGATTTTAAATTGTTAAATTCAAAAAAATTATCAAAATTTTCAGAAATTAGTCATGGTTTTTTTAATAAAAATGGAGGCGTATCTAAAGGAATTTATAAAAGTTTAAATTGTGGAGTTGGGTCAAAAGATAAAAAAAATAACGTAAAAAAAAATCTAAAAATTGTGATAAAAAAAATTTGTAAAAAATCAAAAGAAATTTTTTTAGTCAAACAAACTCACAGTAATAAATTTTTATTTTTATCTAAAAATACAAAAATTAAAAATAGAAGTATTACTGCTGATGCTATAATTACAGATAAAAAAGATTTTCCTATAGCTGTTTTGACTGCTGATTGTGTGCCAATTTTACTTTTCGATAAAAAAAGAAAAATGATTGCTGTAATTCATGCGGGTTGGAGAGGAGCTTTTAAAGGAGTTATAAGTAAAGTTATAAATTTTATGTTAAAGAAAGGTTGTGATAGAAAAGATATCGTAGTTGCTATTGGACCATCAATTACTCAAAAAAACTATAATGTTAAGTTAGATTTTAAGAATAAATTCATCAAAAAACATAAAAAAAACAAAATTTTCTTTAAGAATAGAAACAAATTAATTTATT
>JBJLDI010000039.1:0-5376 GCA_045567235.1 Candidatus Pelagibacter sp.
AGAGTGACTCTTATTTAAGAAAAGCTTATACAAATATGGATCTTCATACTGATGGAACTTATGTCAAAGAAACTACAGATTGGCTTATAATGACAAAACTTGAGGAAAAAAATGTTGAAGGTGGAGAAACTGCCATGTTACATCTTGACGATTGGGAATATTGCGATGAATTGTTCAATGATCCTATTGGAAGGCAAAATTTTATTTGGGGATCTCCAAAAAGCAAAAATATAGATTACAAAGTTGAACACCCTATTTTTTCTAAAGATAATAATGGTAAACCACAAATTTCATATATAGACCAATTTCCAGAGCCACAAAATATGGAGCAAGGTATTTTTTTACAAAAACTCTCAGACTCTTTAGAAGAAAGTGAAAATAAAGTAATAACCAAACTTCCCGTAGGATCAATTTTGGTTGCAAACAACTATTTTTGGTTACATGGAAGAAAACCTTTTGTGGTAAATAAACTTTTGAGTCGAGAATTGATGAGAATTAGAGGAAAGTTCTTTTAACAATTATTCAATTCAAGATTGTATTATTAAAAGTCAAAAAAACCATATAAATCCACACTTTTATTGTTGTAAAATTACAACATATACTAATATTCGTAAAATTTTAATCTAAACATTGAATTTTTTTTCTTCATATATGATAGTAAAGCATAATTAAATTAATTTAATAATTATTAAAAGGATAAAACAATGAAGAAATTACTACTTACTTTTGTACTTTCGTTATTCTGTATATCATCGGCATCTGCAGTGTCTGTGAACGTTGGTGTTTCTGGTCAAGCAGGTATATTTGCTGCATCAGCAACTGAGAAAACGGGATCTACGAAAAAAGGAAACGGAAGCGAACACGGGTCAGCTGGCTGGGGTTCAGTTTTCTTAGAAGGACAATTTAACGACAAAATTATTGTTGGAATAGATTATGTTCCGGCAGCGTTAGAAACTGATACGACTGAGACTGCTAAATCTGATAAAGGTGTAGAAGCTACATCACCTACAATAGTAACTAACAAAATCCAAGTAGATTTTGAAGATTTAACAACTGTTTATGTTGGTGCAATGTTAACTGATAGTTTATATGTTAAAGCAGGTGTAATGAAAGTTGATGTAATAACTAATGAAAGTCTTGGAACAGGAGCTGCATACGGTAATACTGAACTTGATGGTACAATGTTTGGTATAGGTTATCACGTAGCAAACGATAATGGTGCTTTCTTTAGATTTGAAGGAAACTACATGACGTTTGATGGTGCAACTCAAAGATCAACAGGTACAGCAGCAGATAACACTATTGAACTTAAAAACTTAGATGGTGTTTCAGGCAAAATATCTATTGGAAAAAGTTTCTAATTTAAAAAATTAGTTAAAATTTAAAAGCCCCCTATTGGGGGCTTTTTTTTTGCCTAATAATATTGGTTTTGTTGATATAGTGATAACTATGAAATTAGGATTTATAGGAACTGGAAAAATAGCATCTTCAGTAATCGCTGGTATATCAAGTTCATCTATTAAATATAGTAAAATATTTATTTCAGAACGAAATAGAAAAATTTCTAAAGGACTAAAAAAAAAGTATAAAAAAATCATTATTGAGAAAAATAATCAGGAAATAATTGATAATTCTAATTGGGTTTTTTTAGCAGTTACTCCTAAAGTAGGTGAAAATATAATTAAAAATTTAAGATTTAAATCTAATCAGACAATTGTAAGTTTTATTTCAACAATAACAATTTCTGAATTAAAAAAAATGATAAAAGTAAAAGCTGATATAGTAAGAGCAATTCCATTACCACCAATATCTTTAAAAAAAGGGCCTGTTCCAATATGTCCCCCAAATAAAAAGGTTAAAAATTTTTTCAATAAAATTGGATCTACAATTGAAATTAAAAATGAAAAATTATCTACTAATTTTTGGTCAATATCTGGAATGATGGCATCCTATTATGACATGCTGAGAGTAATGAGTGATTGGCTTGTAACAAAAGGCGTCAAAAGACTTGATGCTCAAAAATACATAACTTCATTGTTTTTAGCTTTATCAGAGGATGCTGTAGTAAATTCAAAAAAGGAACTAAAATATTTAGTAGGAGAGTCTCAAACACCAAAAGGATTAAATGAACAAGGATTAAGAGAAATGAAAAAAAAAGGTGTTTATAAATCTGTAACAAATACTTTAAATAGTATTCATAAAAGATTAAATAAATAGTTAATGTCTGAAAATATTTTAGAGATAAAAAATTTATCTAAATATTTTGGAGGCTTAGCTGCTGTTTCAGACTGTTCTATAAAAGTTAAGAAGGGAACTATTACAGGAATTATTGGTCCCAACGGTTCAGGCAAAACCACACTATTTAATTTAATTGCAGGAAACCTTAAATCATCAGCTGGAAATGTTTTATTCAACAACGAAAATATCACTGATGTTCCCTCTTATGAGTTATTTTCTAAAGGATTGCTTAGAACATTTCAAATTGCACATGAGTTCACAAATTTATCCGTTTTAGAGAATTTGATGATGGTTCCAGGTAATCAATCTGGTGAAAAGTTAATGAATACTTTTCTTAAACCTTCGTTGGTTGCGCAAGAGGAAGAATTAATTAAAAACAAAGCAAAGGAAGTAGTAGATTTTCTAAATTTAGGACATCTTTCAAATGAATTAGCTGGAAATTTATCTGGAGGCCAAAAAAAATTGTTAGAACTTGGAAGAACCATGATGGTTGATGCTAAATTAGTGCTATTAGATGAAGTAGGAGCGGGTGTTAACAGAACATTATTAAAAGATCTTGGGACAGCTATTGAAAAATTGAATAAAGAAAAAGGTTATACTTTTTGTATGATTGAGCACGATATGGACTTTATAGGAAGATTATGTGATCCAGTAATAGTAATGGCTGAGGGTTCAGTATTATTTGAAGGTTCAGTAGAAGATGCAAAAAAAGATGAAAAAGTAATAGAAAGTTATTTGGGCAAAGGCTCAAAATTAAAAGATAATTAATCATGGCTTTTTTTGAAGGTAATAATATGACAGGAGGATACGGTAACGGTCCAGATATTATTAACTCATGTTCTGTAAAAGTAGAGCGAGGAGAGATTGTTTCTATTCTTGGACCAAATGGAGCTGGAAAATCAACAGCAATGAAAGCAATGTTAGGATTGTTAAATTTAAAATCAGGATCAGTAATAATCAATGGTAAAGATATTTCAAAACTTTCACCTCAAGAAAGAGTTAAAGAAGGAATTTCATTTGTTCCTCAAACAAAAAACGTATTTGCAGGTATGACAGTAGAGGAAAATTTAGAAATGGGAGCATTTTTGAATGAAAATGATTGTAAAGATATAATTAAAGAAATTTATGATTTATTTCCAGTCTTAAGAGAAAAAAGAAATCAATTAGTTGGAGAACTATCTGGTGGTCAAAGACAACAAGTGGCTCTTGGTCGAGCTTTAATGATTAAGCCATCAGTTTTAATGCTAGATGAACCTACAGCAGGAGTTTCACCAATTGTTATGGATGAACTGTTTGATCATATAGTTAAAGTAAAAAGAACTAATGTTGCAATTTTAATGGTAGAACAAAATGCAAAACAAGCGTTAAGTATTTCTGATAGAGGCTATATTTTAGTTACAGGAGAAAACAGATACTCAGGAACTGGTAGTGAATTACTTAATGACCCAAGGGTTCGAAGCTCTTTTTTAGGAGGATAATTTGGATTTATTTAATGCAGTAATACTTTTATTAAATTATATTTTTGTACCAGCTTTAACCTATGGTTCTCAATTAGCACTGGGTGCAATTTTTGTAACTTTGATTTATGGAATTTTAAGGTTTGCAAATTTTGCAACTGGGGACATGATGTCTTTTGGAACAATGGTAACAATTTTGATTACCTGGCATTTACAATCTATTGGTATTTCATTTGGAGTTTTACCTACAGCATTATTAGCTATTCCGTTTGCAATTATGTTTATGATTTTTTATATGCTTTTAATTGATAAGTTTGTTTTTAAATATTACAGAGTTAATAAAAGCCCACCCGTCCAACTTGCCATGGTTAGTATTGGAGTGATGTTTGTCACTCAAGCTGTAGTTAGAATTATTATTGGTCCTTCTGATAGAAGATTTTTCGATGGGGAAAAATTTATAATTAAAGCCCGTGAATTTAAAGAAATGACAGGTCTTAATGAAGGTTTGGCAATTAAATCAACACAAGTGTTAACTATATTTGTGACAATTGTATTAGTATCAGTTTTATTTTGGTTTTTAAATAAAACTAAGACAGGAAAAAGCATGAAGGCTTATTCAGACAATGAGGATTTAGCACTTCTTTCAGGAATTGACCCTAAAAAAATTGTAATGATTACTTGGATAATTGCTGGAATTTTAGCAACAATTGGTGGCGCTTTGTATGGTTTAGATAAAAGTTTTAAACCTTTTACATATTTTAATAACATGCTTCCTATATTTGCTGCAGCAATTGTTGGAGGTATTGGTAATCCTTTTGGAGCTTTTTTAGGTGGATATGTTATTGCATTTTCAGAAATATTTTTAACCTATGCATATAAAAAATTTTTTATGTATGTTTTACCAGAAAGTATGGAGCCAGAAGGTTTGGTTCAGCTCTTATCAACTGATTATAAATTTGCAGTCTCATTTTCGATACTAGTCATTGTATTATTATACAGACCTTCTGGAATATTTAAGGGGAAAGTGCTTTGAGAAAAAATTTAAACGTAATTGCGGCTTATAGTATAATGATGGGACTGATAATTCTAGTTGGAATTTTTCAATCTTGGAATATTGCTCTTTCTATTTTTAATCTATGTTTAATTTCTGCAGTGATGACGATGGGTGCAAATATTCAGTGGGGTTACGCAGGACTAATTAATTTTGGAATTATGGGGTATGCAGCTTTAGGTGGATTAGCTGCAGTCTTAATTTCAGTAGATCCTATCCAAGAAGCATGGCGGGCAGGGGGTTTTGATATATTGATGAGCTTGTGGCTAATTATAGCAATGATATTTGTTATTCGTTTTATAATAAAGAACTTTCAAAAATCTAAATTAAGAACTTATGGAATTGCTTCAATTATTATTGCTGGAGTAATTATTATTAGAATAACAGCTGAACCAGGAATTGAAGCTATTGAGGCAGTTAATCCTGCAAAAACAGGATTCCTAGGTGGATTTGGTTTACCAATTATTTTTTCTTGGATCATTGGAGCTTTCTTTGCGGCAGGTTTAGCCTTTATAGTTGGAAAAGTAGCATTAGGATTAAGAGCAGACTATTTAGCTATAGCAACACTACTTATCTCAGAAATTGTTATTGCAATAATTAAACATGAAGACTGGTTAACAAGAGGTGTTA
>JBJLDI010000040.1:0-5163 GCA_045567235.1 Candidatus Pelagibacter sp.
ATCAATTTTTTTGACTTATTAGCAATGTTTGAAACAGTTAATCCAAAATGTTTATAAATATCTTTATATGGTGCACTCTTACCAAAATCATCAATACCAAAAGCCAAACCATCAGTGCCGATATACTTTTTCCAACAATCAGTTGATCCAGCCTCAATAGATATTTTAATTTTTGACTCATCAAGAACTTTGCCTCTATAAGACTTTGATTGTTGGTCAAAAAGATCTTGGCATGGCATTGATATGACCTTTGAGTATATTTTATCTTTGGCCAATTTAAGGCTAACTTCTATTGCTAAATTAACCTCAGAACCACTTGCAAGTATAGTTAAATTGATCTTTTTTTTAGTTCTAAAAATTTCGTAAGCTCCAAAAGAACATTTATTAATATTTGAATATTCTTTTCTGACAGGGTTTAGATTTTGTCTAGTTAAAGATAAAACACTTGGAGTACTAGAATTTTTCAGCGCTTGTTCCCAACACTCAATAGTTTCCATTCTATCTGCAGGCCTAAAAACATTTAAATTTGGAATTGATCTTAAACCAGATAATTGTTCAATTGGTTGATGTGTAGGTCCGTCTTCCCCTAATCCTATGGAGTCATGAGTCATTACGTAAATTACTCTTTGCTTCATCAGAGCTGATAATCTTATTGAAGGTTTGCAATAGTCTGAAAAAATTAAAAATGTACCACCGTACGGAATAAAATTACTATGAAGAGAAAGGCCATTCATTATTCCACACATTGCGTGCTCTCTTACGCCATAGTGGATATAATTGCCATTAAAGTCACCAGGTTTAAAAATTTTGTGGTGTTTTGTTTTAGTATTATTCGATCCTGCTAGATCTGCAGAACCACCAATTAAAGTATTATTTCCTTTTGTTAGTGCATTAAGTGTAAGTTCAGAGGATTTTCTAGTAGCCAAGTTATGAATTTCTTTTACTGAAATTTGTTTTTGTTTTTTTAGAATTTTTGTAAAATTATTTTTTAAAAACTTATTTATTTGCACCTTCTTTTTTTTAGAGGCCTTATACCACTTATTCTCAAGTAACTCACCTTTTTTTCCAATTGTTCTCCATTCTTTTAAAATTTTTTTTGGAATTTCAAATGGTTTATAGTTCCAATTTAAATTTTTTCTAACAAGCTTTATTTCATCTAAACCAAGAGGACTACCGTGAGATGAAGATTTTCCTGATTTATTAGGCGAACCATAACCAATTTTAGTTTTGCAAGAAATTATAGTTGGTTTTTTTGCTTTTTGAACTTTTTTAAGAGCTTTAAAAATTTCATTTTTATTATGGCCATTAATAAGAATGTAATCCCAACCATAACTTTCAAATCTTTTTTTAAAGTTATCTGATACCGCTAAACTAGTTGGTCCATCTATAGATATTGAATTGTTATCAAAAAGCATTACTAAATTTTTAAGCTTTAAATGGCCAGCTAAACTCATCGCTTCATGACTTATTCCTTCCATCAAACAACCATCTCCAGCTAAAACATATGTTTTATGATTTATAATTTCTTTCCCAATCTTTTTTTTTAAAATTTCTTCTGCAATTGCAAACCCAACCGCATTCGCTATTCCTTGGCCAAGTGGACCCGTAGTAGTTTCTATACCAGTCTTTGGATGATATTCAGGGTGTCCTGCACAAATTGAGTCTAGCTGTCTAAACTTTTTTATACTGTTGAGTGAAATACTTTTATATCCAGTTAGGTATAATAAAGAATAAAGGAGCATTGAACCATGCCCTGCTGATAAAACAAATCTGTCTCTATTTAACCAGTCTGGGTTTTTAGGATTAAATCTTAAAAAATTTTTGAATAAAACCGTTGCAACATCAGCCATTCCCATGGGCATACCAGGATGGCCAGAATTAGCTTTTTGAACAGCGTCAACTGATAAAAATCTGATGCAATTAGCTAAATCATTATGTTGTTTATTCAAAAATTATCCTGTGTAGACTTAGAAGAATCTATTTAATATTATAAATATATATATATGAATTCTATAATCGAAAAAGAAAAAAAGTTAAGTTTAGTATTAACAGAATTAAAAAAATTAAATCTAAAAAACCCTGAGTTACAAAGTAGTATTGAAAACTTAAATCAAAAAAAAAATCAATTAGAAATTGAAAAAAAAGGTTTAGAGGACAATTATCGATTATTAAAAGAGGATTATGACACTTTATCTAAAAAATTAGAGGAGATGAAAAGTAGAGAAAAACTAGATGAGAGAAAACAGATTGAGTTTTCAGAAAAAATTGATGAATTAAATCAAGAAACAGATACTCTTATGGACGAGATTGATAAATGGCAAACGTAAGTATTAAATTTAATGGAAAAGAATTTTTGTTATCCTGCGATGATGGGCAAGAAGAACATTTAGAAGAACTTTTAATACAACTTAATCAAAAATTTAATGAACTTAAAAATGACCTAGGAAATTTAGGTGAAAATAAGTTGCTTTTAATTACTGCAGTTAAAGTAATGGATGAATATTATGAAACAAAAAAAAAAATTGAACAAAAAAAAAATGAATTAAAGGATCTTTCTAATAAATTTAGAGAACTAAAAAACCTAGTCTACGATTATAGAGATAAAAAAGAAGATGAAATAAAAGAACTCAACAAAAGACATGATAATCTAAAATTAGAAATTGAAAATAATCAGAAAAATTATGAAAAATTGATTGATCAAACAGCTGATGAGATTTCAAATTTTATTGAAAAAGCAAATTTAAAAGAATTATCTTAAATATTTTAGTGAAAAAATCATATATTAGAAAAAAAATTCTTAATTTAAGAAAAAGAAACTATTCAAAAAATTTATCAATAAACTTTAAAAAATTTCTAAAAATTTTAGAAAAAAAAATATTAGGTCTAAGATTATTGGTGGTTATTATCCATTTAATTATGAATTAGATTCTTTGAACATTTTAGAAGGTCTTGAAAAGAAGAATTATGTCATTTCTCTTCCTAAAGTTGGTAAGAATAATATGATGAATTTTTTTCAATGGTCACTTAAAGATCCGCTAAAAATTAACAAGTATGGTATTCCAGAAACAATATCTAAAAAAAAAGTTAATCCTGGAGTATTATTAGTTCCGCTAGTAGCCTTTGATAAACAATTAAATAGACTTGGTTATGGAGGAGGCTATTACGATAGATATATATCAAAGTTACAAGTCAGCCATAAGATAATAAAAATAGGTATAGGTTTTTCCTTTCAAAAAGTTAAAAGTTTGCCAATAAATGAATATGATAAAAAATTAGATTTTGTGATTACAGAAAAAGATTTTATTTAATGAAAATTTTATTTTTAGGTGATGTGGTTGGTGTTTCTGGATGTTCTAAAATTTTAAATAATTTAAAATCAGAAGTAGAAAAAAAAAAAAATTGATTTTGTAATAGTTAATGGTGAAAATTCAGCAGAACCAGGTGTGGGACTAACTGAAAAAACTTGTAAAGATTTTTTTAATTGTGGAGTAAATGTAATTACATCCGGCAATCATGTTTGGGATCAGAAAGAAATAATGAGTTATATTGATAAGGAAAATAGACTTTTAAGACCCTATAATCTTTTTGAACCTTCTCCCGGAAAAGGTTTTGAAATTTTCAAAACATCAAATGACATAAAAGTTGGCGTCTTAAATTTAATGGGAAATGTATTTATGAAAAAGTGTGAAGATGTATTTGAAATAGCAAAAAGATTTTTAAAAGATCATAGTCTTAAAGAAGATTATGATTTGTTGATTGTGGATTTTCATGCGGAGATTACGAGTGAAAAAAATGCTATAGGTCATTTTTTTGATGGACGTGCAACATTAGTTGTAGGGACACATACTCATATACCAACAAATGATGCTCGTATTTTAAAAAATGGAACTGCTTATCAAACTGATGCAGGAATGTGTGGAGATTATGATTCTGTAATTGGAATGAATAAAGAAAATTCGATCAACAGATTTTTTAAAGAAAATTCTAAAAAACATTTCCCAGCAATAGGAGAGGCTACCTTAAGTGGAGTAATAGTCGATTGTGATATAAAAACTGGAATGGCCAATCATGTAGAAAGTTATATTTTTGGTGGTCAATTAAAAAATACATTGTAGATTATGGCAGGACATTCTCATTGGGCAGGTATCAAACATAAAAAAGGTAAAGCAGATAAACAAAGATCAAAGATATTTTCTAAACTTTCAAAAGAAATTACTGTCGCTGCAAAATTAGGTGACAAAGATCCTGCAATGAATGCCAGATTGAGATCTGCAATACAAGCTGCAAGGTCAGCTAATATGCCAAAAGATAATATTGAAAGAGCAATTGATAAATCATCAGTAAATAATGGTACAAATTTTGAAAATTTAAGATATGAGGGTTTTGGACCAGAAAATGTTGCAGTAATTGTTGAAACATTAACTGATAACAAAAATAGAACAGCTTCGAATATTAGAACAATATTTCAAAAAGCTGGAGGCAGTCTTGGTACCCAAGGTTCAGCATCTTATAATTTCAATCAAATGGGGGTTATTAAGATCAATAAAGATGAGATCTCTGATGAGGAGATACTTGAATTAGCAATAGAGTCTGGTGCAGATGAATGTGTTTCTAAAGATGAATTTCATGAAATACAATGTTCAGTTAATAAAATATATAATGTTAAAAAAAACCTTGAAAAAAAAATAAATAATTTTATTTCCACCGAGATTGAATGGATATCATTGAATAGTGTTCAAGTTTCTAAAGAACAAGAAGAAAATTTAATAGAATTTTTTGAAACATTAGAAGATAATGATGATGTGCAAAATATTTTTTCTAATGTAGAATTGAATACTAATTAATGCTTATAATTGGAATAGACCCTGGAATATCAGGCTCAATATGTTTTTTTGAAGATGGAAAAATTTTAGATGTAGTTGAAATGCCAACTATGACCGAAGGAAAAAAGAATAAGAGACAGGTCAATGGGGCTCAAATTTATAATGAAATTTTAAAAAGAATTGAACACTGTAATAAAACAGATATTAAAGTAATTATAGAGCAGGTTTCAGCTATGCCAGGACAAGGTGTTACTAGTATGTTTAATTTTGGTCAATCTTTTGGAATTTTAAAAGGAATGTGTTCAGCAATGCAATTACCAATGTATTTTGTGAGACCAGC
>JBJLDI010000041.1:0-5136 GCA_045567235.1 Candidatus Pelagibacter sp.
CATTTAAAATTTTATATAAACAAGACACAATTCCAAAAGCTGATTTAACTATCAAAGCTGTTGGATATCAGTGGTATTGGGGATACGAATATCCTGACGAAAATATAATCTTCGACTCTTACATGATTGAAGAAAAAGATTTAAGAGCTGATCAACCTAGATTACTTACAGTAGATCATGAGGTAGTTGTTCCAGTAAATAAAGTTGTAAAAGTTTTAATTACAGCAAATGATGTATTGCATGCTTGGGCATTACCAGCATTTGGTGTTAAAAGAGATGCGGTTCCAGGAAGAATTAATGAGACATGGTTTAAAGCAGAAAAAGAGGGAACATATTATGGTCAGTGTTCGGAACTGTGTGGAATAAAACATGCTTTTATGCCAATCACTGTCAAAGTTGTAAGTGAAGAAGATTATCAAGAATGGTTATCAGAAGCACGAGTAAAGTTTGCTAAAGAAGAAATTGAAAATGATAAATTAAAAATAGCGAGTAAATAAATATGTATACACAAACAGCATCTCACGACGATCATCATACGCCAACAGGTTGGAAGCGTTGGGCTTATTCAACTAACCATAAGGATATTGGTACAATGTATTTAATCTTTGCAATTGTTGCAGGGGTAATTGGAACAGCATTTTCAGTTTTAATGAGAATGGAATTGATGCATCCTGGTGATGGTATTCTAGGTGGAAATTATCATTTATATAATGTGTTAGTAACTGGTCATGGTTTAATCATGATTTTTTTCATGGTGATGCCAGCAATGATAGGTGGCTTTGGTAATTGGTTTGTCCCAATTATGATTGGTGCACCTGATATGGCATTTCCAAGAATGAATAATATTTCATTCTGGTTATTACCAGTGTCATTAACATTATTAATATTATCAATCTTTGCTGATGGTCCTCCAGGAGCACAAGGAGTGGGTGGAGGTTGGACTATATATCCTCCCTTATCATCTAAAGCGGGTCAGCCTGGTCCTGCAATGGATCTTGCAATTTTAAGTTTACACTTAGCAGGAGCTTCTTCGATTTTAGGAGCGGTGAATTTTATAACTACAATTTTAAATATGAGAACACCAGGAATGACATTACATAAAATGCCATTATTCGCTTGGTCAATTTTAGTAACAGCATTTTTATTATTGTTATCTTTACCAGTGCTTGCTGGAGCGATAACAATGTTATTAACAGATAGAAATTTTGGAACCGCCTTTTTTGAAGCTCAAACAGGAGGTGATCCCGTTTTATTTCAACATTTATTCTGGTTTTTTGGTCATCCAGAAGTTTATATTTTAATTCTTCCAGGATTTGGAATGATCAGTCATATTGTATCAACATTTTCGAGAAAACCTGTTTTTGGTTATTTAGGCATGGCTTATGCTATGGTTGCTATTGGAATAGTAGGTTTTGTAGTATGGGCTCACCATATGTATACAGTAGGACTAAGCACAGACACAAAGGCTTATTTTTTAGCTGCAACAATGATTATTGCGGTGCCAACGGGAATTAAAATTTTTTCATGGATAGCAACCATGTGGGGTGGATCAATATCATTTAAAACACCTATGATGTGGGCACTTGGGTTTATATTTATGTTTACTGTAGGCGGCGTAACAGGAGTAGTATTAGCAAATGCTGGAGTGGACACTGCAATGCATGATACTTATTATGTTGTTGCTCACTTCCATTATGTTTTATCTTTAGGAGCAGTATTTGCGATTTTTGCAGGATTTTATTACTGGTTTTCAAAAATGTCAGGCTATGAATACTCTGAGTGGATGGGTCAACTGCACTTTTGGTTAACATTTATAGGCGTAAATTTAATTTTCTTTCCACAGCATTTTTTAGGATTAGCAGGTATGCCTAGAAGATATGCTGATTATCCAGATGCATTTGCTGGATGGAATTATGTTTCTTCAATAGGATCTTATGTTGCGGTAGCAGGCTTAGGGGTATTCTTTATAAATTTAATTTATGCATTTGCTAAAAAGAAATCAGCAGCTCAGAATCCATGGGGAGAAGGAGCTACAACTTTAGAATGGACTGTGCCATCTCCACCGAACTTCCATACTTTTGAGGAATTACCAAAGTTTGAGGATGATCAAGAAACAGAAAAATCACCGAGTTAATAAAAGAGTAAAAAATAAATGAGCAATTCAAGGCTAAAAAAAAGAAGTTTAAGCCAGGAAGATTTATTTAATTTTTCCGAATTGTTTAAGTTAATGAAGCCAAGAGTAATGTCATTAGTGATTTTTACTTGTGCAGTTGGTTTATTAACTTCACCAAGTTTAATTTCCACAAAAGACGCAATAATAGGTATTTTATTAGTTTCATTAGGTGCTGGCGCTGCTGGCGCACTAAACATGTGGTATGAATCTGATCTTGATGCTTTAATGACAAGAACTTGCTTAAGACCAATACCAACTGGAAAAGTTAATAGAAATCAAGCTCTAATTTTTGGGGTGATGTTATCTGTTATCTCTGTGGTGGCTCTAGATTATTTTACAAACCGAATTTCAGCTGGAATATTGCTTTTAACAATTTTATTTTATGTCTTTGTTTATACAGTATGGTTAAAAAGAAAAACTCCACAAAATATTGTTATTGGTGGGGCAGCAGGAGCTTTTCCGCCAGTTATTGGATGGACGATTGCAACAGGTTCTTTATCAATTGAACCCCTATCTTTCTTTTTGATAATATTTTTTTGGACACCATCACATTTTTGGGCCTTAAGTTTATATAAATCTGATGATTATAAAAAAGCAAACATACCCATGCTTCCTTTAACTAATGGAGTTGAAAGTACAAAGATTAATATTTTTATTTATTCTTTATTAATGTTACCTGTGATTATTTTTCCTTATTTTATAAACTTTGTAGGATTAGTTTTTTTGATTCCTTCATTAATATTAACTCTTTATTATAATTTATTATGTTATGATTTATATAATTTTAAAAAAAACAAATTTAACCCTAAAAAAGCAAAATCAATATTTGGATATTCTATCCTATATTTATTTTTAATTTTTGTGCTTTTTCTGATAGATAAGATTTTATGATAATCCCAGATAAAAAAATGAAAAGAAAAAATATTCTTACAGCTCTTGCAATAATTGCTTTTATGATTTTTCTTTTCTTTTTTACTCTTTATAATACGGGGGTATTTGATAGAGCCTTATGATACAAAAAAAAAATTTAACACCTTTAATATTAGCTGGAATTTTTGTTTTAATGTTAGGATTATCTTATGCTGCAGTTCCTTTGTACGACCTCTTTTGTAGAGTGACGGGTTTTGGAGGAACTACACAAATATCCAATAATGCACCAAAAATAGTATTAAATAAAGTCGTAAGCGTTAGGTTTGATACTAATGTTAATAATTTACCCTGGGATTTTAAAGCCAAAACAAATGTAATTGATGTAAAAGTAGGTGAAGTTAACAAAATAGAGTTTGAAGTAGTGAACTACAGCGATGAACCTACTGCTGGAGTTGCAAGCTTTAATGTTTCACCAGCTAGTTTTGGAAAATATTATAGTAAGTTAGGTTGTTTTTGTTTTGAAAAACAGGAATTAAAAGCTGGAGAAAAAGCTAAATATATAATGACTTTTTATTTAGATCCCGAAATGGTCAATGATCCAACAACTAAAAATTTAGAAGATGTAACTATGTCGTATACTTTTTTCTCGACAGATTATTATAAACAATCATAATCCAAAAAAATGTCAGCTGAAAAAAAACATGATTACCACTTAGTAGACCCAAGTCCATGGCCTATATACACTTCTTTTTCATGTTTAGTTTTGGCTATAGGATCAGTTTATTATTTTCATAGTGATGTTTCATGGGGAATGTATCTTGGACTAGCTCTATTAATTTATGGAGCATACATGTGGTTTAGAGACGTTGTTATAGAGGCTGAACATCAAGGACATCATACACCGGTAGTTCAAATTCATCACCGATATGGAATGACATTATTTATTGCCTCAGAGGTAATGTTTTTTGTAGCATGGTTTTGGGCTTACTTTGATGTTAGTCTTTTCCCAAATGAATTTGTTGGAAATGTTTGGCCACCAAAAGATATTGAAACTTTTGATCCTTGGGACATCCCATTAATTAATACACTAGTCTTACTATTATCAGGAACAACAGTGACTTGGTCTCATCATGCTCTTTTAGAAGACGATAGAAAGAGTTTTATTCAAGGTTTATGGTTGACTGTTATCTTAGGGTTTTGCTTTACTCTTCTGCAAATTTATGAGTATCAGCATGCATCATTTTCTTTTTCAAATCATATCTATGGATCAGTATTTTACATGGCAACAGGATTTCATGGCTTCCATGTTCTTGTTGGAACAATATTTTTAGCCGTATGTTTATTTAGAGGAAAAAGAGGTCATTTTAATAAAGATCACCATTTTGGGTTTGAAGCTGCAGCTTGGTATTGGCATTTTGTTGACGTAGTGTGGTTATTTTTGTTTGCTGCAATCTATATTTGGGGAAGTTAATTTTTATCTTTGAAACACAAGTTTTTATTTTCAGTATTTGTAATTTTTTTTATTTTGGTTTTTGTTGCTTTAGGTTCATGGCAAATTGTTCGTTTAAATTGGAAGAACAATTTAATATTAGAAATTGAAAATTCTTTAAAAAAACCACCTGTTGAATTAACAAATTCTATCGTAGAAAATTATCTTAAAATAAAAACATCAGGGTTAATTGATTTAGAGAAACAAATTTATTTATACAATCTAAATGATGCGGGAACGCCAGGCTTTGAGGTCATAAATCCAATTTTAATTAATGACACTAATTATTTGATTAATAGAGGCTGGATACCTTTTGAAAAAAAAAACTCTCAAGAGATTAATGTATTTGATGAAAATGATATTATTGGAACTTTAAAATTACAAGGAAGAAAAAACATTTTTAAACCAGATAATGATTTAGAGGAAAATTATTGGTTTAGTTTAAATAGAGAGGACATATTAAAATTTACAGGCAAAGAATTCTCTAAATATATAATTTATTTAAATGGAAATTATCAAGTTCCTAAACCAAAAAAGATTACTGCCAATATTTCTAATAATCATCAAAAATATGCCCTTACTTGGTTTTCATTAGCGATTTCAA
>JBJLDI010000042.1:0-32887 GCA_045567235.1 Candidatus Pelagibacter sp.
TTTTAGAAAAAATTATAACTTTATTACCTGGACCAAAAGGTCAACCATCTAATGATCTTAAATGTTTATTAGTTGATAGTTGGTATGATACCTATCTCGGAGTTGTAATATTAGTAAGAGTTGTTAATGGAAAATTAAAAAAAAATATGAAAATAAAAATGCTTTCAACAGATCAAGATTATATTATTGAAAAGGTTGGTGTTTTTACTCCAAAAGCTAAAGATATAAATGAATTAAATGCAGGTGAAATTGGATTTATAACTACGGGCATTAAGGTTTTGTCTGAAACAAAAGTTGGAGATACAATTTGTGATGCTTCAAAACCTAAAGTAGATGCTTTACCTGGTTTCAAGCCTAGTAAACCAGTCGTATTTTGCGGATTATTTCCAGTCGATAGTTCAGAATATCAAAAGTTAAAAGATGGTTTAGCAAAATTACAATTAAATGATGCAAGCTTTTCATTTGAAGCAGAATCTTCGTCGGCTCTTGGACTCGGTTTTAGGTGTGGTTTTTTAGGATTACTTCATCTTGAAATAATTACAGAGAGGTTAGAAAGAGAATTTGATGTCAATTTATTAACTACTACTCCAGGAGTAGTTTACAAAATAAATTTAAATAGCGGTAAAACCCTAGATTTACAGAACCCATCAAGTCTCCCAGATTTAACATTAATTAAATGTATTGAAGAACCTTGGATAAAAGCAACAGTTATTACGCCTGATCAATATTTAGGTTCAATTATTAAACTTTGTCAGGATAAAAGAGGTATCCAAACAAATTTGACTTATTCGGGAAATAGGGCTGTTTTAAGTTACGAACTACCTTTGAATGAAGTTGTTTTCGATTTTAATGATCGAATTAAATCTATGACAAGTGGATATGCAAGTTTTGATTATGAAATAGCCGATTATAGAGAAGGAGATTTAGTAAAGTTAGGAATTTTAGTAAATGGGGAGCCAGTTGATGCATTAGCCATGATGATACACAAGGATTTTGCCCAAAAAACTGGGAGAGAAGTTTGTGAAAAATTAAAAGATTTAATTCCAAGACATAATTTTATGATACCTGTCCAGGCTGCAATCGGAGGAAAAATTATTGCAAGAGAGACTATAAAAGGATTTAAAAAAGATGTGTTAACAAAAATTCATGGTGGTGGTGCTACAGACAGAAAAAGAAAGCTGTTAGAAAAACAAAAAAAAGGAAAAGCAAGATCAAAACAATTTGGCCGAGTTGAAATACCCCAAGAAGCATTTATAGGTGTTTTAAAAATTCCTAAAGATTAATTATTTTTTCGATAAGTTTAAAGTTTTTATCACTAAGATTTATTTTAAATGGATAATTTTTATCAGAATTGTCCGGTACAGTTTCAATTCTGAAGTACTTTAATTTTAAAATTTTACTAATTCTCTCGCATTTTTTATTAGGATGGTCAGCTGGAATTATTTCAATTATTTTTGTTCCAGATTTACAAAAAATTATATTTGAAAAAGCTGCACCATGAGCGCCAATAATAATTGAAGAACTTTTAAATAAATTTATTTGTTTTTTAAAGGATAAATATTCTGGTTTGCATAATCTAAAATTTTTTCTTAAAACTAAATTTTTAATATCGTTTAAATTATTAATTTGACAGTGATTATATTTAGATTTAGATCGATCTAAAAAAATTTTATTTTTAAATTTTTGTTTTGAATTATCCAAAAAAAACTCTCTATTTTTTTGAATTATCCACTTCGGAATTTTCTTAACATTTTCTTGAATATAACCTTTATTATACCAAGGATGATCAACAGCATAAATTTCTTCCACAAAAATATGATTATTTCTTTTACTACTTAATAGTTTTTCTTCTCCAATACCTAAAATTTTAAAAATTTTAATTTGCCATTTTTTTGGATCAGAAACATAAAAATAATTTATTTTTTTCAAATCTATTTTTAAAGTTAAAAGGTAAATTTTAGGAACTATATCAAATAGAAAATGAAAGAAGTTATTTCCGCTATCTCCCTGACAGAGATTAAAAACTTTTCCTTTAATTTTTCTGACAAAAGAAGGGGTGCCTATTTTCAATACAGAATTATATCTTATCTTTTTTAAATTCCCATTTGCTTGTTGAAAAGATACAAATGGTAAAATAAAATTATTTTTAATTACTGCTACGTTTTCATTATTATCAGTATAAATTCTTGCATTTTTAATTTTATAAAAATAATAATTTTTGCCATTATATGTTTTAAATGATGAAACATTGATTTTTTCTTTTTTTATAAGTTTGGCTCTTGTATTTGAAATTAAAACTTTTCCATATATATATTTAAAAAAAATCTGAATTGAGGCTTTATAATACAATTTTAATTTATTCTTAATCATGTATTGTAATTTATTATCGTTAAATGAAACATATAATTAAATGGGGCATTATAGGTTTAGGAAATATAGCATTTGAATTTGCAAAGTCATTTTATAATTCAGATAATGCAGATTTAATAGCTGTTGCAAGCACATCTAATGAAAAATTAATTAAATTTAAACAAAATTTTAATATTGAGAAAGAAAATCTTTACAATTCCTATCAAAAATTATTAGAAAATGAAGATATAGACATAGTTTATATAGCTTTACCAAACTCATTTCATTTTGAATGGATATTAAAAGCAATTGAAAAAAATAAGAATATTCTTGTTGAAAAACCTGCATTCGTTTCACTTAAAGAAGCAGAAATAATATTTAATCATAAAAATTTAAAAAATATATTTTTTGGTGAAGGATATATGTATCGATATCATCCACAAATCAGTGAGATGATAAAAATTATTAAGTCTAATGGAATAGGAAAACCTATTTCAATGGATTCAAATTTTGGGATCAAATTTATTAAAAAAAAAAATTTTTTAAGTTTTAGGAAAAAAATAGATAAAAATAAAAGAATTTTTAATAAGAAACTAGGAGGAGGAGTTATCCTAGATCATGGTTGTTATACTACATCTATGAGTTTGTTAGTTGCTTCTTTAATAGATAATATTGATATGACAAATTATAAATTAACAGATATTCAAACCGATTACTTATATTCTGATATTGATGTACACAGTTTTGCAAAAATAAATTTTGATAATAAATTTATATCAAATATTACAGTTTCGTTTAGGGACGATATTGGAAAAAAAACAGTTATTTTTGGTGAAAATGGAAAAATTATTTTGGAAAATATTTGGAATTCTGAACGACCTAAAATAGAAATCGTTGGAAAAACTAATAAAATACTGAATTTTGAAAACCAAAAAAATATTTATTCATTGGAAATTGAAAATATAAGTAAAGACATTATAGATAATAAAACTGAGTCATCTTTTCCTGGTATAAATAAAAAAGAAATCTTATTTAATACAAAATTAATCAATAGTTGGATTAATGAACAATAATAAAATAATAGATTGTATAACTTTTTTTGATAACAAATTAATGTTTGATTTAAGGTTTAATATTTTAAAAGATTATGTTGATTTTTTTGTGGTCTGTGAGTCAAAATATGATCACAGAAATAATCCAAAAAAACTAAATTTTGATTTAAAATTTTTAAAAAATGATAAAGTTAAGTATGTTGTATTAGATAAACCATTTCCAAATGAAAGTGATATATGGAAGAATCAAGCTATTCAGAGAGAGTTTTTATTGAATAGTTTAGATTCATTTGCTAGAGAAAATGATTTTATTTTTTTTTCAGACCCAGATGAAATACCAAACCCAAGTTTACTTATTAATTTTAATTTAAAAAAAAAGTATGGTATTTTTTTTCAAGATTGTTTTAATTTTAAGTTTAATCTATACAATCCCTACGAAACCCCCTGGGAAGGAACTAGAGTTAGTCAGAAAAAAAATCTAAAGTCTATTGATTTCATGAGACAAAAAGTTAAGGCTAAGAATTTGAAATATAATTTTTTAAGATTTGATAAAGAAAAAAATATTGAGATATTTAAAGATGGAGGATGGCATTTTAATAATGTTATGGAACCTGAATTAATATCACTAAAATTAAAAACATTCGCTCATTCTGAATTTAGTGAAAAAAAATTTTCAGATGTAGAAATTATTAAATCTAAAATAGATAGGAAAATTGACCTTTTTGAAAGAGGACACCAATATAAGAAAATTGAATTGGACAACTCTTTCCCAAAATATCTTGTTTCTAATTATGAAAAATATAAGTCATTTATATTACTTTAATTTATGGAGAGGTGGCCGAGTGGTTGAAGGCGCACGCTTGGAAAGCGTGTAAAGAATAAATTCTTTCATGGGTTCGAATCCCATTCTCTCCGCCATATATTCTAATTTTTCTTTCAATATTTATTGAAAAAAATAGATAGTTATATTTTACAATCAATATATAAAATTATTTTATGAAAAAGTATGTATTTAAAAAATATACCAAAAAAAGTGGAACATTAACGCCCTTCTCATTAAAATTTGATATACCATTTAAAACCAAAAGAATTTTTTTAATTTACGGTAATAAAAATTTTATTAGAGGAGATCATGCACATTTTAGATGCAAACAATTTTTAATACCTATATTTGGCTCTATGGAAATTAGATATGAAAATAAAAATATTAAACGTAAAATTGTTATTGATTATAAAAAAAAAAAAGGCATTCAGATAAATCCAAAAACCTGGTGTAAAATTAAATTTAAAACAAACAATAGTATTCTAATGGTTTTCTGTGATAGAGAATACGAATATCATGATTATATAGAAAATTATAATCAGTTTCTAAAAATTATTAAAAAGAAAAAATGAACTTACTTATAACAGGTTGTTGTGGACATATAGGCTCATATCTTACAGAGAACGTTCATAAAATTAAGAATATCAAAAAAACTTTTATCATCGATAATCTTGATTCAAATAGATTTGATTCAATATTTAATTCCAAAAAAAAAAATAATTTAAAATTTTTAATTAGAGATCTAAAAAATAAAAAAAGTTTAGATGATCTTAAAAATATTGATTTTGTGATTCACTTGGCATCAATGACTAATGCAGAACAAAGTTTTGGAAAAAAAGATATAATGTATGAGAATAACATTTCGTGCTTTAAAACAATAATTAGATTTTGTAAAAGAACAAAAGCCAAATTGATACATATCTCATCGACCAGCGTTTATGGTAAAAAAGCTAAAATTGTTGATGAAACTTGTGAACAAAAATATTTAAAACCACAATCTCCATATGCAGATATTAAGCTTATTGAAGAAAAAATGTTAAAAAAAGAAAATAAATTTTTAAAATATAACAGCTTTCGATTTGGAACAATTTCAGGAGTTTCTAAGGGAATTAGATTTCATACAGCAGTAAATAAATTTTGTTTGAATGCATCTATTAATGCAGACATTAATGTCTATAAAACAGCACTTCATCAATATAGACCGTATTTGTCTCTAAAAGATGCCTTTAAGGTTTTCAAATTCTGTATTGAAAAAAATTTTTTTCATAATGATATATTTAACGTTTTGTCTGGTAATTATACAGTCAATCAAATAATTACAAAAATCCGAAAATATAAAAAGAATATAAATATAAAACTTGTTAAGTCTCAAATTATGAATGAACTTTCTTATCATGTTAGTCAAAAAAAAATTAATAGATACGGATTAATTTTAAATTCTAATATCGAAAGAGATATTAGGGATACAATGAAATTACTAAGAAATATTTAAATGATTTGCAAAGTCACAAAAAGAAAAATTAAACCATTCATGTCCTTTGGTAAAATGCCTATAGCAAATGGATTTTTAAAAAAAAAGGATTTTAAAAAAGAATATTTTTTTAATATGGAAGTTGGCTTTTCTAGAGATATTTCTTTATTTCAATTGAATAGTCACCCAAAACCAAAAATGATGTTCAACAAAAACTACCCTTTCTTTACTGGAAGTTCTAAAGGAATGATTGATCATTTTAGAAAATATTCGGAATGGATTAAAAAAAAATATCTTAAAAATAAAAAAATTCTTATCGAGATAGGCTCTAATGATGGGACTTTCTTAAGTAATTTTAAAAAAAATAAAATATATACCCTCGGTATTGAACCTTCACATAACGTAGCAAAATTATCAAAAAGAAATGGAATTAATACTAAAAATTTTTTTTTCAATTACCAAAATATAAAAAGAATGAAGAAATTTTATAAAAAAACTGATTTGATTTGTGCAGCAAATGCGATTTGTCATATTCCAGATATGCCAGATTTAATTAAAGGACTTGATTTTTTATTAGAAAAAAAAGGCCTCTTCATTTTTGAGGAGCCTTATTTAGGCTCAATGTATGAAAAAACTTCTTATGATCAAATTTACGATGAACATATATTTATGTTTTCTGTAAGCTCGATAATGAAAATTTTTAAATTATATAATTTTGATTTAGTAAATGTTGTTCCTCAAAAAACACATGGTGGTTCAATGCGATATGTAGTTGGTAGATCTGGAGAACATAATATTAGCAAGAATGTTTTGAAATTTTTAGCACAAGAAAAACAAAAAAAGATTCACTCAATTAAAGGATGTTTACTGTTTAAAAAAAAATGTGAAATTTCAAAAAAAAATTTAAGAAATAAAATTTTTGGAATATTAAAAAAAGGTAAAAAAATTGCAGGTTATGCTGCCACCTCTAAAAGCACTACAATCTTAAATTATTGTAATATTGACAATAAACATATTGATTTTATATGTGATACGACACCGAACAAAATTGATACATTTTCTCCAGGAACACATATACCCATTGTTTCCGTTGATCATTTTAGAAAAAATATTCCAGATTACACTTTTTTATTTGCATGGAATCACAAGAAGGAAATATTTCTAAAAGAAAAAAAAAATTTAAAAAAAACCAAGTGGTTTGCTCATATTAAAATTTAAATAGTAAATTTAAGTTTTTTAAATGCGATTATTTGAAATATAAAATAGGATTTTTTTAATAAAAAATGTTATAAATTACCTTTCAAAAACAATTATAATGCCAAATAATAACACATACCAAGCTGACTCAATTAAGGTACTGAAAGGTCTTGAGGCTGTAAGAAAAAGGCCTGGGATGTATATTGGTGATACCGATGATGGAACTGGTTTACACCATATGGTTTATGAGGTTGTTGATAATTCAATTGATGAGGCTTTAGCAGGATATTGTAAGAATATTTATGTAAAAATTAATCCAAATGGCACAATTACTGTTAAAGATGATGGAAGAGGTATTCCAGTTGATATTCACAAAGGAGAAAAAAAATCTGCAGCAGAAGTAATTATGACACAATTACATGCAGGTGGAAAGTTTGATCACGACTCATATAAAGTTTCAGGAGGTTTGCATGGTGTAGGTGTTTCAGTTGTAAACGCTTTATCTGAAAAATTAGAATTAGAGATTAATAGAGACAATAAAAAATATTATATAGAATTTAGAGATGGGGAAGCAAAAAAATCACTAAAAGAAATTGGAAAATCTAAAGAAACAGGCACCCAAATAACATTTCTTCCCTCAAAAGAAGTTTTTTCTTCAATAAAATTTAGTGGAAATATCTTGATAAAAAGAATGCGCGAGCTGGCATTTCTTAATAAAGGAATAAAAATTACTTTTATAGATGGTTCTCAAAAAAAAGAAAAAATTCAAGATTTCAAATTTGATGGGGGAGTTATTGAATTCGTTGAATTTTTAGATGAAAAAAGAGAAAAATTACAAAATAAAAATGGCAACAATTTATTTAAAAAACCAATTTATATTGAAGGCAAGAAAGATAACATTGAAATTGAATGTTCATTAAAATGGAATTCAGGATATTCTGAAGATGTTCTTCCTTATACAAATAATATTTATCAAAAAGATGGTGGTACACATGTTTTAGGATTTAGAAGTGCATTAACCAGAATAATCAACAAATATGCTAATGAACATAATCTTTTAAAGAAAAGTAAATTAACAATTTCTGGTGACGATATAAAAGAAGGATTAACTTGTGTGTTATCTACAAAAATTCCTGATCCAAAATTTTCTTCACAAACAAAAGATAAACTTGTTTCTTCAGAGGTGAGAATGATTGTTGAGACTATCGTGAATGAAAAATTATCTATTTGGTTTGATCAAAACCCATCAGTATCAAAAATTATATTGGCAAAAATTATTCAAGCAGCTATGGCAAGAGATGTTGCAAGAAAGGCCAGAGAGAATGTCAGAAGAAAAGGTGCTTTAGAGTTAAGTGGTTTACCAGGTAAATTAGCAGATTGTCAAATTGGTAAACAGGAGGGTACAGAATTGTTTATCGTTGAGGGAGACTCAGCAGGTGGTTCAGCAAAACAAGGGAGAAATCGATCTAACCAGGCAGTTTTGCCCTTAAGAGGAAAAATTTTAAATACTTATGTTGAGGATATAAAGTTAAAAAAAAATGGGAATACTAATGGAACCGACCAACAAACCAAAGCTTTATCAAAAATGATTTCTTCAAATGAAATAGTTACTTTGATTAATGCTCTAGGCTTAGATCCAAAGGCTCAAGAACTAGATTTAAAAGATTTGAGATATGGCAAGATTATTATTATGACTGATGCCGATGTAGATGGTTCACACATAAGGGCATTATTATTAACTTTTTTTAATAATAAACCGTTTAATAAATTAATTGAATATGGACATGTATATTTAGCTCAACCACCGTTATTTAAAATAAACAAAGGCTCTAAAGGAATATATATAAAAGATGAAAAAGAATTGGAAGACTATATTGTTGAAAATAATAAAGGACTAAAAAAGATTAAGAGAGGTTCTAAGGAATTTTTAAGAGCATTAGATATAGAAAAATCCAAAATGAATATTCAAAGATTTAAAGGTTTAGGTGAAATGAATCCAGAAGAACTATGGAGCACAACACTTGACCCAGAGTCTCGTAATTTACTTCAAGTTAAATACTCAAAAGATCTCAAAAAAGATCAAAATTTAATTCATACACTAATGGGTAATGATGTTGCATTACGAAAAGATTTTATTATCTCTAATGCTATAAATGTTCAAAATCTTGATATTTAATAATGAAGTTTTTTGAAACTTCAAAATACCATTTTTTTAAAAAATCAATTTATATCAATTTAAGATGGATAGGTATAATTGGCCAGCTTATATCAGTAAATTTTGTATATTTTTTTTTAGGATTTGAATTTAATTTTTTAATTTCAAATTTAGTAATTTTATTTGGAATTTTAAGTAATATATATTTGATTTTTATTTATCAAAAAACTCAATTATCAGACAGATCAGCATTTATCTTTTTACTTATAGATATATTGCAATTAAGTGCATTACTTTATTTAACAGGAGGAACTAACAATCCATTTGTAATTTTCTTACTAATTCCAAGTGTATTTTCTTCATCAAACTTAAGTTATAAAACTAATTATTTACTAGTATTTCTAACCACATTTTCGATTTTATTTCTTACATTTTATTCAAAAGACTTACCTGGTCCAATAAGCGACCATTTTCATATAGTTCCACTTTATCATTATTCTATTACACTTTCTTTAATTATTGCTTTAATTTTTTTAAATTATTTTGCCATGTTATTTGGATCACAATCTAGACTAAGAAAAGAAGCCCTAGGTAAAATGGAAGAAGTGATGGCAAAAGAACACGAACTTTTATCATTAGGTGGTCAAGCAGCAGCAGCAGCTCACTCTCTTGGAACACCGCTCTCAACAATCAAAATTATAACTCAAGATTTAACTAAGCAATTTAAAGGACAAAAAGATATTGAAAAAGATATTGAGTTATTATCAAGCCAAATAGAAAGATGTAATGAAATTTTAAAAAAATTAAGTTTAAATCCGGTCGAAGAAGATGATTTTATTGATAAGGATCTCACAATGAAAGACTTATTAAATGAAATTATTTTATCTTTTAAAGAGATTAGTAAAAAAAATTTTACTTTGAATTGTGATCAATATTCAAATGTAAAAAAAATAACAAAATCTTTAGAAATTATTTATGGTTTAAGAAATTTTATTGGAAATGCTAATAAATTTTCTTCAGCAAACATTTATATAAATTTAAAAAGTGATAGCGAGACTACAGAGATAACAATCGAAGATGATGGAAACGGATTCCCCAAGGATGTTTTGTCAAAGATTGGAGAACCATATTTAAGATCAAATGACTCAATTAAAAAAGATAAAACAGGTTTAGGTCTTGGATTGTTTATAGGTAAAACTCTTTTAGAAAAAAATTTTGCTTCTGTTAATTGTAGAAATTCTGAAACAAGAAGTGGTGCTGAAATTATTGTAAGATGGAGTAATAAAAATTTATTTAATATTTAGTGCAATCTTTTTTTTGTATCGAATAAGTTACTTAGCTGAGATATCATTACATCTCCTAATTCATTGACATCAGTAATTTTTATTGCTTTATCATAATATCTTGAAACATCATGTCCAATTCCTATGGCTAATATTTCTATCTCGGTTTTATTTTCTATAAATTTTACCATCTTTTTTAAATGTTTTTCTAAAAAATCACCTGAGTTAACAGAAAGAGTAGAGTCATCAACTGGTGCACCATCAGAAATAACCATTAAAATTTTTCTTTCTTCTTTTCTTTTTTTTATTCTGTTGTATGACCATGAAATTGCCTCTCCATCAATATTTTCTTTAAGCAAACCTTCTTTAAGCATAAGACCTAAATTGTTCTTAGCTTGACGCCAATGGGTGTCAGCACTTTTATATATTATATGTCTTAAATCATTTAATCTTCCAGGTGTTTTAGGCTTTGAACTTTTATTCCATAATTCTCTACTTTGGCCACCCTTCCAATTTTTAGTTGTAAAACCTAATATCTCAACTTTTACAGAGCATCTTTCGAGAGTTCTTGATAATATATCGGCACAAATCGCAGCAATTGTGATAGGCCTCCCTCTCATTGAGCCAGAATTATCAATTAATAAAGTTACGATTGTATCTTTAAATTCTAAATCTTTTTCTTTCTTAAATGAAAGAGAATTATAAGGATCCATTATAATTCTTGGTAATTTTGAACTATCTAGCAAGCCCTCTTCTAAATCAAATTCCCACGCTCTATTTTGTTTAGCAAGCAATTGTCTTTGAAGTTTATTAGCAAGTTTGGTTATGATATCTTGAAAACCAACTAATTGTTGGTCTAAACTTTTTCTAAGTTTAGATGCCTCATCAGCATTCTCTAAATTTTCAGCTTTTATAATTTCGTCATATTGTAAAGTAAAAACTTTATAATCTAAATAAATGTTATCAATATTTTTTTGAATAATTTGCTCTGAGCTCTGTTCATTTGACTCACTATCTGAAAGTTGTTCATCTAAATTAAATTCATCAACATTGTAATCAGCATCTAAACTTGCTTGAGCCTCTTGTTCATTATTTTGATCTTTAGTGTCTTCAGACTCCTTATCTTGATCATCATTTGAGGGATTGTCTTGCCCTTGATTTTGATTTTCCTCTTTTTTTTCATCTTCTTCATCTCTTTGAAAAATGTCCATTTCTTCTAAAATTTTTAAAAATCTTGAACTATAATTGATTTGATCATTTAAATGGTCATGTAAGAATTTCTTGTGTCTACCAATTGAATTTTCAAAGTCTTTTTCCCAAAAATTTAGCATTTTCTCTGTCAAAGAATTTAATTTAATCTGATGAAAGTTTTTAAGCATATAAAGCTCAAATGCTTCACTAATAGGAACATCCTCTTTAGTTTTTAATTGATCTTTTCTTTTATGATTAATTATTTGAGCATAATTTTCACTGAAGTTTTTTTCTATTCCTTTTAGCATTTTTCCTCCAAGAGACTCGTATCTTATTTTTTCAGCGATGTTATAAAGCGATCTTGATGAAGCAGAAGAAGGTAAGTTTTTTCTATAAATTACACTATTAGAGAATTTTTTTTTTAATGCTGCAGAGTCTGTTTCAGCACGTAATCTAATAAAGTCAGCTGGACTCGCTAAGGTTTCAATTTCAATTGAGTTTGAGTCTTTTGATTTTTCATTTTTAGAGTTTTTATCGTTTAAGACAAAATCATCAGAAATTACTTTTGCTGTTGATGTTAGAGCAATTCTGATTTTTTCTTTTAAATTAGTACTTTTACTACTCATTAAATTTGAATATTGATCAGTGACTCTGGCAACTCTTCACCAAAACATCGTTGATAATATTCTGCAATAGTATTTTTTTCAATATCATCACATTTATTAAGAAAAGTTACTCTAAAAGCATAACCAGTATCTTTAAAAATTTCTGAATTTTCAGCCCAGTGCATAACTGTTCTTGGACTCATTACTGTTGAAATATCACCAGCAATAAATCCTTTTCTTGTCAATGAAGCTACTTTTATCATATTAGCAACTTTTTCTTTACCTTTAGCATTATTTAGATTTTTATTTTTAGCTAAAATAATATCCATTTCTCTTTCAAGGCTTAGATAGTTTAAAGTTGTAACTATATTCCATCTATCCATCTGACCTTGATTTATCTGTTGGGTTCCATGATAAAGACCTGTGGTGTCACCAAGACCAATTGTGTTAGATGTAGCAAATAATCTAAAAAATTTATTTTGTTTTATAACTTTATTTTTATCTAAAAGAGTGAAACTACCTTCCGCTTCCAGAACTCTTTGAATTACAAACATTACATCTGGTCTTCCAGCATCATATTCATCAAAAACAAGAGCTACTGGATTTTGTATAGACCAAGGTAAAATACCTTCATTAAATTGGGTGACTTGCTTTCCATCTTTTAAGACGATTGCATCTTTTCCAATTAAATCAATTCTACTTATGTGACTATCTAAGTTAACTCGAATACAAGGCCAGTTAAGTCTTGCTGCTATTTGTTCTATATGAGTAGATTTTCCTGTACCATGATAGCCCTGCACCAATACTCTCTTATTAAAAGCGAAACCAGATATAATTGCTAATGTCGTATCTCTATCAAATTTATAACTTTTATCGATCTCAGGAACAAATTCATTTTTTTTAGAAAATGCATCAACTTCCATTTCTGAATCGATGCCAAAGGTTTGTTTTAATGAAACTTTTATATCAGGCTGTATATCAAGATTTGGTATCAATTTTTTCTCTATAAGTATTTTTAAGTTGTGTATAAGCTAAAGTGATTAGTTTTAGTTTTTCTTCATATTTTTTATTTCCAGCATTTATATCTGGGTGAAATTTTTTGACAAGTAATTTGAACTTGTCTTGTATTTTTTTCCATCTTAAGCCTACTGAAACCCCCAAAATACCAAACGCTTTAATGTCTTTATGATCAAATTTAAATTGACGCATATGATCATAATCACCATTAAGTTTATCTTTATCTAATTCATCTTTGAGCGTGTTATTCCACAAAACTTTAAAAAAATTATCAGAGGAGCTAAAGCTTTGTGTAGGTTTGTGCCAAATCATATCTGATTTTAGAAAATCCATGATTTGCCTATCATTCATTCCTGAGAAATAATTCCAATTTTTATTAAACTCTTTTACATGTTCTAAACATAGCATTCGATACTTTTTGCTATTATCTTTTTCAAGGGGCGCTTTATACTCACCTATTTCTTTACAATTATTCCAGTCACAAATATTTTTCATGATATAGTATTTTATATTTATGGATATAAATAACTTAATTGCAATCGTAAAAAAAAAATTAAACAATGAAATTGTAATTGAAAAAATTGAAGTTGAAGATAAATCATTTCTTCATAAAAATCATTCAAGTCACCAAAAGGGAAAGTTTCATTTAAAACTGATCATTAGTTCTGTTGAATTAAGAAAACTCAATAAAATTAAAAGTAATAAAAAAATTTATAAAGTTTTAGATGAAGAAATGAAAGAATACATTCATTCCTTACAAATTCTAATAAGCTAGCTGTTTTTTTAAAAATCTTTTAATTTTTTGATTATTATATTCATTATTTATGACAGTTGAGCCAATTTTTTTTAATAATATAAGATTTATTTTTTCAGAAATATTTTTTTTATCTTTCATCATAAAAGATAAAATTGTTTCTAATTTTTTAGGTGTAAAATTTTTTTTAATATCTGATGGGAGATTTAATTTATGTATATGTTGTATTATTTGATTGTATTCTTTTGGTTTAATTAATTTCATTTCAAGACTAAAGTTTAATGAGGTAACTATTCCCAATATTACTGCTTCACCATGATTTAGCTTTTGAGAATAACCAAGAGTCGCTTCAAAAGCATGTGCAAAAGTGTGCCCAAAATTTAATATCTTTCTCATACCTTTTTCTTTTTCATCTTTTTCCACTACTAATTTTTTAATTTTACAACTTTCAAAAATAGCTTTTTCTATATAAGGACTTTTTAAATTTAAAATTTTGAAACAATTTTTATTACAATATTTAAAAAAAACTTTATTTAAAATTAGAGAATGTTTAAAAATTTCACCATATCCACAAATAAGCTCTCTTTTAGGTAAAGACATTAAAAATTTAGTATCACTAATAACTATTTTTGGTTGATAAAAACTTCCTACAAGATTTTTACCCTCTTTAGTATTAACACCTGTCTTACCACCTACGGATGAGTCAACTTGAGACAATAGCGTTGTTGGTATGTTTATAAACTTCAGGCCTCTTTTATATAAACTAGCAACAAACCCACCAACATCTCCAGTAATACCACCACCGACCGTGATTACACTATCTAGTCTTGAAAAGTTTTTATTGAGTAAAACTTGTAAAATTTTATTTACGTTATTTAAATTTTTATTTTTTTCATTAGGATTAAATAAAAATTTAAATATTTTTTTTCTTTTTAAAGATCTTGTTATTTTTGAAATCATTTTTTTTGGAACGTTCTTATCTATTATTAAAAGACATTTATTAAAATTTATTGAATTTTTTCTTAAGTGTAATGTAAGATCTTTAATTATATTTGAACCAATTAATATAGGGTAACTATCTGATTTAGTTTTTACGATTAATTTAATAGGCTTCATAAATTTTTCTTATATTTCTAACAATTTCATTTTTTGTAAGATTTTCACAATCAATTTTATACATAGCTTTTGAATAAACAATAGATCGTTTTTTGATTAAATCTATTAGTTCATTTTTTGATGATTTGAAAGCAATAGGTCTTTTTTGACTATTTTGAATTCTATTGACTAATGTTTTAATATCCCACTTCAGCCAAAACGAAATATGGTTATCTAAAACTTCTTTTTTAATTTTATTATTTAAAAAGGCTCCTCCGCCAAGAGAAATTACTGTTTTATTCTTTTTTAATAATTTTAGTGTAATCAATTCCTCAATTTCTCTAAAATACTTTTCACCTTGATTTTCAAATATTTTTGAAATTGTTATGCCTATTTTTTTTTCTATTTCTTGATCCACATCTACAAAATCAATATTAAGTTTTTTAGATACCATTAAGCCAACTGATGACTTGCCTGAACCCATCATCCCTAAAAAAACTAAATTTTCTTTTGATTTCATAAGTTTCTGTATTGAAAAAACACAAATATGTCTTAATTTGATTTTAACCAACGTTATATGCAATTTACAAGAAATACAAGTTCTGGCAAAAAGGCTATCCTTTTAATTATAAAATTAGGTTTAGTTGTAGTTTTATTTTTTGGAGCAGTTTTTCTTTTAAGTAAAATAGATTTTCCAGCACCAAAAAAAGAAATAGAAAAAATTATCCCTAATGAAAATTTTAAAATTGTTAAATAATAATTATTTACCAATTCTAATAATTATTTTTTTACTCAGTTTTGATGCTAATGCTGAGGATAAGCCTGTAGATATTTGGAACATAAATCAAAATAAGGTTGAAAAAAATGATTCTGAAAATAACGAAAATATTAAAGAAGTTGATAATGGAGAAATAACACAATCTAGTATTTATGACCTACAATCACAAAGAGAAACTGATACAGTCCAATTAGACTCATCTTTAGACTCAAAAGAGATAAAAATTATAGGACTTTATGATCCAGAAGATTATGATCTTAAAATTGATTTATGGAGTAATTCAAATGGCGATCAGCTTAAAGATCTTTTTTCAAATTTAGAAAAATTAGATTTATCTAAAGATGCCTCAGAATTAATGAACATAATAATGTTAACTAATTCTTATTATCCTGAAATTAATATTACAGAAAATGAATTTATAAAAATTAAATCTAACTGGCTTATTAAAAATAAGAATATGGATTTAATAGAAGAGTATTTAATTAAAAATCAAATATTAAACCTTCACCCAAATCTAAGTCGATATTTTGTTGATCTATACCTATCTGAATCCAATGTTGAGAAAGCATGTGAATTATTTTTAAAAAATACAGAAGTTATTCTTGATGAATATTTGTCAAAATTTAATCTTTACTGTCTAGTAAATGAAGGAAGAATAGAAGAAGCACAATTGATATTAGATTTAAAAAAAGAACTTGGTTTTAAAGATGAATATTTTGAGAATAAACTTAATTACTTATTTGGTTTGACTGATGAGCCTGATTTGACTATTTCAGAAGATTCAATTTTAAATTTTCACTTAGCACACAGAACAAATCCTGATTTTATTTTTGAACCAAAAAAAAATACTAACCCATTGATATGGAAATATTTATCTACCTCAAATTTACTATTTAATATTGAAGAAATAGATATTGCCGAATTTGAAAAAATTTCATTAATTGAAAAAGCTACTCATGATAAAAATTATTCAGAAGAAGATTTACTTTCCTTATATAAAAGATTTCAATTTAACATTAATCAACTTTTAAATGCGTTAGAGTCTTATAAATCTCTTTCAAACGTAGAAGCTCGAGCATTAATTTATCAAAAAATTCTTTTAGAATCAGATATCAGTAAAAAATTAGAATTAATCAAATTATTGAAAGATTTATTCATAAAAGATAATTTTGTGAATGCATTTGATAATGAATTAAAAAGATTACTTAATACAATTAATCCAGACGAGGTACCATCTAATTTTACAACATTTTATTCTAGTTATTCAGTTAAGGAGAATGATGAATCAAAAGACATTAAATTTAATAAAGATATCCTTCATCAATCAAAATTAGTTAATTATTTTAATGGAGATTTTGCAAAATCTAAAATTGAAAAAGATATAAATAATTATTTAAAGAAAATTAAAAAAAATAAAAAATATCTTATATCTAAAAAAGATATAATGTTAATTGAATCTATTAAATCAGATGGTATCGAGATTTCAAAAAAATACGAGGGTCTGTATGAAATAAATGATCTTGAAATGCCAACTGATATTCAGGTAATGATCAATAACAATGAAATAGGTTCCACATTATTAAGAATTATAGAAGTTATTGGTCAAGATGAACTTAAGGCTCTAGATGATGACACTTTATATTTTATAGTAAGTGCTCTTAATCAACTAAATATTGACTATATAAGAAATAAAATTTTATTGAAAGTTCTACCTTTAAAAGTTTAGAAATTAGTTTATCTATTTAAACAATGAGCATAAGAGACATAATCACTGTACCAGATGAAACATTAAAAAAAATTTCAGAACCTATAGAAAAAGTTGGGATTAATGAAAAAAAATTAATTAAAGATTTATACGAAACTATGTATAATTCAAATGGAATTGGTCTTGCAGCTGTCCAAGTAGGTATACTCAAAAGAGTTTTAGTTGTTGATGTTTCATCAAAAGATGATGAAAAAAAACCAATGTGTTTTATAAATCCTTCTATCAAAAAGGTTAGTGATGAAATGTCGGTATATGAAGAAGGATGTCTATCTATTCCAGACACTTTTATTGAAATTCAAAGACCAAAAATTTGTAAAGTTGAATACATGGATATTAATGGCAAAATTAGAACTCAAGAATTTGATGGTCTTTTATCAACTTGTGTTCAACATGAAATAAATCATTTAGATGGAAAACTAATTATAGATCATTTATCAAAATTAAAAAAAGATATGATTATCAAGAAAATTTCAAAAATAAAAAAAAATCCAGACAGAATAATAGTTTGAAATGGCAAAAAAAATTATTTTCATGGGCACTCCAATGTTTGCAGTGCCTATATTAAAATCTTTATATCAAAATGGATATCCAATTTCACATGTTTACACTCAACCTCCCCAAAGATCACAAAGAGGACAGAAAATAAATAAGTCTCCAATCCAAGGCATTGCTGAAACTTTAAATTTAGAATTTAGAACACCCAATAGCCTAAAAAATAATTATGAAGAATTTGAATATTTTGAGAAAATAGACGCTGATCTTGCAATAGTTGTAGCTTATGGACAAATAATTCCAAAAAAATTTTTAAATTTAACAAAAAAAGGATTCATTAATATCCATGCATCTTTACTTCCTAAATGGAGAGGAGCAGCACCTATACAAAGATCAATAATAAATCTTGATAAAGAAACAGGTATAAGTGTTATGAAAATAGCCGAAGAGCTAGACTCAGGCCCAGTATGTAACGCCTATAAAATCGATTTAGAAAATAATTTAAATGCTAGTGATGTTGCCGATAAACTATCTCAACTAGCAGCTGAAAAAATATTAGATAATATTGATGATATATTGGAAGATAAGGCAAATTTTATAGAACAAGATCATTCTAAAGCAACATATGCATCTAAAATTCAAAAAGCAGAGGGTGAAATTAATTGGAGTAATAACGCTAAAGATATTAATGGAAAAATTAATGGTTTATATCCAGTGCCAGGTGCTTATTTCATTTATAAAGGAGAAAGATATAAAATTTTGAAAGCAGAGATTGGGAATGGTATTGGAAATCCAGGGGAGGTTGTTTCAAATTATTTAGAAGTTGCTTGTGGAGATAGGCAATCAATTAAAATCAAAGAGATTCAAAGAGAGGGAAAAAAAGTACAAAGTATAAGTGAATTTATGCTTGGTTCTCAAATTAGAAAAGGAATAACAATTTAAATGGTCAGATATCAGTTGCTAATTGAGTATGTGGGTACAAATTTTAGGGGCTGGCAAATTCAAAAAAAAGGCTCAACTATTCAAGGGCTAATTCAAAAAAAACTCTCAAAATTATTAAAAGAAAAAATAATCTTAAATGGCTCAGGTAGAACAGATACAGGTGTTCATGCAATTGAGCAATCAGCTCATTTTGATTGTAAAAATGAAATTATAGATTTAACAAAATTTTTAAAGTCAATTAATCATTTTTTAAATAACAAAGGTATTGCAATAACTAAAATTAAAAAAAGGAGCAATGAATTTCATTCAAGATTTTCTGCTAAACAACGAATTTATAAATATATAATTTTTAATCAAATAAGCGCACCTGTAATTGAAAAGCAAAGAGGCTGGCATGTAAGAAAACCTTTAGATTTAGACTTAATAAAAAAAGGTGCTAAGAAATTAGTTGGAACTAACGATTATTCAACTTTTAGATCTTCAAGTTGCCATGCAAAGAGCCCAATTAAAACTATTAAATCGGTTAAAATTAGATCATCAAAAAATAAAATTGAGATGGAGTTTAAGTCCCAGTCCTTTTTACAACAACAGGTCAGATCCATGGTTGGTTGTTTGAAATATCTAGGAGAAAAAAAATGGTCTTTAAATAAATTTGAAACTGTAATGAAATCAAAAAAAAGAGTTTTGTGTGCTCCTCCTGCACCTCCAGAAGGTTTATTTCTTTCTAGAATTATTTACTAGTTTTTTTCTATTTGCCATTGAAAATTTTTTATTAATTCGCCATCTCGATTCAGCTCTAACGATGTAACCACAACAATTTTTTGAACTACATTTACATGGAAATTGTTTAAAATCTTTATCAAATCCAAAGCCATAATCGCAAGTAAATTCCTCTCCCTTTTTAATATCTCTAATTGCCGTAATCCAGACCTTGAAACCTTTACCATTATAATCACAGTTATTATTACAGCTATGGTTAACTAATCCTGCAGTATTCCAAGAATAGTCTCCATCAAGAGTATATTTTTTGTTTAATGTAAATAAGTAAATTGGTTTCTTATTGTCAAACTTATCAGATTCATCAACCTTTTTATTTGTAATAATCTTTCCAACATAATCTATTATTTTTGTACCTTCTTTTATATCACGTGTAGCGTAAAGACCCCGTCCTTTATTATCAATTTTAGATTTATTAATTTTATACAATTTCATGTTGGTGATTTACAATGAACTAGATATTAATCAATTAAATTCTATGAGAGCGTTAACATGTTCATTAGCACTTTCCGCTAACGCATTTAAATCATACCCACCCTCAAGTATAGAAACAACCTTACCCTTCGTAAACTTGTTGGTTGCTGCTAAAGTTCTCTTAGTTATCTCATAGAAGTCTTTTGAGTTTAGTTGAAATTGAGCCAATGGATCATCTTTATGTGCATCAAAACCAGCTGAAAACAATAGAAAGTCGGGTTTATAATCAACTAATCTATCTAAAACTCTATCAAAAGCATTAAAGTATTGCTCTGAATTTGTGCCAGCAGGCAAAGGTATGTTTAAAGAATTATTAAAATCACCTTTATCTTTATCTGTTCCACCTCCTGGATAAAAAGGATATTGATGAGTTGATATGTATAATGAATTTTTATTATCACGCAATACGTCATAATTCCCATTACCCCAATGTACATCAAAATCCACACAGGCAACTTTTTTGTATTTGTATTTACTGATTAAATAATTTGTTGCAATACCAGCATTTGATATGCAACAAAATCCCATTGCTTTGTTTTTTTCTGCATGGTGTCCAGGAGGTCTAGATAAACAAAATGCGTTTTTAAATTTATTATTTTCTATTCCATCTATCGCTCTAATTGTTGAACCTGCAGCCTCAAAAACCGCTTTTTTGCTATCAGGTGATACCACCGTATCTCCATCTAAAAACTTAAGACCTGTCTTAGGGAAGGAGTCTTTTAAATCTTCTATGTAATCCTTTGAATGTGTCATAGCCAAAATATCTTCCGGAACATAATCTGGTTTTTCCCAAATTAGATCTTTTCTTTTTTTTAATTTTTCTTTTATAGCTATTACTCTTTTTGGTTGTTCAGGATGACCATCACCTGTAATATGCTTCTCATAAGAGTCCGAATTAACAATTGCTGTTTTCATTAAAAGTAATTTTGTAAAATTTTTTCATAAATTTTAGTTAAATTTTTAAGATCTCTTAATGACACAGCTTCATCAATTTTATGCATTGTTTTTCCAACCAGACCAAATTCTAAGCATGGAGATATTTTCTTGATAAATCTTGCATCAGAAGTACCACCAGTTGTTGATAGTTTAGGTCTTATTTTAGTAACTTTTTTTATTATGCTTTGTATCATATAAGTAGTGGAATTTGGTTTTGAAAGAAAAGCCTCCCCAGAGACATTATAGTCAATTTTGTATTTTGATTTATTCTTATTACAATTTTTTTTTATAATTTTATTAATTTTTCTCTTTAAAGAATTTGAAGAATGTTTGTCATTAAATCTTATATTAAATGAAGCACTTGCTAATCCTGGTATTACATTATCTGCAGAATTATTAATATTTATCTTTGTAATCTCTAGATTCGTAGGTTGAAAATCTTTTGTGCCTTTATCAAACTTAATTTTTTTTAATTCATTTAATATTTGCACTATCGTTGTAGATGGATTATTAGCTCTTTGAGGATAAGCCACATGACCTTGAATTCCTATAACTGAAAGTCTACCTGTAATACTTCCTCTTCGACCAATTTTAATCATTTCACCTAATTTATTTGGGTTAGTAGGTTCGCCAACTAAACAAAAATCTATTTTTTCTTTTTTCTTTTTTAAATAGTTAACTACTTTTTTAGTTCCATTTATTGCAACTCCCTCTTCATCTCCAGTTATTAAAAGACTAATAGAGCCTTTAAATTTTTTTTTATTTTTAATAAAATTGTCTACCGCTGAAACAAATGCAGCAATTGAACTTTTCATATCATTTGCACCTCTTCCAATCAGGTGTCCTTTTTTAACAGCAGGCTTAAAGGGATTAACAGTCCAATCTTTTAAATTACCTGCTGGAACAACATCCAGGTGGCCTGCATAGCAGAAATTTGGACTTTTATTTCCAAGTTTTGCATAAAGGTTTTTTACTGGCTTACTGTTTTTCTCTTTAAATTCTAAAATATTAGTTTTAAATCCAAGTGTTTTAAGTTTTTTTTCTAAGAATTTCATTATCCCAGCATCCACTGGTGTTACAGATGGAAATTTAATAAGCTCTTTAGCTAGCTGAAGTTCATTGATTTTAGTCATCACAAATCTATTCTCTTAATAGATCGTTAACTGACGTTTTTGATCTTGTTTTTTCATCAACTTGTTTGATGATCACCGCACAATACAAAGATGGAGCTGCAGAATTATTCTTGTCTGGTAAAGATCCTGGAACTACTACTGAATAAGGTGGAATTTTTCCGTAAGTTATTTTACCAGTTTTTCTATCAACTATTTTTGTTGACTGACCAATATACATTCCCATACTTAATACTGATCCCTCTCCAACTATTACACCTTCAACAACTTCAGACATTGCTCCTAAGAAAACATTGTCTTCAATAATTGTTGGCAATGCTTGTGCAGGCTCCAAAACACCTCCTACACCAGATCCAGCAGATATATGACAGTTTTTTCCAATCTGGCAACAACTCCCAGCTCTTGCAAAAGTATCAATCATTGTACCTTCATCGATATAAGCACCGATGTTTACATAACATGGCATTAAAACAGCATTCTTTCCCACAAAAGATCCTTTTCTTACTGGAGAATTTGGCACCATTCGGAAACCTGCTTTCTCATGATCTTCTTTAGACCATCCTGCAGTTTTACCCTTTAGCAAATGCGATTTATCATACCAACTACTATATGGACCATTTAAATTTTCCATAGGGTAAATTCTGAAACTTAACATAATTGCTTTTTTTAAATGTTGATGAGTAATCCATTCACCATTTATTTTTTCGGCTACTCGAGATTTACCACTATCTAAATCACTAATTACTTGATTTATGGCATCTTTGAGTGATTGATCTGAATTTTGGTTTACTTGATCCTTATTTTCCCAAGCATCATTTATAATTTTTTCTAAAGACATAATTTATTTGCTTTTTAATAACCTTATTTCTTTTAGAAATAAAGATAGATTTTCAATTTTGTGGGAAATATAATCTTTATCTGAGTCTAACTTTCCAAAATGCTCATCATTAATCAACCATATAGTTGTGCAACCACGTTCGTGACCAATACTTAAATTTTTAGCAATATCCTCTATATAAATAGTCTCTTTAGGATTTATACCAAACTTTTTAACCATTAAGTCAAACGTTTTTGCTTCAGGCTTAGGTATATAACCAGAATCCTGGATATCAAAAATTTTTTCTCTTCCAAATAAATCATATATACCAAGATGGGTTAAAATATTTTTAGCATGTTCTGCGCTTCCATTAGTAAAAATATATTTTTCCATATCTAATTTTTCAAGTTCATTTCTCATAATCTTATCTTCTTTCATAAAAGAAAGATCAATAGTGTGAACATATTTTAAAAATTCTTGTGGGGGTATATCATGATGAATCATAAGACCATTTAAACTTGTATTATATTTATAAAAATAATTTGTTTGCAGCTCTTTGGCTTCACTCATATCCATATTGAGTCTTTCAGAAATAAATTTAGTCATTCTTTTTGACACTTGACCAAATACCTTTTCAAGAGAGTAATTATTATGTTTTCCATAACAAACTCCATCAAGATCTAGTAAAAGATATTTTTTTTCCTTTAAATTCATTTTCTTATTAATGTACCCGAACCTTTATCTGAGAAAATTTCCCATAAGCATGAATGTTGTTTTGTACCATTAATTATCCCAACAGCAGTAACTCCATTATTTACAGCATCTAAGCAAGCATTTATTTTCGGTATCATACCTTCCGTGATGGTTTCATCTTTAATTAATTTCAAAATTTCTGATGAGGAAATTTCTTCTACGAGTTTTTTTTCTTTATTTAAGACACCATCTACATTGGTCATTAATAATAACCTTCTAGATTTTAAAGATTTTGCTATCGCCATTGCAGCAGTATCACCATTAATATTATGAGCCTGATTATTCTTATCTAAACCTAAGGGAGAGATAATAGGAATTTTATTTTGTTTAATTATATTTAATAAAACATCATTATTAATTTTTTTTGGTATTCCAACAAACCCTAGCTCTTCTTGTTCTGGGATAATTTCAATAATATTGTTTTTTTTTGTATGTATTGATATTGCTTTTGAACCTTTTTTTTCTAATGAATTAACAATATCGTCATTAAAATCAATCAAAACTGATTCAACTATTCCTATTATTTTTTTATCAGTTACTCTAAGTCCCCTAATAAACTTTGATTGAATATTTGATTTTTCTAATTCTCTTTTAATTCTTGGTCCACCCCCGTGAATGACAACAACTGAAAGACCAAGTTTATTTAAAATATTTATATCTGTTATAAAGTTATCAAATATATTTCTATCAATAAAAACATTTCCTCCATACTTAATAACTATCAAATCATTTTTATATTTTTCTATATATTTTGTTACTTCATTTATTGGAGGCCCATTTTTTGGTAGAATCTTATTTAAGTCCATTTATTTATAACTATTTAAATTAAAAAATTAGGTTTTAGTTTTGATAGTAGTTCTCTTCATAATGAAAAGCTGTTGTGCCATAGTTAAAATATTATTTACAGTCCAATAAATTACTAATCCTGCAGGGAAAGGAGCCAAAATCACTGTCAAGAAAAGAGGGAAGAACATAAATATTTTTGCCTGCATCGCATCTGTAGGGGCAGGATTTAATTTTTGCTGAACCCACATTGAAACTCCCATTGCAATCGGCCATGCACCAATAACTAAAAATGAAGGTACATCGTAAGGGAGTAGCCCAAATAAATTAAATATCGAAGTAGGATCTCGCTCAGACAAATCTTGGATCCAGCCGTAGAAAGGCATTTGTCTCATCTCTATTGTTACAAATAATACTTTGTATAAAGCAAAAAAAACTGGGATTTGAACCAGGATTGGTAAACAACCCGACATTGGATTTACTTTTTCTTTTTTATAAAGTGCCATCATTTCTTGTTGAAGCTTCATTTTATCATCTTTATGAAGTTCTTTCAGACGAACCATTTCAGGCTGAAGCGCCTTCATTTTTGCCATGCTTCTAAAAGAAAAATTAGCTAGTGGAAAAAAAACTAAACGAATACAAATCGTAATAGCTATAATTGCTAATCCATAATTTCCTAGTAGTTTAAAAAAATAGTCAATTCCATAAAACAAAGGTTTTGTAATAAAATATAAAAAACCCCAGTCAATTACCAAGTCAAACTTATCTATATTTAATTCTTGAGCATACCCATCAACTACATCTACTCTTTTTGCTGCTATAATAATTTGCATTTCTTCTTCAATGGAAGAATTGCCATTAAGCTCTATAGGCTGAGTGGCAATATAATTAGCCCTAAATTTGTTTTTATAATCAAAGGTAGTTTTAAATTTAATATTTCTTGGTGGAATTATTGAGCTTATCCAATATTTGTCTCCTATACCAAACCAACCACTACTAGCATTTTTACTAAATTTTTCTTCTTCTATATCGTCATAATCCTCCTCAAAAAGTTCCCCATCGAGTGCAGCAAGCATACCTTCATGTAGGATATAAAAATTTGAAAGACCATCAGGAATTTTATTTCTTATAATTTGACCATACGAATAAAAATCAAATTTCTTATTTGTTGAATTGATTACTTTTTGTTTTATTGTAAATAAAAACGTTTCATCTAATGAAATCTCTTTTTTGAAAGTTAATCCCTGATTATTTTTCCAATAAAGATTTATTGGAGTTTGATCCGTCAATTTATTATTACCTTCAACTGACCATAATGTTTCTGAATTTGGGATGTCAATATTTTTATCTGATGTAACAAATCCGCTTTCAATAAAATAACCATCCTCTATATTTCTTGGATTCAATAGTGTTACATTCTTATTACTTTTTAACTCAGTGTTATATTGTGTAAACGTAAGATCATCAATAACAGCTCCTTTAAGAGATATAGATCCTTTTATATTGTTATTTGCAAAATCAATCCTATCATTTTCTATAATTGCCTCATCCCTTGAGATTTTAATTATGCTTTCTTTTTGTTCTAAACTTGGAGCATCTGAATTTTTTTCAATTTTATTTTTTTCAGAAACATTTTGTGATCTTGGAATAGGTTCAGGAGCAAAAAATAATGAATAAAGTATTATTACTGCCGCAGAAAGAGAAATGGCTGCTATAACGTTTCTTGTTTCCATTACTTTTTAATTTTAATTTTCTTTCTTACCGGGTCAAATCCTTCACCACCACCAAGAAACTTAATTGGATGGCATGATAAAATTCTTTTAGCACACATATAAATACCTTTAAAAAAACCAAAAGTTTTTAATGCTTCAATGCTATATTCAGAACAAGTAGGCAAGTAACGACATGAATTACCTAGTAATGGACTTATAATAAATTTATACCCTTTAATAAATTTTATAAGCATTAGTGTGAAAATATTCATTAATTTATACTCTCTAAGTTACGAAATAAGGTTTCTTTTATAATTGTATACTCGTTGTTTAACATAGTTGGCTTAGCAATAACAAGGTATGAATAATTAAATTTTAAAGGAATTTTATTAACTGCTTCGTTTATTATATTTCTTAAACGTCTTTTAATTTTATTTCGCTTTACAGCATTACCGATTTTTTTCTTTGTTACAAAGCTTATATTTAATCTATCTTTATTTTTATTAAGTAATTTTCCAAAAAAAATAGTTACATATTTGTTAGAAATTTTTTTCTGATTAAGAAGACTCTTAAACTCTTCGTTTTTTGAAAGAGCAAGTATTTTGCTTTTCATTTGAATAAAACTATTTTTTTTTTACAGTTGATGAAACGGTTAAATTTTTTCTACCTCTAGCCCTTCTTCTCTTAAGAAGTTTTCGACCACCTTTAGTTTTCATTTTTGATCGAAACCCGTGCTTTTTTAATCTTTTGCCTTTTTTGGGTTGGTATGTTCTTTTCATATAATGTGGTTAAATTTTTATTAAATTTCGCTCTTTATAGTAATTAAATATATAAATAGCAAATATAAGATTTTATTATTAACATCTAAATTAATGGAAAAATCTAAAAAAATTAAATTATTTATTGGTTTATTCTACATAACCATTGTTGGCTTATTTTTATATTATTTATTTTCAAAATTTAGTTTACAACAATTAACCTCATACGAGTTTATTAAAGATAACGTTGATTATTTTTCAAAAATAAAAAAATCAAATTTATTTTTGTTATCTTCATCTTTTTTATTATTTACAATTTTGTGGGTATTTCCTTTTTTAGGTTTTGGATCACCTGTTGCTTTATTAGGGGGGTTCATTTTAGGTAAATGGTTAGGTGTTACTATAGTTGTTTTGGGATTAAGTATCGGTGCAACATTTTTATATATTTTTGGAAATTTTTTTTTAAAAGATTTTGTGAGAGAAAAATTTTTAAATAAATTTGTAAATTTAGAGAATAAATTTAAAAAATCAGAATTTTTTTACTTACTAATTTACAGGATGGCCGGCGGGATTCCGTGGCAACTTTCATGCATATTACCCACTTTGTTTAACGTAAAAGTAGTAAATTTTTTCTTTGCAACACTTATAGGAATTATACCTCAAGTTTTTTTGGTTGTTTCTATAGGGAATGGATTAGAATCAGTAATAAATCAAAACTTAGAACCCCCAGGAATAATTGACATAATATCTACCCCAAGTATTTATTTGCCTTTAGGAATTTTTTTAATCTTAATTATTATAACAATTTTTTTAAGAAAGTTGTTTTATAAGAAATAATCTGGTGCTTCCACCCTGTACTGACCAGGGAACTAGTCATTACCAATGACTTGTTATACCATTTAACTACAGAAGCATATAGTATCAATTGTATTTCATTGATAATAAAGCATTTTTTTCAAATTATTGCCTTAATTTTTTTATTAATATGCATTATATACACGTTAGGATTTTTTATGGGCATTCATTACGATTACAAATCTACTAAAAGTGCAAAACTTATGGAGAAGCAAGCCAAAAGAGAAAAAAAGCTTGCTGAAAAAAAGGCTAAGAGATTAGCTAAAGAAGGCCCAAAAAAAGAAGATACTAAAGAGACAACTTTGGATGCCTCAAAGCCAATTACATTAGACTTTCTAACTAATCCAAATAAAGAATGAGCGTTAAAGAAAAAAATGAACGTTTAAGTTTAGCTCTTAAAAAAAATTTAAAAAAGAGAAAGCTTTTTCAAAAAAAAATTAAAAAGAAAAGTAAATAATGTCAGTTCTTTCAGACAAATGGATTAGAAAAATGTCTAAAGATGAGGGCATGATCGAACCATTTGAAGAAAAACAAGTTAGAGGAGATAGTATTTCTTATGGCCTTTCATCTTTTGGATATGATGCTAGAGTTTCAGATGAATTTAAAATCTTTACAAATGTCAATTCTGAAATAGTAGATCCTAAAAATTTTAAACCTACAAATTTTGTAACAAAGAATGTATCTGAATGTATTATTCCTCCTAATTCATTTGTATTAGCAAGAACTATTGAAAAATTTAGGATTCCTAGTGACGTGCTAGTCATTTGTCTTGGCAAATCTACATATGCAAGATGCGGAATCATAGTTAATGTAACTCCACTAGAACCTGGTTGGGAGGGTTATGTTACTTTAGAATTTTCTAATACAACTCCTTTACCTGCAAAAATTTATGCTAATGAAGGAGTTGCTCAATTTATTTTTTTAAAAGGTAATGAAAAACCAGAGGTTACTTATGCGGATCGAAATGGTAAATACATGGGGCAAACTGGAGTAACTCTACCTAAAGTATAATCATGCAAAAATTAGAGGTCTTAGGAGCTAATAAGCTCAAAGGGCAAATTAAAATTTCTGGCTCTAAGAATGCTTCATTACCAATACTTGCAGCAACTTTATTATCTAAAAAAAAGATTGTTCTTAAAAATCTACCCAGAGTTCGTGACATTGAAACAATGCTCACTTTGTTGAAATCATTAGGTTCTAAAGTAAGAGTTAATAGTAATCACACCATAATTGATAACACTAAACAAAAAAAAAAAATTTGCTTCTTATAATTTAGTCAAAACAATGAGAGCAGGAATTTTAGTTTTAGGTCCTTTGCTTGCTAAATATGGTTCTGCTAAAGTCTCTTTACCTGGAGGATGTGCTATAGGAACACGTCCTGTAGATATCCATTTAAAAGCATTGTCAAAATTAGGAGTAAAATATAAAATTGATCAAGGTTATGTAATTGCAAATGCGCCAAAGGGATTAAAAGGAAATAAAATTTATTTTTCAAAAATTTCAGTTGGAGCTACAGAAAATTTAATTATTGCAGCAAGTTTAGCAAAAGGAACTTCTATATTATCAAATTGTGCTATTGAGCCTGAGATAAAAGATTTAATAAATTTTTTGAACAAGATGGGTTGTAACATTAAATGGATCTCTAAAAGAACAATAAAAATTATTGGAGTTAATGAGATAAAAGAAGCTTCTTATTCTGTTATGTTTGACCGGATAGAGGCAGGAACATACTTAGTCGCAGCTGCTGTTACTGAAGGAAATTTAAAAATTAAAAATGTAATTCCAGAAATTATCAAAACAGAAATAGATGTTCTTAAAAAGATAGGTCTAAAAATAATTATCAAAAAAAATGAGATACAAATTATTGGAAATAAGAAAATTAAAAATATGAAAATTAAAACAGCTCCTTACCCCGGTTTTCCAACTGATTTACAGGCACAAATTATGGTATTATTATGTAAGGCAAATAAAAGTTCAATTATAGAGGAAAACATTTTTGAAAATAGATTTATGCATGTGTCAGAATTAAATCGAATGGGAGCAAAAATTTTAACAAAAGGTAATAAAGCATTAGTTGAAGGCAATATAAGTTTTGCACCAGCAGAATTAATGGCTACTGATTTAAGAGCTTCTGTTTCATTAATTTTAGCAGCATTATCGGCTAAGGGAAAATCAATTATTAATAGAATTTATCATCTCGATAGAGGTTATGAAAATATTGAAAAAAAATTAAAAAAGGTTGGTGCTAAAATCAGAAGAGTTAATTGATGGATAAGAAATATTTAGCAAAAATTATTGCAACAGATAATGAGGGGCTTCAAATGATCTCAGCTTGTTGCTCTGGTGCAAAAGTAAAGATTTCAGATATTAAATTTCTTAGATCGAATAAGATTTTTTTACTTTCAGTTGAAAGAACAAAAGTTGAGTCTGGTGAAGAATATAAAAAAGTGAATAGTATCTGCAAGTTCGATTTTGTTGATCGAGTTAAATCAAAGAATATTGATCAAAAAAATAAAGATTTTTTATTAGAATTAATTGGAATTAATTATCTAAAAAATAAAGATGATCATGAAATAAATCTTATATTTAACAATAATTCTCATATTTCTTTAACCACAGACACAATTGAAGTAAGACTAGAAGATCAATATGAGGTTAAATAATTGATGAAAATATTAAATTATAAAAATAAAAGTTTTGATCACCAATTAGATCAATTATTATCTATTAGAAAGAGCAAAGTTCAATCTAGCTCTATTTCAGTCGTAAATATCATTAAAGATGTAAAAAAAAATGGAGACAAAGCATTATTAAAATATGAAAAAAGATTTAATAAAAACTCAACTATAGATCCAACAAAAAAACAAATTTTGAAACTTATAAAAAGTTTAGATAAAGATGTAAAAAAAGCAATTGATATTGCTTATAATCGTATTTTTAAATTTCATTCATTACAGAAAGTTAAAAATATTTCATATACTGATAAGTATAAAAATAAAATTGAGTATAAGTATCTACCAATAGAGTCTGTTGCAATATATGTTCCAGGGTCAACTGTCTCTTACCCTTCAAGTGTACTAATGAATGCAATTCCAGCAATCGTAGCAGGTGTTAAAAGGATAGTAATGATAAATCCAAGTTATAAAGGAAAACAAAACCCAGCTGTTTTGTACGCAGCAAAAAAATGCAAAATTAAAGAAATTTATTCAATTGGTGGACCCGCTGCAATTGCAGCTGCTGCTTATGGAACTAAAAAAATTAAAAAAGTAAATAAGATTATTGGTCCTGGAAATGCTTATGTTGCTGCTGCTAAAAAAGAAGTTTTTGGAGACGTTGGAATTGAAGGGATGACTGCAGGTCCTTCTGAAGTTACTATTATAGGTGATAAATATTCAGATCCAGTTTGGGTTGCTAGTGATTTAATTGGTCAAGCCGAGCATGATCCTCTAGCGCAATGTATTTTAATATCTAAGGATAAAAAATTAATTAATAAAGTTAAGTTAGAAGTTTCTGGTCAATTAAAAGAAATACCAAGAGAATCGATTGCAAGAAAAAGTATTATGAGTAATGGAATTCTAATGTTCGTCGGTTCAGAAAAAAAAATAATTGAGATAGTTAATAAGATTGCACCCGAACATTTAGAATTAAATATTAAGAATTATAAATCATTACTATCTAAGATTAATAACGCTGGATCAATTTGTTTAGGTAAGTACGCAGTAATGGCCATGACAGATTATAATATAGGATCTAACCATGTATTGCCGACTAATGGTTCTGCAAAATACTCTTCAGGGATAAGTGTTAATGAATTTTATAAAAGAATTTCTTATGTAAACTTATCAAAAAAGGGTATTGAAAGTCTCGGACCATCAGTTATAACTCTTGCAAATTATGAAGGGTTAGTTGGACACGCTAGCTCAATAAAAAAAAGAATTAGGAGAAAATAAATTTGTCAAAACAAGATCTGCTTGAATTCAAAGGCAAAGTAACTGATTTGTTACCTAATGCTATGTTTAGAGTTCAATTAGAAAATGGTCATACTGTTACAGCCCATACAGCAGGCAAACTGAGAAAAAATAGAATTAGAGTTCTGCAAGGTGATAACGTAACAGTAGAGATGACTCCTTACGATCTTACTAAAGGTAGAATTATCTTTAGAGGATAATTAAGGCTGAGTAGCTCAGGAGTAGAGCAGAGCCCTGAAAAGGCTTGTGTCGGGAGTGCGAATCTCTCCTCAGCCACCACCTTTTTCATATTGAAATAATTAAAAAAAAATTAACCTCTACTTATAAAAAAAAAGGAATAAGAATAAAATGAGCACATTAAAAGGGACCGTTAAATGGTTTAACGGAAAAAAAGGCTTTGGCTTTATTGAACGAGAAGACAAAGAAAAAGATGCTTTTGTACATGCTAGTGCTGTTAAAGCTGCTGGCATGAGGTATCTAAATGAAGGTGACAAACTAGAGTTTACTCTAGAAGATGGTCCAAAAGGCCCTTCAGCTGTAAATTTAAAAAAAATAGATTAGTTTTAAAATTTTAAAGGACGTTTTTCTCATAAAAGACTAACGTCCTTTTCTTTTAGAGGTTGAATAAACTTGATTTTTGTCTACAAGACTTCTCATGATTATAAATATTAAATTTAAAGAAATTCTAAACAGTTCTCATAGAATCTGTTTCCATAGCCTATAGGCTATTTATTTATAATATAATTTTAATCCACACAAAAATAATATAAAAACGAGGTATGCCTGGGTGGTGTAACGGTTAGCACGAAAGTTTGTGGAACTTTAAGTTTGAGTTCGATTCTCAGCCCGGGTACCAAAAAATGAATAAAGAAAATAAATTAGTACCTGAATTACCTTCAGGATTTGAAGATCGTTGGAGTAGAAAACTTCTTCTCAAAAAAAAGCTATTAAAGGC
>JBJLDI010000043.1:0-31945 GCA_045567235.1 Candidatus Pelagibacter sp.
CCGATAGATTTCCATTTTTTAGTATTCATTATCTTGCTAATCCTCCTAATGGTCTATTTCTCCAAGACCTTACTTTTTTTGATAAAATTTTTACTGCTAAACTAATTGTGTTTTGATCTTTGCTTCTGATTGCTTGTTTTAATAAGTGGGTTGCATAATATTTTCTTGAAGCCTTACTCATCCAATTTGGAATTTTGGCAAATTTATCAACTACATTTAAACCTACTGGAAAACCATAGTTGGGTAATAATCTTGCTGTAGCTAATATATATTCGTAATCTTTAATTAAATTTTTGGATTGATTTAACGACTCAATTCTAATGGGTGCTGAGTGGTCATTAACCTTAATGTATCCAATATGGACACTTGGAAAAGAGTCCATTTTATCTTCCCAAGCTGAGCCTGAAGTAACACTGAATCCTTTAATTTGTTTTTTTACTTCTAAAGGTTTAATGGCTTGGCCACTTTGTAAGATGATTTCTAATAAGTGAGAGTCTGTTATTTTGTATTTTTTGATAGTTGAAAGAGTATTTTTAAAATCTTTTTCAGAGATAGTTCCTTTAGATTTATAACTGTATAATAAGTTTTTGATATAAGGAGCTGAATTTGATGTTTCTACTATTCCGTACGTAGGGAACTTGCTTTTTTTAATAGAGTTTAAAGCCTCTAGATAGACGTTAATGAAATGTCTTGCTTCAGCATTAAGCTTATTTTTATTGTAGAAAGGCAGCATATTCTCTACTGCAAATTTAGTGAAAGTTGGGAAACCCATTACAGTAAATGGCATAACTGTTGCTTCAATCGGGCCATGTAAAAAGCAGTAATCAAACTTTCTGTTTAATAAGATGTGTTTAACAATAGTAACAGCTTCAAAAATTATTCTAGCACCGTCTTTTTTCTTATTAAGCATTTGATCTTCATCAAAGTCATCTTCAGCAAAGTCATAAAGTTCATTTTTAGGATCATATAGATCACCCAAAAACACCATACTTTCCTCAAAGAATTCTCTGTTTTTATCTGCAGCGTCTGGTTTAACGATATAGCTACCAGTTCTAATACTTAGAGGAGCACTACTAATGATAGATGTTTTATCAACACCTCCATCTATAAAACATGCAGTTTTGCATTTATTTTCAGACCAAAAATCTTTTCCTTTGTATTCAAGGTTAGTGATTAAATCTGCATCTTCTAAAATTTTTTTGACAGTGAGTGCTACTTGAGCACTAACATCTAAGAAATTATTTTGAACTTTGGGAGATGCGTTTACTGCATTTTTTACAAAATTAGTAAATAAAGATGAATTTGCTTTAATTTTATTTTTAATATCTATTTCGTTACTCATCTGTTTGCTCCACAAAAATATTGAATTTTAGTTCCTCGAATATTTGTTCGAATGGTTAGTTTTTTATTTGAAAATTTATGAAATTTCCTTTTTAAGATTTCTTTAAACACCCAGCATGACTTTCTGCTGGTAAAACTTCTTAAATGAATTTTAGTAACTTTGTTTTTAGCCTTAGTATTGCAGCTGTTGAAAGACCCTTGGTTATGAAAGAAAGGGAAATGAAGGGAGCCAAGGGTACGAGGCGTTGCCGCTACTCGACAGCTGCTTTTACTAAAGCTAATTACGTTATTTGAAGTGGACCTCCTATGTTTATGTTTGTTATTAATTTGCATATTATTGAGATATTCGTGATTATTCTAATTCCAAGTTTTTTTTATTTTTAATTAAAATATTTTTTAACTCAGTAAAACTTTTCTCAGATATTTGTCTTACTCTCTCTGATGAAATATTAAATTTTTTACCTAATTTAGTTAATGATAATTCTTCATTTGATCCTAATTCACTTAATTTAGTACAGTTTAAAATTTCTTTTTCACGAAGTGGTAGGCCTTTTAAAAAATTATTTTTTATTTGATTAAATTTTTCTATGTTTAAATTTTTATTTACATTTTCTTCTATATTTTCACCTGAACTAGTTAAGTCCCATTTATTTTCATTGTCTTTATCGTTTTCTTGATTATTGACTTCTTCATCACCAGACTCTGTTTTTGTATTAACAAATTTATCTATTAATTTTACTTCTTTTATTTCAATATCAGTTTCTTTAGAAATTGATCTATAGTCCCCTTCAGAAAGAAATTTTTTATTTAATTTAAATTTAGGTATTTTTGAGTATACATTTCTTGTGCTATCGGAGTCAGGAAGTTTACCACAGATCCTATTTGTATTTAAAAGTCTTAAGTGTGTTTTTAGTTTGAATTGAAGCTGATTACTCGCAAAAACACAAAAATCAAATCTATCCTTGTGTTTAAAATTTGTTTTATTGTTAGTACCCCCACAGGTATTTTTCAGTAGCCTCCCAGACAATCAAATGAGCTGTTGAACGTATGTCTTGTAAAGAGTCATCAGTAATGTTTAAATTTTCATTTGATTTAATAAAATATCTTTCAGGTCTATATTTTTTGTTAAATGAAATGATGATATTTTCTAAAACAGTTCTTTCAGAATTAACTTTATGAGTTAAATAATGTTTGAACAGCTCAAGCCTAGCTTTACCAGCACTGCTTTTATCAGTAATGTCTGCGGTGGGCAGCGCACCTGATGTAATATTTTTCATACTAGTGCTGCCGAGTGAAGCTTATACTACAAAAAAGTGGCAAAACTTCGGTATCAATAAATTAATTATCGATACTATAGAGATATGCGCTAATTTTAAAATCGCAAGTGCTAAGAGGCTTTTTTTTCCTCAACTGCAACAAATTTATAAAAATAGGGCAATTTACTTACGTTTTTATCCCATTTTTTAGAAATTTTTACGCAATCTTTATTTTTTTGTCTTATAATTTTTCTATTACTAGTTGTTTTTTTCTTAACATCTAGAATATTAAGTCCCTCTGACACTTCAAATATAATTAAGTTTTTGTTTGTAACAAATTCTTCAAGTTTATCGTTGTCAACGTCAAATTCCTCTAAAAAGAAAAATATGTATCTATCGTGTAGTTCACGCCAAGACTGTTTGTCTTTAATCATTATATTAGTTTTTATGTCACTTAGTGGGGAAAAGAATTTTTTTAAGTCTTCTTTTAATAACTCTTTTCCTTTAAATTCGATTTTTTTTTCACATTCCACTATTTCTAAATGTTGATTAAATGCTTTTTTATCCTTTGCTGCCTTAAATTTATTTTGCTTTAGATCTTCAAATTTTTGAATTAATTCAATGATATCCTCTGAATTTGATTTCTGTATTTTTTGTGAATATTTACCAAAAATATAATTATTTACACCATTAATAAAAAAAGTTTTTATTTTTTTATGATTTGAAATTAAAGAATTGAAATATTCTAAACTATATCTCCATTGTTTCATTTGAGTAAAATCATTATCAGCAGTACATTTAGGAATATGTCTATCTATGAAGATTATTGATTTAGAAAATCTTAATAATTGAGTTAATTTTTTATTTAAATCTTCCTTACCATCATCATTAATCCATCCATCATGTGTTTCGTTTTCAATTTCTTTAATTAATTCATTACTTTTATTTAAAATTGTATGACAATTGTATTTAAAAATTTCTTTTTTTATATTTTCATCGATACCACAGAATACTATATCTGCCTCATTTTCTTTATTTGAAAAAATTGATATTGCACTTTGTTGATGAAATTTATTTATAAAGTGATCTAAAGTATCTGAATTATTGCCATTAATACCAAAATTTTTATGAAAAATATTTTCTGATCCACAATAATGAAGATTTTCTTTTGACTGAAAATTTATTTTGATAAAATCTATTACATCTAAGATTTCTTCACTATTAATATTATTTCTCATATCCTCTAAAAATTTATTTGTAAAATAATATGTATAAATCATTATTTGTTACTAAACTCTCTTCTTCTTTCAGCGAATAAATTATCTTGCCAAGGAGTTGTATACTGTCCATATTTATTTATATTAATCTTATTTATTTTTGATCCTTTTTTTTCATTTGGTATTATATAATTCACTGAAACATGCTCTGGTTTTAGCTTTTCTTTTCTAATAGACTTTAAAATTCTTAACAAAAAATCTTCACTATGGGTTTCAATTATAAATTGATTATTTCTTAATAATGATGACTCCACAATTAAATCTGCTAAATCAGCTTCAATTTTTGGATGAAGGTGAACCTCTGGTTCTTCAATTAAAATAATTTTATTTTTTGCTATAATACATTGAACAATAAAAGGAAGAATCAATGGATATCCTAAACCTATATGCATACTTGAAATTTTTATTTTAGAATTTTTTGGAAGAAATATTATCTCATAATAATTACCTGATTTTTGAATATCCACTTTGTAAGGTATTTCTAATTTTTCAAACCATTTATTAGTTGCTTTATTAATCTCAGGATTTGCCAATAATTCACCAAGGTTTTCTGCTGATGGGCCTACATAATCTGTTTGAAGACCTTTAACAAAATATCTTTTTGGAATCTGTCTAAGTCCAGGTGCAACTAAAAATTTATTCATAGCTTTTGTTATGTCAGTCATCGTTGCATGTCTTCCACCTAAAAATCTATCTGAGTATCCACTGAAAATATTTACATCTCTGAATGAATGATAATCGTAAGATATTAAAAAATTAAGTATATTAATCTGATAATTTTCACCTTTTTGCTCTCTAAATGGACTTCTTCTAACCTTCGTATCTGGTAAATACATAAAATGTCCATTAAAAAAAATAACATTTTTGCACTTAATACAAATATCTTTTGTAAAAAATTCAACAAAACTTTTTTTAGAAATTTTCTTTTTAAAAAAATTAATTAACTTTAAAACATCTGTAATTAGTTCATCAGTTTGTTTTATTTTTTCTTTTATGTTTTCATCAAAATCAATAAATTGATCATCATACACAGAAAACATTACATCTCTTTTTTCTAAAAAAGTATTTATTTGTTTAAATAAATTCTTCTTAGAATCTTTTCTAATCTTATTAATTTCTTTTCCAAGAGGTTCAATTTTTCTTCTTTGTGACATGTAATCCATAGTACTAGAATATTCATCACTATTTTTTACTTTTTTCTTAATTGATTTTTCATTCAATAGTTTTCTTTTATTTTTTAAATATTTTAAAAATTCTGAATAGAAATTTTTAATTATTTTGTTGTCTAAATTTTTTATTTCAAAAAAATTTCTTCAAGACCTTTTATTTCTATATTTTTTGGCTTGAAACTAGTGGTATAATAATATGGGTTATAAACACTTTTGTAGATACTATCATCTCGTGCCACCCTTTCACCTCTACTGAAAATGTCTCCTGAGTGAAATCTTTGACCTTCTCTTATTCTTTTTCCTAAATCACTTTTATCCTCAAAAAATTTATAATTTGGTAAATCTACAGTAACGCCACCACCTGGATTTGAATAATGAATTTGACTGAGTATAGTCCTTTCTTTGACTAAATTTTTTCCACTATAAAAATTTTTTTTAAATTTATAAGTATAATTTAAGGATTTTTTTTCTTCTGAAATCTTATTAAGTTTATTTTCATACAATCCAGTTTCTACGCCAATAGAAATCTCAGCATTTGAATCTCCATTGTTTACAATACCTGAAAAGCCAACATCAATATCCAAGCCTCCTTTTCCCTCTTAATTCAGGAGGTGACTCATAATTAAATGGAGTTAATTTATCATAACCGTAACTTTGTCTAAATAATCTAAGAGCTTGATTAATTGTACTTTTTCCTGAACTATTTTTTCCAAAAATAAGATTTACCATTGGAGCTAATTTGATTTCATTATTGCCTTTAAAAGCTTTCAAATTTGCTATTTTAGCCTTTGATAAATAAATTCTTCGAAAATTATCAGGATTTTTTTTTTTAATCTTCTTTTTTCTCATATGTAAAAGATATACGTAGAAAACTTATTAATCAATTTTGAATTGTGTTTGTAATTTAAAAAATCACGTATATCTTTAATGTTATGGACATGATTCTATTAATTATCTTAGTTTTATTGCTTAGTGCAACTTTAGGTATCTTATACCTAAATTTAAGATCAAAAACCAAAGATGACAGTGAAAACCAAGAGGCTGAAGAAATAGCTAATTTAAAGACTGAAATAGTTACATTAAAAGATACCTTAAATAATACTATCAACACTTCACTTGGTACTATGTCGACTTCCTTCAATGCTCTCTCAACAGGAGTTACAAAGGATATGACTGAGGCCCTTACTAAAGTTGATGAGAAAGTTGGTAACTTTAATCAACAAGTACAATTACTAAATCAAAGCCAAGAGGGTATTACTAAAATTTTAGCAGGGGTTAAAAAGTATGGAACGCTTGCAGAGTTTTCTTTAGATTCGCTTATCAAAGACTTATTACCTGTCTCACAATTTCAGACCAATGTTAAGATGAAAGAAGATACTAGCGAGAATGTAGAATTTGCAATTAAACTTCAAGGAGATGTTTTAGTTCCAGTAGATAGTCATTTTCCAGTAGAAAAATTTAAAGCAATCACCGATGCTTATGATGCAGATGATAAAAAAGCTGTTGCTGATGCTAGAACAAAATTAGCAAGTGCCTTTAAGGCTAAAGCAAAAAGTGTTATGGAAAAATATATTGTTCCACCTAAAACGACTGATTTTGCAATAGTCTATGCAAGCCAACTGAAAGTCTTTATAAAGAATTAACTGAATATCAAGATCCAGGTACCAAAGAATTATTAACCCAAGAATTAATGAAAAAATATAAAATAGTAATTTGTGGCCCTAATACTCTATCTGCTTATTTACAATCATTACATATGGGCTTTCAATCACTAAAAGTACAAAAAGGAGCAACAGAAATATATAACCATCTTAAAACTATCACTACTAGATTTGGAAAACATTTTGACAATATAATAACACTTAGAAAAAAATTAGAAGAGGCCATGGGTGTAGTAGATAAGTTTGGTACCGATGCAAGATCAATAAGCAGAACTTTAGAAAATATAAAAGATCCCGAGCAAGTTGAGAAAGCTGTACAAACAGAAAATGTAGAAAAATTTGTTGAAAGAAATAAACAGCTTAAAAATTAATTTCTTTTTTCCAATAATACCGATTATAAGAAATCACATGCAGTGGAATAATAAATTTATTTATCCAAAATCTACTAGATCGATTGTACAAGGTTCAAGACATTATTCTGTTAATGATGAGTTATTGCCTTCAGTTACAACTATTTTAAAAGCAACTGAATCTGAAGAAAAAAAAGCTAAGTTGGCAGAATGGAAAAATAGAGTTGGCCACAAGCAGGCTGAAATTATTTCAAGAGAAGCAACTAGCCGTGGTAGTTCTATGCATGATTATTTAGAAAAATTTTTACTAGGAAAATTGAATATGGATTTACTTGGTGATAACACCCGTGAAAAAATGATGGCTGATCAAATTATTGAAAATGGACTTAGAAATAAATTAAGTGAGATCTGGGGGTGTGAAGCAACTTTATATTATCCATCTAAATTTTCAGGTACAGCGGATTGTATTGGTGTTTATGAAAATAAAGAAACGATTATAGATTTTAAACAAAGCAACAAACCAAAAAAAGATGAATGGATTGACGATTATTATTTACAATGTGCGGCATATTCATTAGCCCACAATAAAGTACATGGATCAAATATTACGCAAGCAGCAATCCTTTTATGTACCAAAGACAATATCTTTCAAAGATTTATAGTTGAAGGTAAAAGATTGATAAATTATCAAAACCAATTTATGGAAAAAGTAGAACAATTTTACTCACAAAGGATAACAAATTGAATTATGTAGTTTGGGATATTGAGACGGACTCAGCGCAACTTGATTGGGCTACTATGATTGAGATCGGTGCAATTTTATTAGATGAAAATTTCAATGAAAAAGAAAGGTTTACAGCAAGATGCAGGATGCCCCAAGATAGAGTTCCATCTGCTACTGCTTTATGTATAAATAAGTCAAACGTTGATTTAATTACCAAAGGTAACTTAAGTCATTACCAAATGATTGCTCAAGTAGAAAAAAAAATTCCGTGAATGGTCACCAGCAACGTTTATGGGATTCAGCTCGGTTGGGTTCGATGATGAAATTCTTAGACGAGAGTTTTTTAAATCATTAAGAAAACCATATTTAATTAATACAGAAGGTAATTCAAGGCATGATGCATTAAACATGATCAAGGCAGCATTTGCTATTGATGAAAATGTTCTAAAGACTGAGCTTAATCCCAAAGGAAATAAATCTATGAAATTAGAGTCGCTAGCAAGGCTGAATGGCTTTGATTCCTCTGGGGCCCATGGAGCTCTTTTTGACACTGAATTAACTGTAAAAGTTCTGGGTTTATTAAAAAAATAAACAGTCTGATTTATGGCATGAATACCTAAAAACAAAGAGCAAGGTTGTAGTTGAAAATTTAATTAAACAAGAAAAAATGTTTACAATAAATGAGAATTTTTTTGGTAAAAATTACCTTTTTTTAGTTGCTCCATTACATCCAAGTTCATGCATGCATCCAGTTTATAAATGGGGACAAGTGGTAAATTTATCTGCAAACATAGAAGAACTTCAAAAACTTAATTATCAAGATTTAAAAAAAGAAATGAAAAAATCACCTCGTTTTTATAAAACAATTAAATCTAATAAAGCTCCTATAATTTTAGATAAAAGTTTAAGTTTAAAAGTAGATCCTTACAAGAAAATTGGAATTAATTTGCTAAACAAAAGAGCAGAATTAATGAAATCAAATGAAAAATTTTCTCAAGATATATGTAATATTTTAAAAGAAGCAGCAGAAGAAAAAATAGAAACAGCATCACAAGAAGATGCTGAACCGGAGGAGACAATTTATTCTGGAGGTTTTGATACATTTAATAAAGATGTTCCATTATTTGAAAAATTTCACTCCTCAGAATGGAAAGAGCGATTGGCCTTATTAGATAAGTTTAAAGATGATAGATTAGTAACCTTTGGTCATAGTCTAATATATAATGAGGCTCCTGAAATTTTACCAAAAGATATTCATAAAAAAATAAAAAGAAGAATAGCTTCTAGAATTTTAAGTACCAATAAAGAAAAATGGTGGACAGTTTCAGCTTTTTATTCTGAGTGTGATGAAATTAGAGAAAATGAGGATAAGATGTTTTCATTTAAAACTGTCGATGAAAAGTTAAAATTTCTTGATGGAATTAACGATTATGTGATGAATTTAGAGCAAAAATATTCAGATGCATAATTTGATTAAAAGAAAAAAGTTCTTTTTGACCATTGAAAATTTTAATTAATCTATTATATCCAATTTATGCTTATAGATTTTAAAGATGAAGACTTTGAAAGTAAAATCAAAAAAGAAGACGTATCTGTAATTCAATTTTCTGCTGCATGGTGCGGACCTTGTAAAGCTTTGAAACCTGTTATGGATAAATTAGCGGGTGAATTTAAAGATAAGGCTGGTTTTTATTATGCAGATATTGAAGATGGTGGAATAAATACTGGAAGCGCGGCTGGAATCCGTGGAGTTCCTACTGTCATAGTCTACAAAAAAGGTGTTGAAGTAGACAGAAAAGTTGGTGGAGTTCCAGAAAGTCACATGAAAGAATTTTTAGATAAAAATATCTAATTTAAATTTAATATTTCTGCAGCACCGTATAAAGATCCCGTAATTAATAAAAGATCACCTTCTTTTAAATCTATAGATTTAATTGCTTGCTTTATATTTGGTTGATATTGAACATTGGGTATACTTTTAAATTTCTCTTTTAAATCTTTACCACTAATAGAGTTTGGTTGAGTCTTTAGATCTATAGTAGTTATTGATGAAATGTCTTTAAAGTAACTAATATATTTTTCATGTTCCTTGTTTGCCATCATTCCAATAATAACATGCTTGTTACAATCCAAGATTTGAAGATAGTCATTTAATGCTCTTGCTCCATCTTCATTATGACTTCCATCAATTATTAATTTATTATTTTTAACCAATTGTTTTAATTTTCCAGACTTAATTTCTTGAAGTCTTGCTAAGGAAGATATCTTTTTAATTCCATTTTGAATATACTCATCTTTGATACCAAGCTCTAAAGTTCTGAGAGTCGCTATTGCTGTTGATATATTTTCTAATTGAAATTGACCTAGAACATTAGGCATTGGAAGTTTCAGGCCACCAAATTTATCTTCATAGTAAAAAAAATCATTCTCATTTACTGAGTAACTAAAATCATCATTGAAAAATAATTTATTTGAGGGGTTTTGAGAGATTGTTTTTTTTATAAAATCCATCGTCTCTGTAGTACTTTGTTTAGCAATTATAATGTTTGAGTTGAGCAATGCTGACGTTTTTTCAAAGACAATTTTTTCAATAGTTCTATGATTTTTTGGCAACCAATCAAGGTGGTCTTTACTTATAGAGGTTACAATACTAGCTAGATTTTTTTGGAATATGTTAGTAGCATCAAATCTAAAAAAAAGTCCTGCCTCCACGAGGTTAATATTATCAGGGTATTGAGCAGCTTTGTAAAAAAAGCAAGCTGACAAAAGTTCAAATACTGTAATTTGATTGTTATCATTAATTCTTTCTACTTCTTCAAATAAATCAGCTAACTCATCATCGCTTAATTCTTTGTTGTTAAAAACAAATCTTTCATTTATTTTTAAAATATGAGGACTAGTGTAAACATTACATTTTATATTAGCTTCTTTTAAAATAGAAAATGTTGCACTTATTGTACTGTTCTTGCCATTAGTTCCAACTACAGATATCGCTTTAATTTTGTCTTGAGGATTACCTAATTTTTTACAAAGTTTTTTTATACGATCTAAACTAAGATCTATTTCTTTAGGATGCAGCTTTTGTAAGCGATTGATTATCTTCTGAAGTTTCATTTTCCTCAGTGCTTATAGCAGAATTTTTCTTTAACAATATTGATAATAAAATTCCAATTTTTTCAACTAAATCTTTTCTTTCAACAATTAAATCAACAAATCCTGTTTTTTGAACGTATTCACTTGTCTGAAAATTTTCTGGCAGCTCTTCTTTAACTGTTCCTTGAATAACTCTTTTGCCTGCAAAAGCTATTAACGAACCAGGTTCTGCAATATGAATATCCCCAAGCATTGCGTAAGAAGCAGTAATTCCTCCAGCAGTTGGATCTGTAATTAAAACAAGATATGGAAGATTGTTATTTTTTAATTCATTTATTGCTATAGTCGTTCTGGTCATTTGAGATAATGATATTAAACTTTCCATCATTCTCATACCACCTCCTGCACTCACACAAATAAAAGGAGTACGGTTTTCTATAGCATGTTGAATTCCATATAAAAAAGCTTCCCCCTCTGCTGAAGCCATTGAAGCACCCAAAAAATTAAAGTCAGATGCAACTGCAGTTACTTTAATATTATTAATGTTTCCACAAGCCACTAACATTCCACAATCTAGTCCTGTTTTTTTACGAGCGCTTTTCAATCTATCTTTGTAAGATTTTGAGTCTGTCCAATCCAATGGATCATCATTTGGGATAGGTGTCTTAAAAATTTCATAATTATTTTTACCAAATAAAATATCAAATCTTTGTTTAGGATTAATTCGATGGTGTTTATTACAATCAGGACAAACCCATAAATTATTTTCTAAATCTTTTTTTAAAATGGGACCTTTACAACAAGAAGTCCAGTCACTTTTAGCAATATCTTCCTTCGAAGCTCTTTTATGAATAGCAGTTTTAATTTTTTCACCTGCTTTAATTATTTTTGTAATCCAGTTCATTTAATTTTATTCTTTAATTTTCTAACTATATTAGTAACATTTGTGACAGTATTTTGTCTCTTTTTAATAGAATTAGTAATTTCCTTACAAATTGCGCTTCCAACAACTAAACCGTCAGCTTTTTTTAAAGATTTAATTGTCTTTTCAGTGATACCGAATCCGATGACTATATTTTTATTTTTGTTTAATGATTTAATCGTATTATATCTTTTTAAAATTTTCTTAGGGGCTACCTTAAGTTTGCCCCCAGTTGTTGACAACATTGAGATATAATAAACCATATCATGACTATCTTTAATAATTTGCTTCAATCTATTACTTGATGTGGTTGGTGAGACTAACTGAATAAAATTAATCCCTCTTTTTTTGCATTTTAAAGCAAATGGTTTATTTTCAGGATAAGGTAAATCAACAACAATAAGTCCATCAATTTTTGATTTATTGCATTTATCTATGAACTTATTTTCATTGTATTGGTAAATCATGTTGTAATAACCCATTAAGATTATTGGTTTATCACTTTTTATTTTTTTGAATTGATTTGCAATTGAAAAAACATCATTGATCTTTATGCCATTTTTAATAGCTCTATAGGCACTTGTTTGTATTTGACCACCATCTGCAATTGGGGTGTTGTGTGGAAAACCTAGCTCACAAATATCAGCATACTTTGAAATTGATTTTAGAATTTCTAATGATTTTCTCTTAGTATTATCACCTGCAACTATGTAAGTAAGAAGAGCTGGCCTATTTTCCTTTTTTGTTTTATTAAATGTTTGAGCAATTAATGAGGACCTCATCTTCTTTTTCCAAGTCTTTCTCTTAGTATGTCTCTATCTTTCTTTGCATCACCACAAGAGTTAACTATAATGATAGTATTTTTACTAAGCTTAGGTGCAATTTTTATTGCTTCAGCAAAAGCATGGCTTGGTTCGAGGCTTGGATTTAAATTTTCAAATTTTGTAACCATTTGATAAGCATTTAATGCATCCTCATCAGTTGCATAAGTATATCTCGCTCTTTTCGAGTCTTTTAAGAAACAATGAATAGGACTTACTCCAGGATAATCTAAGCCTGCACTTATAGACTCTGTTTCTTGAATTTGTCCTTCACTGTTTTGGCATACATATGAAGCTGCTCCATGGAGGATACCAATTTTTGCATTTCTACTTAATGGTGCAGCATGTAGTTTAGATTTTTTTGGTCCACCAGCTTCAACTCCAACTAATTCGATTTGTTTTTTGTTATAATCAATAAATTCGCTCCAAAAACCATACGCTGAACTTCCACCACCTACACAATTGATAAGTTTTATTTTTTTTGGAATTTTTTTAAATTCTTTTTTAAGTTGAGACTTAAGCTCTCTAGATATCTGGGCTGTACTCCAACCACAAATTTTTACAAATATATTTGGCCCTACTGTTGAACCTACACACATGTGTGTATTATCACAATTCGATACCCAATATCTCATGCATTCACTTACAGCATCAACTAATGTTTGGCTACCAGATATAACGGGAACAATTTCTGCTCCATTTTTTCTCATTGCATCACAGTTGGGTTTCTGCCTTTTAATATCCTTAGCTCCCATAAAAATCTTACATTTAAGTCCAAATTTTTTTGCAGCCATACTTAACATTTTACCTGCATATCCAGCACCCGTGTCACCAACAATATATTTTTTTCCCATAGTTTTACAAATCAATGCGTGTACAGTTGCATTATAAATTTTATGTGCACCACCATTTGCTTCAGACACAACCTTTGCCCAGATTTGAGCACCACCTAAGTGATTTGATAGATTTTCTAATTTAATAAATGAAGTGGGAGATCCAATATAATTTTTGAAATAATAGTCTCTCTGTTTTATAAATTTTTTATTTTTTCTAAGTTTTTGAAATTCTTTAGTCAGATCTTCAACAGGTTTTTTTAATGTTTCTGGAATAAAGCTACCACCAAATTTACCACCCCAAAATCCTTGTTTGTCATGTTGATCTATTAATGGGATATTTCTTTTAAGTTTCATTATTTATTTGTTTAATCTTTCTCAAGAAAATTTCTATTTTGGAAATATCTTTTAATCCAGAAGTTTCTACACCTCCGGATATATCTATAATATCAGCTATTTTTTTAAAGTTTTCAAGCTTATCATCAATTTGAATATTTCCTGCTAGCATAATTTCTTTATTTAACTTTATATCTTTTATTAGTGAATGATTGAAAGACATGCTTTTCTCATAACCTTTACTATCAAATAAATAAATATCTGTGACATCATTGTAAAGAGAATGTTTTTTGACATCATCTAAATTTTGAACAGAAAATGCGGTAATTATTTTTTTATTATATTTTTTTTTTATTATTTTTACCTCATCAGGCTCACAATCATAAATTTGATAATAATCAAATGGTAAATCATTAATCTCTTCCAATATTTTTTGATCTGGTTTTACAAGAACTGCTACATATAAAGAGTTTTTTTTATTTATCTTTAATAATTCTTTTAATTTTTTTATTTTAACATACCTTTTTGATTTTGGGTAATTTACAATAAATCCGATAAATTCAGGAGATGCAGTATGATCTGTTAAGAATTTTAAAGTCTTTGAATCTGATATTCCGCAAATTTTAGACTTCATTTAATTTAAAGAAGATAAGATTTCATGAATATTTTTTTTAGGATCCCCTTTTGTAATAGGTCTTCCAATAATTAAACAATCACTTCCAGCCTCTAATGCTTGTTTTGCATTCATGGTTCTTTTTTGGTCGTTTTTATTTTTATCTTGTCTAATACCTGGAGTAAAACATTTAAGATTAGGTGCTACTTTTTTAATCATTTTAACTTCTAATGGACTACAAATAACTCCATATAACTTAGCTTCATCTGCAATTTTTACTAATCTTAATACTTGTTTTTCTAATTGTTCTTTAAACCCAAGTTGTTCTAATTCCTCATTATCAAAACTAGTTAGAACTGATACACCTAGTAATCTAACATTAATATTATTTGCTGCTTCATTTGCAGCTTTTAATGCATCTGAACCATTTAATAAATGCACAGTAGCGTATTTAACATCTAAATTTTTTAAAGATTTTACAGACTCGACTAATGTATTTTTAATATCAAAGAATTTACCGTCATAAAAAATAGGTTTATTAAATTTACTAAGTTCTCTAATTTCTTGTGGTGAGTGATTTGTGATATATTGTAAACCTATTTTAATACCAGAAATCTCTTCATGTATTTTCGATAGTAATTCCAAAATTTCTTTATGACTTGATACATCACAAGCTACAAAGATACTTTTATTCATGATTATTTAATTTTTTAAACAATTCTTTAGCCATTTTGAAGTGAATTGTTTTTTTCTCTGGAGTATTAACTTTTTCACCAGTTTTTGGGTTTCTAGAAATCCTCGCTTTTTGCTTATTTGTAGAAAAAATACCAAAGCCCCTTAGCTCGACTCTTTCACCTCGCTTTAAGGTTCTTTTAATTTCTTTTAATATGATTTCAGTAAATTTTTCTAAATCTTTCTTTAAAAAATTAGGATAATTTTGAGAGAGTTGTTTTAAAAGCTTTGATTTTACAACAGCCAATTTAATCTTCTTTTAATTACTATTTTTCCTCGTCTTTTTTCTTTAAGTCTTCTGATAAAGATGAGAAAGGTAAATTTTTACCTGAACCCTCTGATCCATATTTTTCTAAGGCTTCTTTTTTCTCAATTTCCTCAAGAAGTTTAATACTTAAGGTAACTTTTCTCTTATCAGAATCTAATTCAGCAATAGCACAATCTATTCTTTCTCCACCTGTAAATCTTGAAGGTCTTGCATCAGCTGCATTTATTGCTATTTGTGTCTTTTTAATTTGAAAATCCATTTCACAACCTTCAGGTCTAACTGTCAGACCTTTATTATCAGTAGATACAATTTTAACAGTTATTGTTTGATTAACTTTTTTACCATTGAACCAGTCAAAAGGGTCTGGTTTAGTTTGTCTTAATCCAACTCTTATTTTTTGTTCAGATACTTTTATTTCTAATACTTTAACTTTGATTTTGTCACCTTTATTAAATTTTTCTAATTCTTCTTCTCCATTATTTAAGTAAGTTAGATCATTACAATGTAAAAAAGCATCAACATCTAAATCTTTTACTTTAACAAATAAAGAATATTCATTTTTGTTAACTACTTCACCTTCAACAACTGAATTAACTGGATATTTTTTTTCAAAAACTTCGAACGGATTATCTTGAGTTAAACGATGAGATATTGCAACTCTCCTTTTTTCTTTATCAATTTCAGTAATTACACAGTCTATCTCATCACCAACTTTAAATATTTTTTTTATAGACATATTTTTTTTGGTCCAGCTTAATTCACTTGAATGAAGAAGAGTTGTTAAACCTGGTTCTAATTCACAAAATGCACCGAAATCCATGATCTTAACAACTTTAACTTTGTATATTTTTTTTAGTTCATAATTTTCTATGTGTTCAAATGGGTCTGGGGAAAGTTGTTTAACAGAACAACCGACTTGAAGTTTTTCTTTGTCAACAGATATAACTTTTAAATCATGTTTCTCTCCAATGTTAAAAACTTCATCTGGATGATTTACCCTTGAATATGAAATTTCTTGTAAATGAACTAAAACATCAAGTTCATTATTTACATTAAAGAAACATCCAAATGAACTATAACCTTTAACTTCTGCACCTTTAATAATATCTCCAACTTTGTATTTTTCTATGATTTTTGCTTTATCTTCTTTTTTATATGATGAAATTATTTCTCTTCTTGAAACACACGCATTTCCTCTAACTTTATCTAATTTTATTAATGCAAATTTTTGAGGTTCATTCATTAAGTGACTAATATCTTTTAAAGGTTTGTCACTAATCTGCGAACCAGGTAAAAACATTAATGAACCAGTATCAATATGTTCTACAATACAACCACCTTTACATTTAGAAGTAATTTTTCCCATGATGGGTTCATTTTTTTCATAAGCTTCAACTAATTTATCCCAACCCTTAATTTTTTGTGCCTTGTTAGCAGATACCAAAACCTCACCATTTTTGTCTTCAATTTTTTCTAACAAAACAGAAATTGTTTCTCCAACCTTTATTTTATCTGTCAAACCCATGCTTTTGAGCTCGTTGATATCTATCACCGGTTCACTCTTAAGGCCTTCAACAAATAGAAAAACAAACTTTTCTGTAATTTTATTGATTTTGCCTTCTATAATTTTTCCCTCTTCAATATTTTCTTTAGAAAGTTGCCCATTTAATAATCTTTCGAATTCTTTAGACGCTGGGCTAGATAGATCTTTGTATATTTCCATTAATAAGTTAATTTCCTGTCTATTTTTAAAAAACACGATCTTTTAAATAAATTTATCATTTAAATCAATAGCTAATCCTAATTGTATGAAAAATTAAAAAAATTCTATCAATTATTATTAAATTTAAGGGTTTTTAATATTTCTTATAATTTTTAAAAATGATGGGAATGAGGTTTTTATGGAGGCTTTATCATGAATAATCCAATTACCACCAAATGCTAATGCAGCTATAGTGCTTGTCATAAATACCCTGTGATCCTTCAAAAAATTTTTAATAATTATCTTTTTATTAATGACTAAATTTGGATTCCCAAAAATTTTGATCGAATCTTTAGTAGTTATTGTTTTTATCCCCATTAAATTTAAAATTTTTGAACCCCACTTTAATCGAGGACTTTCTTTTTGATTTAATTCGGATAAATTTTTAAAATAAGATATCCCCTTAGCTTTTGCTGCAACTAAAAAAATTAACAAAAATTCATCAATCGAAGCACTGTTTAAATTAGATGGACATTTAATTGATTTTATTGAGTCTGAACTTCTAATATATATATCGGCAGTTTTTTCACCTTTGTAGTTTTTAATTTTTTTTAATAATATCTTTACACCCATAATTTTTAAAATCTTCAAAATACCAGTTCTAGATGGATTAATATTTACATTTTTTATATTTAATTTTGAATTTTTTGATAATGCTGTAAGAACTATAAAAAAAGCAGCTGAACTGATATCTGAAGGTATTTTATAGTTAAATGATTTAATCTTTTTTTTCCCTTTAATTTTAATCAAATCATATTTTTTAGCATTAATTATTTTGATTGGTATTCCTAAGTGCTTAAAAAGTAATTCACTATGATTTCTTGATTTTTTCGCCTTTATGATAGTTTTTCCCTTAGTATTAAGGGCAGCAAGCATTACTGCACTTTTGCATTGAGCTGAGCCTTTATTTTCTTTGTACTTAACTGGTATAGGATTTTTTGTTCCCTTAATAATCACAGGAAGCTTACCAAAATTTGTTTTGAATTTGGCCCCAAATTGCGCAAGTGGTTTTGTTACTCTTAGGAAATCTCGTTTAGATAAACTTTTATCACCAATTATTTTGATTTTATTTTTTGAATGTACCAATAAACCCATAATTAATCTTGCAAGGGTTCCTGAATTTCCAGCATCTAATACAATATTTTTTTTATATTTATATCCATTAATCCCTTTTCCATAGATTTCACATTTATTTTTAAATAAATATATTTTTACACCGAGTTTTTTTAGACAATTCAAAGTGTTTAAAACATCATCAGACCTTAAAAGATTAGTTGACGTTGATTTTCCAATAGATTGGGACGCGAGTAAAGCCCATCTAATAGATAAACTTTTATCACCTTCAATTTCTATTTTTTTATTATATGGCTTGATAGTTTGTCTAATTTCAATTTCGTTACTCATTTATAATAAATTAGTTTATATTGAATGAGTCACCAAAATATGCATTTTTAGCGTCAATATTTTGAATTAAACTTGAAGGAGTTCCTTGAGCAATCACTTTTCCATTATTGATTATTATTGCTGTATCAACACAATTTAATAAATCTCTAGCTTGATGATCACATAGTATGATTGAAATCCCACTATTATTTTGTAAATTTACGATTATTTGTTGAAGCATTTTAATTGTTAATACATCAAGAGCTGCAAATGGTTCATCAAGTAATAGTATTTTTGGATCAGAAATTAAAGCTATAGAAATCACTAACTTTTTTTTTTGACCTCCAGATAGCAAATAAGCCTTAATGTTTCTTACATTATCAAGCTCGAACTTTGATAATAATAAATTAATTTTTTCTTCTTGATAATTTTTATTATTAAAAGTTATTTCAGAAATTGCTTTGAGATTTTCATAAACAGTTAGGTTATGAAAGTATCCACCATTTTGGGGGACAAAACCAATTTTAAATTTTTTTGCTCTTATATAGATAGGAAATTTATTTACTTTTTCTGAATTTATAAAAATTGAACCAAAGTCAGGTTTTATAAGACCTATAATTAAGTTAAATATTGTTGATTTTCCAACACCATTAGGACCAAGAAGGCCTAAAATTTGTCCTTGGTTTAATTCAAAATTTAAATTATCTAAAATAACTTTTTTTCCAAATTTTAAAGATAATTTTTCAAGTTTTAAAATATTATTATTATTTTTAAATGATTTTATTCTGAACTTTTTTATATTTGACATTATTTACTAGATGTAATTACAATATTCTCATTAGTATTATTCATAAATACATCAATTTTTTTAGTGATCAAGTTTATCTTTATATTATCTGCTTCCAAATTACCAAGAGATCCATTGTATTTAACATTATTTTTTACTGATATGGAATTTTCCTTAAAATCTAAAAACATATTTTCTGCTAAAATGATATTATTGAGATAATTTATTTTAACATTGCCTTCAAAACTTGTATTATAGTTAGTGTTATTATATCTTGCCTTATCTGAGGTAATAATTACAGAATTATTATTTTCATCTGTTAAAATTGCAGTTACTTTTGTCATCAGAATTAGTTCTGAACCATCTTCATATGTTAGTTCACTTACTTCAGACATTATCTGATAATCATTATTTTCCCTTATACTAATTTCATATTTTAAATTTTTTATAATGTTGTTTTCTTTCTGATTTGTGAGATCATCTTCCTCTTGAATTGATGAGCTAGTGATAGATAAAGTATCGTTAGTTTCAGCTTTATGATTTTTTTTAAAGTACTTATTATAAAAAACAGATATTATTATAACTAAAATAGAAAAAAGAATTAATTGTATAATTCTATTCATTTTTTTATTTTAAAAATTTAAGAATATGATGAATATGAATTACACCAATTGTTTTATTTTTGTTTTTTTTATTAAAAACACAAACACTGGTAATTTTCTTTTTATTCATCTTCGAAATGATATCTGATATAAGTGTATTTTCATCAACAGAATAAGGTTTTTTTGTCATAAGAGACTTGATTTTTAGTTTTTCTATAGATTTATTTTTTTGTAATGATCTCTTTAAATCACCATCAGTAAATATTCCCGTATTTAAGCCATTATTATTTATAATTAAAATAAATCCTAGTTTCTTTCTATTTAGAATTTTTAGAGCGTTTCTTACAATTTCATTTTCGTTAACAAAAGGTATTTTGCTTTTAGTTAACATTAAATCAGAAGCAGTTTTTAATTTATTTGCCAAACTTCCAGCTGGATGGAATTTTTTGAAATCTAATCGTCCAAAATTTTTCATTTTCATTAAGGCTATAGATAGCGCATCACCTAATGATAATTGAGCAGTTGTGCTTGATGTTGGTACAATCCCGTAACCGGCCTCTTCAACTTCAGGGATTAGTAACTTAATATCAGCTGAGTTATATAAATTAGATCTTTTATTTGATACAATTCCTATTAGAGTAATATTATTTGATTTTGCGTATTTTATTATATTTTTTAATTCATCCGTATTACCTGAATAACTAATTATTATCAGTACATCTTTTTTTGTAATTCTACCTAAATCACCATGAGAACAATCACTTGCTGAAATAGAAAACGATGGAGTTCCAACTGAAGACAATGTAGCTGATATTTTTGATGCAATTTTTCCACTTTTACCAACTCCACAAATTATGACTTTTGATTTACATTTATTGATTTCCTTTACAGCTTTATCAAATGAGTCATCTATAGAATTTTTTAGTTTTTTTAATGCTTTTATTTGTAGATCTATAACTTCTTTTCCAAATTGATTAATTTGATTTTTCATATTTAATGAGACCAAATATCTTCTTTAAATGAGGCTAAATCAAGCTCTACTCTTGTTTTTAAAAATTTTAAACAATTTTGATATAGGTCAATTCTATTTTCTCTTTTAAGTATTTTATTTAATTCGTCATGAATTTTATGAAGATAAATTACATCATTAGCACAGTATTTAAGTTGCGCTGGAGTTAATTCTCCTCCAAAATCTGAGCTTTGAAATTGTTTGCTTATATCAACATTCATAAATTCTTTAATCAAAGTTTTTAAAGAATGATTGTCAGAATATGATCTTGCTAATTTAGAGGCTATTTTTGTATCTAAAATATTGTTTGTCTCAGTTTTGAGATAATATTTTATATGCGCCATATCTGCCCTACCAAAATGAAAAATTTTTGTAACTTTATTATCTGCCAAAATCTTTACCAAGTTAGGAGCATTATAATTAGCTCTATCAAGTTGAACTATATGAGCATCTGAATTGCCTGACGAAATCTGTATTAGACATAACGGGTCTCTTTTAACATTTAAACCCATAAATTCACCATCCACAGCTATTACATTGCCTAATTTTAAATCATCTGGTAAATCAGCTTTGTGAAGTTTAATATCAATACTCATTTTTAAATATATATATATGAAACCTAAAAATTGTCTAATTTTTGGTGGTAGTGGTCAAATAGGTAGACACTTAATAAGAAAATTAACAAAAAATAATATTAAAGTAACAGTGGTTACACGAAATATTCATCAAAAAAGTTACATTATCAAAACACAAGGAAATGCAGGTTATATAGATATTGTTGAGTCAAATATTTATGATGAAAAAAAAATAAGAGATTTATTTAAAAAAGCGGACATCTGCATAAATCTAATTGGCATTCTTTTTGAAAAAAAGAAGGGAAATACTTTTTATAATATTCATACTGTTTTCCCATCTTTGTTAGCAAAGTTATCTAAAGAATATAGATTAAAAAATTTTATTCACTTGTCTGCTTTAGGAATTAATGATGCAAAAGACAGCAACTATGCAAAAAGTAAATTGGATGGTGAAAAAAATATTTTAAGTAGTTTTCCTCTTGCGACAATACTTAGACCGTCAATTGTCTATTCTGTAGATGATAATTTTACAACTAATTTTATGACACTTCTTAGTAGACTTCCTGTCTTTCCTTTGTACTACTCTGGGAAAACAAAATTTACACCAATTCACTGTTCAGATCTAACAGATGTGATTTATCATATTATTTCTAATAATATAAATTCTAACATAATTGAATGTGTTGGTCCTGAGGTAATTACATTTAAAAACATACTAGAAAGATTATTAAAATTGATTAATAAAAAAACTTTTTTGCTACCTACGCCTTTACCTATAGCTTCAATTTCAGCAAAAATGTTTCAATTGTTTCCAAATCCATTACTTACAGAAGATCAATTAAGACTACTTAAATATGACAACATATTATCCAAAAAATATAAAAATAATTTTGATATAGGCGTACCTAGTAAAAGATATTTTGATGAAGAAGTTAAAAAATACTCATATATGTGGCGTGAAGGTGGACAGTTTTCCACTGAAAAATATCTTCCTAAAGAGAATGTTTAATTAAATTAATAAATATTAAGCGGACCGATTTTTTTTTTCTATAAATTCTGGGACATCTTCTTTATTTGCATCTTCGTCTTTTTTACCTTTTGGCTGATAAGCATAAAGCAAATGAAGTTTGCAATATGAGAAATCTTTTAAAGAAGACCTACCACAAAAATAAAAATTTTTTTCATCAGGGTGTCCTATTGGCCATTTACATGTATTTTCATCCAGTTCTTCTAATTGTTTTGGGTTTTCAGGCTCAAAATCTTTTTCAATTATTAGTGATTGAAACTTGCTTTTTCTTCCTCTTTTAGATTTAAAATTATTTTCTTCGTTTGAGGTGTTAAAATTTTTACTAGACGTTGCAGTTCTTGTTTTTATCTTTGCAGATAGATTTAATCTATGGGCCTTACCAATTACAGCGTTTCTACTAATTCCACCTATAATTTCTGCAATTTGACTTGCAGTATTACCTTTGCCCCATAATTCTTTTAACTTTGTAACTTTTTCGTCTGTCCAGCTCATTAATATCTATATTATGTGTTAATTAATGTTAAAAACACAATATACAGATATAAGCTTTTAATAAACAAGAAATTATTTGCATTTATCAACATAAAATAAATTTTTATTTTATTAGATGTTCAATCCTTACTTGTATTTAATATTTTAGTTTATAAAAGTTTCTGTAAAAAAATTATGAGTTATTTAGCAAAAAATTATAACAGAAAAAAAATATCATTTGTAAAGGGTAAGGGCAGCTATTTATATACAGCTAGAGGAGTTAAATATTTAGATTTTGTTCAAGGTATTGCGGTCAATTCTTTGGGTCATTCTCATCCAAAATTAATAAAAGTGATTAACAATCAATCAAAAAAACTTTGGCACGTTTCTAATGCTTTTATGATTCCTGAAGGAGAAATATTAGCTAAAAAATTGGCTAAAAAAACATTTGCTGACTATGTAATGTTTCAAAATAGTGGTGCTGAAGCTACAGAAGCTGCAATAAAAGTAGCAAGAAAATATTTTTATTCAATAGGAAAACCCCATAAAAATCGAATACTTTGTATTAAGAACTCATTTCATGGAAGAACTATCGCAGCAATTTTTGCCAGTGGTTCAAAAAAAATGACAGAAGGATTTGGCCCGAAAGTTCAAGGTTTTGATCATTTTAAGTTTGGAGATCACAAATCATTAAAAAAAAAAATTACTAAAAATACAGCAGCTATAATGGTTGAATCAATATTAGGTGAAGGCGGAATAAAAGTAATCCCTGATTGGTGTTTAAAAGGGTTAAGAAAAATATGCAATAAAAAGAAAATATTACTAATTTTAGATGAGGTACAATGTGGTATAGGAAGAACAGGGGACTTTTTTGCTTTTGAAAAGTCCAGAGTTAAACCTGACATTGTTCCTATTGCAAAAGGTATTGGAGGCGGTTTTCCTATAGGAGCAGTCTTAATGAATAAAAAAGCTGCGTCTGTAATGACAGCCGGTACACATGGATCAACTTTTGGGGGGAACCCACTAGCTATGAAAATCGGTAGTCAGGTATTTGATATTATTTCAAATAAAAGTTTTTTGAATAATGTAAAAAAAAATTCAAATTTTTTTCTCCAACAACTTAATGAAATTAAAAAAAAATATCCAAAGATTATAAAAGAAGTAAGAGGCAGAGGTTTTTTAATTGGATTACAATTATATAAAGATCAAACAAATTTTATAAAAAAACTAATGATAAATAAGCTTTTAACCATTAGAGCTGCAGAAAATGTTATAAGAATTTTACCACCACTTAATGTAAAAAAAACAGAACTCAGTCAAGCATTAAAGATAATAGAGAAAGTTTGCTCGACTTATTAATCTTATGAAACATTTTATTCATCTTAAAGATATTTCTACTAAAGATCTTAGAAAAATTATTTCTGATGCTAAAAAAAGAAAAAGTTTAAGAAAAAAACTAAGCACTTTAGAGGTTGATAAAGGATCACCTTTGAAAGGAAAAATGCTAATACAAATGTTTGAGAAGGCTAGCTCTAGAACAAGGATAAGCTTCTATTTAGCAATTAAACAACTTGGGGGTGGAACATTAACACTTAGATCAAATGAACTTCATTTTGGACAAGGTGGAGAAAGCATTGCTGATACTGCAAAAATTCTCTCTACTTATGGTGATGGATTTATGCTTAGAACAGATAGTGATAAAAAAATTGAAAATTTTAGAGATCATTCAACAATACCAATAATAAATGGTTTAAGCCCATCTTCACACCCAACCCAGGTATTGTCTGATGTGTTTACTGTTGAGGAAATAAAGAAAAAACCGATTTCAAAATTAAACATATGTTGGATTGGAGACTCTAATAATGTTTTGGATAGTTTAATAGCAGCCTCAGTTAAATTTTCATTTAAATTGAGCATTGGATGTCCTAAAAAATTTGAACCAGGAAAAAAAGTTAGAGATTGGGTCAAATATAATAATAGAAAAATATTTATTTATAATGATGCAAAAAAAGCTGTTCGAGGAGCGGATGTAATATTTTCTGATAAAGTTATTTCTTTAAATGACAAAGTTAATAAAAAGAAAAAAATAGAACAATTTAAAAAATTTAAGATAGATAAAAAATTAATGAACAGTGCAAAAAAAGATTGCATTTTTCTTCATTGTTTGCCTCGTGGAGATGAAGTTAGCGATGAAGTTTTTTTAGGTAAAAAATCTCATGTTTGGCAACAAGCTCTTAATAGAGTTCATATTCAAAAAAGTATTTTATTATATTGTTTTGGTAAATTACGGTAGAGGAAGTGGATTGTCTGAATTTTGATTGAGATATTTTATTACTGATGCTCTATCTTTTTCTTTTCTTAATCCTGCAAAAGCCATCTTTGTTCCTTTAATCCATTTAGCTGGTTTAATTAAGTATCCATTTAATTCTTCAAAGGTCCACTCTTTACCATACGCAGAAAGAGCTTTTGAATATTTGTAATCACTTACCGCTCCAACCTGTCTACCAACAACGTTATACAATGCAGGACCAATATTATTTTTACCACCTTTAACAATTGAATGACAAGCTGCACATTTTTTAAAAACTTTTTCTCCAGTTGCAATATCCCCCAAAGCTATCAAAGCAGCTATATCAATTTTTTCCTCAGCTGTTTCAGAAGAGACTTGTGTAGTTGAAGCAACCACTTGTTCTATCTCTACAACGTAGCCTGGAGTTTTAGGTTTTTCGACATAAAATATTATATCGGAAAGCTTTCCAATACCGATTACAAGAAGTGCAACCATTAATATTGCAGCAATAATTTTATTTAATTCAAAAGAATCCATTTTTGGTAAATTTATATAGAGACCTATAACATTAATATTTTAAAATTGCTTATATTTTACTGTACAATTTTGCCCCTCTTTATAATCTAAATAATTATAAAGAATCTATGAAAACACTAATAATTATACCCTCGAGAATGTCAGCCAAAAGATTGCCTGGGAAACCTTTACTTGAGATAAATGGACTTTCGATCATTTCTCATGTTTTCAAAAGGGCGGAAAAATCTAATATAGGGGAGGTAATTGTTGCTGCTGAGGATCAAGAAATAATAGATGATGTTAAAAGGAATGGTGGAAATGCGATTTTAACCTCTAAAAACCACAAAACTGGTACTGATAGAATTTATGAGGCATTTAAATTACTCAAAAGAAATGACATTGACTATATTATGAATGTCCAGGGGGATGAACCTGATATCGATATAAATGATATTAAGACATTAGATATGAAAATGAAATCAAATCAATCAAAAATTGGAACGTTGGCAGCAAATATTTCTAGTCAAGATATCTATGAAAATGAAAATGTAGTTAAAGTAAAAATATACGAGCCGTTTAATAAAAATTCTTTTCCTTATGCACAGGATTTTATGAGAGTCACAAAAGATAAAACTAATGTACTTCATCACATAGGAATTTATTGTTATGAGGTAAATGCTCTTGAAAAATTTATCTCATTCGATCAATCAAAAAATGAGTTACAAAATAAATTAGAACAATTAAGAGCACTGGATAATAATATCAATATAAATGTAGCACTTGCAAACAAGTCCCCAATTGGTGTTGACAGTAAAGAAGATTATCTGGCTATAAAAAAGATAATGCAATATAAATAGTTATGAACAAAATTTATTTTCAAGGTACTTATGGAGCATATTCTCATCTTGCATCTCTTGCAATCGATCCCAAAGCAGAAATTATTCCATGTAAAACTTTTGATGAATGTTTCCTCAATGTTTCAAATGAAGAAAATTCTAAATTAGTGATCCCTGAGTCCAACAGAATAACTGGAAATATTGGAATTGAATATCTAATTTTTAAATATCGTTTAAATATTTATTCTGAATATTTTCAAAAAATAGAACACAATTTATTAGGCCAACCTGGAACGAAATTATCAGATATTAAAAATGTCTTTTCACACGCCCAAGCATTATCGCAGTGCTCTAAATTTATAAAAAAAAATAATATAAATGAGCATGTAAGAGCAGATACAGCGGGTTCAGCAAAAATGATTTCAATAAATAAAAAAAAGGATGAAGCGGCAATAGCTTCAGCTTTAAGTGCTGAAACTTATGGTCTAGAGGTAATACAAAAAAATATTGAAAATGAAAAAGGTAATTTAACAAGATTTTTAGTAATGGGAAAAGAAATGATACAACCTGAGTTTGTTAAAAAAAAATATATAACTTCTTTTTTATTCAAACTCAAAAGTAAGCCAGCTGCTCTTTATCAGTCCCTAGGTGGTTTTGCTATCAATGGTGTAAATTTAACAAAATTACAAAGCTATCCAGAAAAAAATTCTTTTGAGTCTTTCTTTTTTTTATGTGATCTTGATGGACATATTGAAGATAAAAAAGTACAAAAATCACTAGAGGAGTTAGGACTTCATTGTCAGGATTTTCATGTTCTTGGTGTTTTTGAGGCAGATCCAGCAAGGGAGAGAAAATCATAATCTTTTCTTGTAGATTAGAAAACAATACTGCTATAATAGTTTTGGAGGCTAGAGGTGGATGCTGCTTGAACTCGACCAGATCTTAACGGAAGCAGTCGTAGAGACAGCTATTCAGGTTCTAGTCTCCTGAGATTAACAAAATGAATAAAAATTCTAAAGTTTTAGCACTTAAATACAGACCTCAAACATTTGATGATCTAATTGGACAAGAAGTTGTGTCTGAAACTATAATTAACTCAATTAAAGCAAATAAAGTACCAAACGCTTATCTTTTTACTGGAATTAGAGGAATAGGAAAAACAACAATTGCAAGAATAGTTGCTAAGTCACTTAATTGCTCAAATGGTATCGAAAATAAATGTAAAGTAAAATGTAATAATTGTGAAGCAATTACTAATTCTAATCATATTGATGTTTTAGAAATGGATGCAGCAAGTAAAACAGGTGTAGATGATGTTAGAGATTTAATAGAATTTTCAAGATATGGCCCAACGTCGTCAAAATATAAAATTTTTATAATTGACGAAGTACATATGTTAAGCAAACAGGCCTTTAATGCATTGTTAAAAACCTTAGAGGAACCACCTGAATATTTAAAGTTTATTTTTGCAACAACTGAAATTAAAAAGATACCAATTACTGTTGTATCAAGATGTCAAAGATTTGATCTTTCAAGAATAAAGTCAACAGAATTATTTGAATTCATAAAAAAAATTAAAGAAAAAGAAAACGGTAAAGCTACTGATGAAGCTTTAAAATTAATCGTAAAGATTTCTGAGGGGTCTGTAAGAGATGCACTTTCTTTGTTAGATAGAGCCTTATTAAGTATCGATGGTGAAAAAGAATTAGATCTGAATACTGCTCAAAAAATATTTGGATATTTTGATAAATCTCAATTAATAGATTTATTTGATTTAGTTCTAAAAGGAGATCAAAATAAAGTTATAAAAAATTATAGAAAAATTTATGATCAAGGTATAGAGCCTAAAGTATTTATAAATGATTTTTTAGAAATTTTATATTATTTTAAAAACATTAATTCACTTACTCTTGAAGGTACAAATTTTTCTTTGAATGATGAAGAGTTTGATGAGATTAAGAAAAAATCTGAAAACATTGATAATGAGACATTGATTTTATTTTGGCAATTCACAATTAAGACATTAGGAGAATTAGATATTGTATCTAATCAGCATCTATCTATTGAAATGTTTTTATTGAGGTTAATTCATCTTGTGGATTTTAAACCCAAAAATAATGTTAATGATGAAAACTTTAAAATAGATATAGAGGATAATGATCAAAAACAAATTTCTCCAAAAATAATCAATAAAGAAACTATAAATCAAATCAAGAATGTATCTCAGGAAAAAAAAATAAAACCACAATCACAAATAGAAACAAAAGTAACAAATGAAATTGTAATAAGATCTTTAAATGAATTAATTGACATCTGTTCATCAAAAAAAGAGATGAAACTTAAATATGAACTAGAAAAAAATGTAAATTTAGTAAAATTTGAAAATGGTAGGATTGAAATTTCTTTTAATGATGGTTTAGATAAAAATTTCGTTAAAGATTTATCTTCAAAACTTTTAGAATGGACAAACCAAAGATGGATTATTAGCTTTAGTAAAAATCAAGGAGAAATATCCATAAAAGATAAAGAAAAAAATGAAAAAAAAAAATTAGTTGAAGATGCTAAAAAGTCTGCTTTGTATAAAACCATGTTAGATTATTTTCCTGATGCAGAGTTAATTGATATTAAGTCTTCAAAAGAGGATGATAGTTAATGACAGATTTTACAAAAATTTTGGATAAAGCAAGAGAACTAGAGGCTAAAATGAAAGAAAGCCAAGAAAAAATAAAAAATATCAGAGTTGAGGGAGTTTCTGGCTCTAATTCTGTTAAGGTAACATTAGATGGAGAGGGGGAAATGCAAAAAATTGAAATTTCTGATGAAATTTTAAAAGAGGAAAAATCAATTATTGAAGATTTAATTGTTGCGGCGCACAATAATGCAAAAATTCATTTAAAGTCAAAAACAAGTAAAGAAATTTCAAAAGCTACTGGTGGTTTAGGCATTCCCGGCTTTAAATGGCCATTATAACAAATGCAAAATATTTCTGAAATAGAGGATTTAGTAAAGTTAATTTCAAAATTGCCAGGATTAGGACCAAAATCAGCTAAGAGAATTGTTTTAAAATTAATAAACAATAGAGATGAACTTATAAAACCAATGGCAAAAGCATTAGTGGAAGTTTATAAAAATATTTCTAGATGTAAAATATGTGGATCACTAAAACCTACTTCTATCGAATGTAATTACTATGATTGTAAAATTGTTGAAAAAAAATATGATAAAATTTGTGTCGTTGAAGATATTGCTGATCAATGGTCCATTGAGAATTCAAATATTTATAAAGGATATTTTCATATTCTAGGAGGAACTATTGCATCGGCAGGTCATAGAAAACAGGATCTTTTAATTGACTCATTAGTAGAAAGAGTAATTAAAGATAAAATTGAAGAAGTTATATTAGCTACCAGTGCTACTGTAGAAGGTCAAACCACAGCTTATTATATTCAAAATAGCTTAAAACAAACAAATGTTAAAATTACTAAATTAGCTCAAGGTCTACCAGTAGGAGGAGAGATAGAAAGTTTAGATGATGGAACCCTTTTTTCTGCTTTTAAAAACAGATCATTCTTAAAGTCTAATTCTGATTAATTTTTCTTTTTAATCTATTCAAATGTAAAAGTGGTTCGGTATAACCAGATGGTTGTTCTTTGCCTTTGAAAATTAAATCACATGCTGTTTTAAATGCACGTGATCTATCATAATCATCACTCATATTGATATATCTTTTGTCATTTTTATTTTGTTTATCGACAACCTTTGCCATTTCTTTCATTATTTCCAATACTTCATTTCTTGTAGTTATTTTGTGATGAATCCAATTTGCTATATGTTGAGATGAAATTCTAAGAGTTGCTCTGTCTTCCATCAGACCTATATCATTTATGTCAGGAACTTTTGAGCAACCTATTCCCTGGTCAATCCATCGAACAACATATCCTAATAAAGTTTGTGCTGAGTTTGATATTTCAGTATTAATTTCTTCCTTAGACCAATCTGGTTTAGCTGCAATAGGAATATTTAAAAGATCATTTAACTTTGCCTTTTCACGTTTTTTAATTTTTTGTTGCTCATCAAATATATTTATCTGATGGTAATGTAGAGCATGTAATGAAGCTGCAGTAGGAGAAGGAACCCATGCACAATTTGCTCCAGCTTTTAAATGATTAATTTTTTCTTTCATCATCTCTTTCATCTTATCTGGCATTGCCCACATTCCCTTTCCTATTTGGGCTTTACCTGAAAAACCACATTTTAAGCCAATATCAACATTATTATTTTCATATGCACCAATCCATTTTGAAGATTTCATATCTCCCTTTTTAATCATTGGTCCAGCTTCCATCGATGTATGCATTTCATCTCCAGTTCTATCTAAAAAACCAGTATTAATAAAAAAAACTCTATTTTTTAATGTTCTAATACACTCTTTTAAATTAACAGAAGTTCTTCTCTCCTCGTCCATTATTCCAACTTTGCATGTATATCTTTTGAGTCCAAGTAGATCTTCAACTTTAGAAAAAATTAAATCTGTAAACTTAGTTTCTTCAGGTCCGTGCATTTTTGGCTTTACAATGTAAATTGATCCTTTCCTCGAGTTCTTTTTTAATTTTAAATCATGAATTGCAGCTGCGGTTGTAAAAAATGCATCCATTATACCCTCAGGAATCTCATTTCCATCTTTAAGAATGATAGATGGGTTAGTCATTAGATGACCAACATTTCTTATCAAAAGTAAGCTTCTTCCATGAAGTTTTAAACCTTTACCATCTCTTGAAATATAACTTCTATCTGGATTTAATTTCCTCTCTAAATTTTTTCCATTTTTTTCAAATTGAGTTTTTAAACTTCCTTTCATTAAGCCCAGCCAATTTTTATAGCAAACAATTTTGTCATCAGAGTCCACTGCTGCTACACTATCTTCGTTATCACAAATGGTAGAGACTGCTGACTCTATAATTACATCACTAATTCCCGCTATATCATGTGCTGCACTAAACGCTTTGGGATTAATGATAATTTCAAAATAAAGATTATTGTTCCGAATTATTATAGCACTGGGTTTATTAGCATCTCCTCTATGACCTATAAACTTATCTTGATCTTTTAATTTATATTCATAATCATCTTTAGATATAATCAAATTTTTATTGATTACTTTTAAATTAGCAATATTTTTCCAGCTCGTTCCCTCTAATGGAATATATTTGTCAAAAAACTCTCTTACATATTTAATTACTTCTTGTCCTCTTAAAGGATCATATCTTTCACTACCACCTTCTTCTGACTCT
>JBJLDI010000044.1:0-31447 GCA_045567235.1 Candidatus Pelagibacter sp.
TTTTTGACGTTTCTCATATGGGTCAATTATTTATTTATGGTGGTGAAGACCTAATCAAAGATTTAGAAAAAATCTTTCCTTTAGATTTGAAAAATTTAAAATTAAATCATTCAAAATATAGCTTCTTAATGGATAAAGATGCTGGGATACACGATGATTTAATTATAACAAAAACAAACGAAGGTTTTTTAATAATACTTAATGCAGCATGCAAAGATAATGATTTCAAAATTTTAAAGGAGTTACTAGAGGAAAAGTACAAGATGATTTTGGATGAAAATAGATCTCTAATTGCAATTCAAGGTCCTAAATCATCACAAATCCTAAACGATGTTATTGATGGAGTAAAAGATCTAAATTTTATGTCAGGAAACTGGTTTTTATTTCAAGATCATAAAATTTATATTACTCGATCTGGGTATACAGGCGAAGATGGCTTTGAGATATCGATCCCAAATGATTCTGTAGATAAATTAACTAGAGAATTGATCAACAAAGGATCCAAGTTAATAGGTTTAGGAGCTAGGGATACTTTGAGATTGGAAGCTGGTTTATGTTTGTATGGTCATGATCTTGATAAAGATAAAACTCCAGTGGAAGCAAATTTAAAATGGGCAATTTCAAAAGAAAGAATATCCAATGGAGATTTCATAGGCTCTGATATAATCATTAAACAATTAAATAATGGTGTTAGTAAAATTAGGGTTGGAATAAGACCTGAGGGAAAAATAATTGCTAGAGAAAAAACAAAGATATTTAATCAATCGGATGTTCATATTGGAGAAATTACAAGTGGTACATTTGGACCAAGCGTAAATGGACCTGTAGCAATGGGTTATATAGAAAATGAATTTTCAAAAAAAGATACAAAAGTTTTTTTAGAAGTAAGAGGAAAAAAACATCCTGCAAATATATGTGGGTTACCGTTTTATAAAAAAAGTTACGTGAAAGGGGTAACAAAATGAGTGAAGTAAAATATTCTAAAGAACATGAGTGGATTAAATTAGAGGGAGATGTAGCCACTATTGGAATTACAAAGCACGCAACAGAAATGTTAGGAGATATAGTGTTCACTGAACTTCCTGAAAAAGGTTCTAATGTAGAAAAAGATGGGACAGCAGGAGTAGTAGAGTCAACAAAGGCTGCTAGTGATGTTTACACGCCAGTAAGTGGTGAGGTGATAGACACTAATCAAGTGATAGTTGATGATCCTTCTATAATTAATGAAGATCCAGAAAACTCTGCATGGTTTTTTAAACTTAAAATGAAAGATCCATCAGAAATGGATACTCTAATGAATAAAGATGATTACGATAAGTTTGCCAAGGAGACGTCAGAATAATGTTGCCTAATTCAGAAAAAGATTTTTTAAAAAGACACATTGGACCTTCAAAAGAGGACCAATTAAAAATGTTAAATAAATTAAATTATCAATCACTAGATGATTTAATCGACAATACTGTTCCAGAAAAAATAAAGTTTAACGGCGAACTAAATATAGGAGAATCAAATTCAGAATATGAAGCATTAAGAAAATTAAGAGCAATTTCAAAAAAAAATCAAGTTTACTCAAATTTTATTGGTATGGGTTATTATGGAACCTATACACCGTATGTAATTTTAAGAAATATATTAGAAAATCCAGGTTGGTATACTTCATATACACCTTATCAACCAGAGGTAGCTCAAGGAAGACTTGAGATGTTATTAAACTTTCAACAAATGATAGTTGATTTCACAGGAATGGATATTGCTAATGCTTCTTTATTAGATGAGGGAACAGCGGCAGCAGAGGCTATGGGTTTAAGTCATAGATTGAATAAAAGTGATAGTAATTTAGTTTTTGTATCTGAGGATTGTCATCCTCAAACAATAGATGTAATTCAGACAAGAGCTGAACCAATGGGTTTAAAAGTTCTTGTTGGAAATGAGGGTAAAGTTTTAGAACAGTTAAAAGAGGATTTAGTTTGTGGAATTTTACAATATCCTGGAACTTTGGGAGATATTAAAGACCCTAGTGAAGCAATTAGTAAAATTCATAAAAAGAATGGAAAGGCCATATTAGTTTGTGATCTGTTAGCATTAGCAAAATTAAAAACGCCAAGAGAACTCGGTGCCGATATAGCAGTTGGAAGCTCTCAAAGATTCGGTATTCCAATGGGTTATGGAGGTCCTCATGCAGCTTTTTTTGCAACAAAAGATGAATACAAAAGATCAATGCCAGGGAGAATTGTTGGTGTATCAGTTGATAGACATGGTAATAAGGCATATAGATTGTCATTACAAACTAGAGAGCAACATATCAGAAGAGACAAAGCGACAAGTAACATTTGTACTGCTCAAGCTTTATTAGCAATTGTGTCAGCAGCATATGCTATTTATCATGGTCCAGATGGAATTAAAAATATTTCTGAAAGAGTATCTCAATTAGCAAAAAGTTTTGCTGATAAAATAAAACAGTCTGGATATGAACTTTATTCTAATTATTTTTTTGATACTGTTACAATTATTACTAAAGAAAAGACTGATCAAATTTATCAAAATGCTTTGGATCAAAAGGTGAATATCAGAAAAGTAAATTCAAATATGCTTGCAGTATCTTTTGATGAGAGAAAAAATGTTTACAGAGTAAATCAACTATTAAAGATTTTTAATGCAGCAGAATCAATCAAAAAAGAAGATCCGTCAGTAAGTTTACCCAATCTACCAAAAAATTTATTAAGAACTTCAAAATATTTAGAACATCCAGTTTTCAGCTTATATCACTCGGAAACTCAAATGCTTAGATATCTAAAAAGGTTAGAGGATAAAGATATAGCATTGAATAGAACGATGATAGCACTTGGCTCATGTACAATGAAGTTAAATGCTGCTGCTGAAATGATTCCGATTTCTTGGAAAGAATTTTCAGAGCCTCATCCGTTTGTTCCAATTGAACAAATGGAAGGGTTTAGAGATATATTTACTGATCTAAAAAATTGGTTGCGATCTATAACTGGTTTTTCAGGTGTTTCTCTACAACCTAACGCAGGTGCCCAGGGTGAATATTCAGGATTAATGGTTATCCGAAAGTATCATTTAGACAGAGGTGAGACTAATCGTAATATTTGTTTAATTCCAAGTTCAGCACATGGCACTAATCCAGCTAGCGCACAAATGGTTGGAATGAAAGTGGTTGTTGTTAATTGTGATAAAGAGGGAAATGTTGATTTTGATGATTTAAAGAAAAAAGCAGAGCAACATTCTGAAAACCTTGGGGCATTAATGGTAACTTATCCATCTACTCATGGGGTATTTGAAGAAAAAATAACTGATATATGTGAGTTAGTTCATAAACATGGTGGCCAGGTCTACATGGATGGGGCAAATTTGAATGCCCTAGTAGGAGTTGCGAAGCCTGGAAATTTTGGTCCAGACGTTTGCCATATTAATTTACATAAAACATTTTGTATTCCTCATGGTGGGGGCGGACCTGGAATGGGACCCATTGCTTGTAAAAGACATTTACAAGTTTATCTACCTAATCATCCAGTAATAAAAGATTGTGGCCCAACAACTGGAATTGGAGCAGTGTCAGCAGCTCCTTGGGGCAGTTCAAGTATTTTATCAATCTCTTGGATGTACATTAAAATGATGGGATCCGCAGGATTAAAGCTTGCTTCTCAAGTTGCAATATTAAACGCTAATTACATCGCTCATAGACTAAAAGATCACTTTCCTATTTTGTATAAAGGGTCAAACGGTAATGTTGCACACGAATGTATTATAGATATTAGAAATATTAAATCAGAAACAGGAGTAACAGAGGAAGATATCGCAAAAAGATTAATAGATTTCGGATTTCATGCACCAACAATGTCATGGCCTGTGGCTGGTACTATGATGATAGAGCCAACGGAAAGTGAAGGCTTGTCAGAACTTGATAGATTTTGTGACACTTTAATTAAGATTAAACAAGAAATAGAAAAAATCAAATCAGGTGAATTTGATAAAATAGATAATCCAATAAAAAATGCTCCACACACTGATAGTGAACTTGCCTCTGATAATTGGACACATAAATATTCAAGAGAAGAAGCTGCTTATCCAGCAAAATTTCTTCGAGCTAATAAATTTTGGCCTCCAGTTGCGAGAGTAGATAATGTATATGGAGATAAAAATATTTTTTGTACTTGTCCAAGTATGGATGAGTTTAAAGAAGATGCAGCATAATAATTAATGAAAATTGCTGTTGTTGGGTCAGGGATTTCAGGGTTAAGTGCAGCATATTACTTATCAAAAAAACACAATGTAGATCTTTTTGAAAGAGAGGATCACTTTGGAGGACATTCTCATACAATTGATTTATTTTTTGATGAAAAAAAGGTTTCTGTAGATATTGGCTTTATTGTTTTTAATTTCAATACTTATCCAAACTTAATAAATTTTTTTAAGGAAAATGATATTCAAATTGAAAAAAGCAACATGTCTTTTTCAGTTTCAGTAGATAATACAAAATTTGAATATTGTGGAAAAGGTTTGAATGGAATTTTTTCAAATAAATCAAATTTATTCAATATCGAATTCCTAAAAATGTTTTTTGATATAATTAAGTTTTACAAAAAAAGTGATCAAAAAACCATTTCTAACGAAAAAATTACTTTAGGAGAATATTTAGAAAGAAACAAATTATCCAAAACTTTTATTGATTATCATATCATACCAATGGTATCTGCAATTTGGTCTATGCCTCCTTATGAAGCAAGCAAAATGCCAATTAAATTTTTTCTAAATTTTTTTCAAAATCATGGTTTATTTAAATTAAAAAATAGACCTCAGTGGTATACGGTATCTAACAGAAGCAGAACTTATGTTAGTAAAATAATTTCTCAAATAAGTGGAGAACATTATAAAAATTATAAAGTTTCAAAAATTAAAAGAAAATCATCAGGTCTAGATTTGTACTATGGTGGAGAAAGTGAATTCTTTGATTATGATAAAGTAATATTAGCTACTCATGCAGATGAAGCTTTAAAATTAATTGACAATCCCACTGAAGATGAAAAAAATATTCTTTCAAATTTTAGTTATAAGGAAAATATAGCCTATATTCATACAGATCAACGAGCTATGCCAAAAAATAAAAAAGCCTGGTCTTCTTGGAACTCTTCAATAGATGATAAAAATTTAGAGAAAAATTCAATTACATATTGGTTAAATTTATTACAAAACTTAAAGTGTAATGAAAATATTTTCTTAACACTAAACCCTTATTTTAAGATTGATGAGAAAAAAATATTAAGAAAAGTGAAATTTACACATCCTTATTATGATCAAAAGGCATTAGATGCCCAATCTGAGCTTGTTAAAATACAAAATAAAAAAGATTTACTTTATTGTGGAAGTTATTTTGGTTACGGATTTCATGAAGATGGAATAAAATCATCTATTGAAATGCTAAAAAATTTTGATGACTAATTCCTGTATATATAATGGAAGTGTAATTCATAAAAGATTTAAACCAAAAGAGCATTTTTTTAAGTATAAAGTGTTCTCTTTATTTATTGATCTGTCAGAACTTAATGAACTTAATGATAAGTTAAAATTTTTTTCTTTAAATAAATTTAATTTGATAAGTTTTTATGAAAAAGACCATGGTGAACGTGATGGTTCATCTCTTATAAATTGGGTAAAACTTAATCTAAACATTAACAACATAAGCACTGAAAATATAAAAATAAAACTTTTATGTTATCCAAGAATATTAGGCTATGTCTTTAATCCACTGAGTATTTTTTTTATATATGATAATAATGAAAATTTAATTTCTATTTTATATGAAGTTAAAAATACGTTTGGTGAACAACATACTTATGTATTTAAGGTAGAAGGTGAAAATAAATCAATTCAAAACAATTGTTCAAAAAAATTTCATGTTTCACCATTTATTGAAATGAATTGTAATTATTTTTTTAGGATATTACATCCCGGAGAAAATTTATCAGTTATAATTGATCAGCACGATCATGAGGGAAAAATTCTTTTTGCTTCCCAAGATGGTAAAAAGATCTGATTTGACAAGTAAAAATTTAATGAATTCTTACCTTAAACACCCTTTGATGACATTTAAAATAATTTTAGCGATACATTTTGAAGCGTTTAAATTGTGGATTAAAGGGATTAAATTTGTGAAAAAAAAATTAAATATTAAGAATAATATAACAATAGAGAATTAATGTTTTTAAACAAAACATCAGATAAATTAGTTTTTAAATTTCTAAATAATATTAATTACGGATATCTTGAATTAACAACTATTGATGGAAAAATTTTAAAATTTGGAAATTCAGACGAAAAATTGAAAGCAAACGTAGTCATTAAAAAACCGAATTTTAATTATAATCTTATAAGAGGTGGCAGTATTGGATTTGCCGAAAGCTATATGAGAGGTGAATTTGAAACTGATAATCTATCAAATTTAATTGAATTAACTGCTAGAAATATTCAAGTTATATATAAATTCTCAGGACTTCTTGATTTTCCAATAATTAATTTCGTTAAAAACAAAATAATCAAAAATACAAAAAATCGAAGTAAAGAAAATATTGCCAAACATTATGATTTAGGTAATGATTTCTTTTCTCTTTGGTTAGATGATACACTAACTTACTCTAGCGCCATATTTGATGATAATTCAAAAAATCTTTCCGAGGCACAAAATAATAAATATCAAAAATTAATAGATCTTATCAAACCAAATAATGGCGACAAAGTTTTAGAGATAGGATGTGGCTGGGGTGGTTTTGCTGAGTATTTAGGTAAAAAAATATGATGTAAAACTTGATTGTATAACAATTTCAAAAAAACAATTTGAATACGCAAAAAAAAAGAATTTTTAAGTGTGGTTTAAATGAAAAAGTTAATATTGAAATAAAAGATTACAGAGATCTCACAGGCAAATATAATTCAGTAGCTTCAATAGAGATGATTGAGGCTGTTGGTCAAAATTACTTAGAGGGATACTTTAAAACTATAAAAAATAATTTATCTGACGGTGGAAAAGCTGCTATTCAGGCAATTACCATAGATGATAGGTTATTTGATAGATATAAAAATAAACAAGATTTTATTCAAAAATATATTTTTCCAGGAGGTTTTTTACCTAACAAAAATAGTATTAATCGATATGTTTCTGATAATGGATTAACTATAAACTCATATATTTCTTATGCTGATCATTATGCAAATACTCTGGCTATATGGAGAAATGAGTTTTTAAAAAAATGGGATTTAATAAAAAGTCAAGGATTTGACTTAACATTTAAAAGAATGTGGGAATTTTATCTGTCTTATTGTGAGGCAGGATTCAAGTCAAAGAATATAGATTTAATACAATTTTCTATGCAAAATAAATAACAAAATATGGAGATATTAATGAGTTATATTAAACCACTTAAGTCAATTTTATTGATAATTTCATTATTCTTAATTACAAGCTGTTCAAATAAAAGTGCTATGAAACCTGAAGATTTCAAAAATAAAGAACCAAGATTAATTATAGAAGAATACCTGTCTGGCAATGTAAAAGCTTGGGGTGTTTTGCAAAATAGATCAGGTAAAGTGACTAGACAATTTTCTGCTGATTTAGATGGAAATTGGGATGGCAGACAATTAATCCTTAAAGAAAAATTTAATTGGGATGATGGCGAAATACAGAACCGAGAGTGGAAAATCACTAAAATAGATGAAAATAATTATGAGGGAACTGCAGGCGATGTTGTAGGAAAAGCCAAAGGTTATTCTTATGGTCCAGCTTTTAAGTTTGAATATGTTTTACTTGTTCCGGTTAAAGGTAAAGAAATGAAAATTACATTTGATGACTGGATTTTTAAACAAGATGATAAAGTTGCAATTAATAGGGCTACGATGACAAAGTTTGGATTTAAAGTAGCAGAATTAACAGTTGTATTTGTTAAGGATTAATAGTTTATTTTTTTCATACCTTTAGAAACTAACTTAAAATATAAGCCATTAGGTAATATCTGAAGAAATTTCATAATAAATGTAAAAGCTTTTGGAAAATGAATCTCAAATCCTTTTTTTTCAGTTAAACCTTTATAAATTTCATTCGCAGCAAACTCAGGAGATTTTATCATTGGCATTGGAAAATCATTCTGATCTGTCATAGGTGTTTTAATAAAGCCTGGGCTAATTAATGAAACACGAACATTTTTCATTTTCATCTCAAAATTTAAACTTTCTGTAAAACTAGTAAGTGCCGCTTTAGATGCACAATAAGCGCCAGCAGCTGGTAGACCTCTATAACCAGCAACAGAAGAAATTATAGATATCTGTCCATTTTTCTTTTCAGAAAAGTAATCATAAATAGAGTTAATCGAATTCATAGTTCCAAAATAATTCACTTCCATTATTTCTCTTATTTTATTTAAATTAAATTGTTTTTCAGACTTTGGATCATGCATTCCAGTTCCAAAAACACAAATATCTATGCCATTAAGATTATCAATAATACTTTTTGCAGTTAATTTACATTTTTCAATATCTGTTACATCTAATGGGTAGGGATAGATATTTTGATTTATATTTTGTAACTCTTTTAATAAATTTTCACGTCTTGCAGATGCCGCAACAATCCAACCATTTTCTGCAAATTTGATTGCTAGAGCTTTTCCAATTCCACTACTAGCACCCGTAATCCAAATTACTTTTTTTTCTTCCATAATTAATTGTATAGTGGAATAATGTTAAAAAACAAATTTTTATCATTTATATTATTTGGATTAATAACCTACTCGGCATCGGTCATAGGTGGTTTAGTAACCGTAGGTTTTAAAGAACCTTGGTATTCATTAATTAATAAACCTACATTTAACCCTCCTAGCTGGGTTTTTGCTCCTGTCTGGACCACTCTTTATTTAATGATGACAATTGCAATTTGGTTTTTTTGGCATAGCAGAAATAGAGAAATGAATACAATCTATATTTATTTCATTCATATAGTTTTTAATGCAACTTGGAGTATTGTTTTTTTTGGTTTGCATCAAATATTACTAGCTCTGATTGTTTTAATTGGTTTAATATTGATAATAATAATTCTTATGTTGAGATTTAAACGTGTCAATATTGTAAGTTATTATCTCATGATTCCCTATTTACTTTGGTGCTGCTATGCCTTAGTTCTGAATTTTAACATATTTTTATTAAATTAATTATGGATGATGTTGTAATAGTTGGTGGTGGAATAATAGGTGCAGCCACAGCATATTTTCTATCTAAAGAGGGTAGAAAAGTAAAAGTAATAGAAAGAGATCCAACATATAAAACAGCCTCTTTCCCCCTATCACTAGGCGGTTTCAGAAGGCAGTTTTTTCAAACAGAAAATATTTTATTAGGTAAATTTGCTAGGGAGTTTATTTTTCAAATTCCTGAATTACTTAAGACTGAAAAAAACCCTAATCCCACTGCTAGCATGGTAACTAATGGTTATCTATTAATGTTTGGACCTGAACATGCCGAAGAGCAGTATAAGGCTTTAGAAAACCACAAGGCTTGTGAAGCTGGCACAAAAAATATTAAAGGATCAGAATTAACAAAATATTTCCCATACATTAATAGTGAGGGAATTGAAACCGCAACATTTACTGATAATCAGAGTGAAGGATGGATAGATCCTTTTATGTTTCACAGCGCTTTAAAAAGCAAAGCAACTGAACTTGGTGCTGAGTTTATAAAAGGTGAAGTAAAATCTCTTTCTGAAATAAAAGCTAAAACAATTATTTCTGCTGCTGGATGTTGGACAAAAGAATTATTGGAAGATATTCCGGTCGAACCTCAAAAACACACAGTATTTAGAGTTAAGTGTCCAAAACACATTCCTGAAATGCCTTTAACTGGTGACTTAACAACGGGAGTATATTGGAGGCCTGAGGGAAAAGAATACTTAGCTGGATCACCAAAATCTGTTTTTGATGCAGATGATTTAGAGCCTGCGTGGGATGATTTCGAAGAATTAGTTTGGCCTGCTTTAGCAAAAAGAATACCTGCCATGGAGGAATTGAAATTAACTGGAGGTTGGGCTGGATATTATGATTGTAATAAACTTGATAATAATGCAGTTGTCGGGAAGCACCCAAAATTTGAAAATGTATATTTAGCCACAGGATTTACAGGTAGAGGACTAATGCAAGCTCCAGGAATAGGGAGAGCACTTACAGAATTGATTACTACAGGAGCATATCAATCTATCGATATCTCAAATATGGCAGTAGAAAGAGTTTTAGGCAAACAAGCAAGACCTGAACCCTATGTTCTTTAATTATTAAGTACCACAAAAAGTTTTATATTCTTCATCTGATATAGAAGGAGATTGATAGTCGTCATTTACTTCCTGTTCATCGTATGGTTTTTCTAAAATTTCTAAAATTTTATTGAATGGTTTTAGGTCATTTTGCTCTGCAGCCTCCAAAGCTTCTTCAACTTTATGGTTTCTTGGAATAAATAATGGATTGTTATTTCTCATTAATTCCATGGATTTCTTTGATGTACTGTTATTTTTTGATGATCTATCTTCCCATCTTTTTTTCCAGTTTATAAAATCTTTATCGTTATATAATTCACCTTTTTTTGGATTGAGACTCATCAAATGACAAAAAGTGTTTGTATAATCTGCTTTTTTTTCATGCATCCAAGTTAAAAGATCTAGAATTAAAAATTTATCTTTATCATCCAAACCAAACAATCCTAATTTATCTCTCATCATGTTCATCCACTTTTCTTCATATTTTTTTTCAAAAGAATTAATTTTTTCAGTGGCTATTTTGATAGCTTTTTCTTGATCTTTATTAATTAAGGGAATTAAACATTCAGCAAATCTAGCTAAATTCCATTTTGTAATGACTGGTTGATTGCAATAAGCATATCTGCCTGTCTGATCAATTGAACTAAATACAGTTTTTGGATCATAGGTATCCATAAATGCACAAGGTCCATAATCAATAGTTTCTCCTGAAACGGCCATATTATCAGTATTCATAACACCATGTATAAAACCAACTCTCATCCAGTTCACCACTAAATTACATTGTCTGTCTATTAAAAGATTTATTAAGTCTAAAGCTTTATTATTTGAATCCTTTATTTCTGGGTAGTGTCTATTAATCGTGTAATCTAACAAAGTCTTTAATTCATCTTCTTTTTGTCTTGCTGCTATATACTGAAATGTACCAACCCTAATATGGCTAGATGCAACTCGAGTAAGTACAGCCCCTTGCAAAACTTTTTCTCTTTGAATATCTTCACCAGTTTTTGCTACAGCTAAGCTTCGTGTAGTAGGTATTTTTAATGCATTCATAGCTTCACTAATTATATATTCTCTTAACATTGGACCTAAGGCAGCACGTCCATCACCATTTCTAGAAAATGCAGTTTTACCTGAACCTTTAAATTGAATATCATATTTATCATTAGATTTAGTTGTATGTTCTCCAATTAATACTGCTCTACCATCTCCCAGCATTGTAAAATGCCCAAACTGATGGCCAGCATATGCTTGTGCAACAGAATTACTTCCAGAAGGCAGTGAATTTCCTGAAAAAATTTTTGAAAGTTCTTTTTTATCAATCTTTGAAAAATTTAGATTTAATTCTGAGGCTAATTTTTCATTTAGAATTACCAGCTCAGGACTATTTACTGGAATAGGATTTATTTCCTCTCTGAAAGCATCTGATAGTTTTGAATAGGTATTATTAAAATGCCATCCTATGGTCATTTCAATTAGCTTACTTCAGCTTGATTCTCTTTTGGTTTGACTTCCGTTTTAAACTGGTTAGAAATTTTTTGAACTTCTACAGAAGATACTTTATATTCAGCACACATAGTTTCTTCATCTTTACCATGCCCTGTAACCATATTAACCATATGTTCTGGAAAATGAAATGTTGTAAACACAATTCCCTCTTTAACTTTATCAGTTACTTCAACTTTTAAAGCAACTTCACCTCTCCCAGAATACAATCTACCAATATCTCCAGTATTAAGATCTCTATAAGCAGCATCTTTTGGATGTATTAAAAGAACATCTTCATCTACAATATTAATATTTTTTGTTCTTCTCGTCATAGTTGCAGCATTATAATGTTGAAGAACTCTACTAGTTGTTAAAATTAAAGGATAATCTTTTTTATTAGTCTCTATTTCAGTAGATTCTTTCCAATCAAAATTTTTAAGTCTTCCTTTTCCTAATTTAAATGTTTCAGTATGAAGAATTTGAGTATCAGTTCCATCTTCTTTTACAGGCCACTGTAGACCTAGTTTACCAAGTCTCTCTCTTGTTACACCTTTAAAGAAAGGTACAACATCTGCAATTTCTTCTAATACTTGATCAGCATCGTAAGTTGGCTGATCAAAACCAAGTTTTTGCATCATATCTGTTACAATAACTCCATCTGGTTTAGTACCAGGAAGCGGCGGAACTGCTCTATTCACCCTTTGAATTCGTCTTTCTGTATTTGTAAAAGTACCATCTTTTTCTAAGAAAGTAGTACCTGGTAACACCACAGTTGCAAGTTTTGCTGTCTCACTCATAAATATTTCTTGCACTACTAAAAGTTCTAGAGAATTCATTGCCTCAACTACATGGGCGCTATTAGGATCAGTTTGAACTATATCTTCACCAATAATCCACACACCTTTTAATTCTTTATTAATTGCTGCCTCAAACATTTGAGGTATCTTTAAACCAGGTTTTGTTGGGTGGGTTACTCCATATTTTTCAGTGTAGAATTTTTGAATTTTTTTATCTGCAACTTCAAAATAACCAGCTCCTTGATGAGGTTGACATCCCATATCAGCTGCTCCTTGAACATTATTTTGTCCTCTAAGAGGATTTACACCAACACCTTTCCTTCCAATGTTTCCTGTGATCATTGCAAGATCTGCAATAAGCATTACAGTTTTAGATCCTTGTTCTTGTTCTGTAACTCCTAAACCGTGAAATTCCATTGAGTTTTTTGCAGTTGCATAAGCTATAGCGGCTTCTTTAACCATTTGTTTATCAACACCTGCAACTTTAGCTAAATGATCAACGTCTTGTCTTTCAATTTCTTTAAGAAAATTATCAAATCCCTCAGTTCTATCTCTAACAAAATCTACATTATATAATTTTGACTTAACAATAAAATGTAACATCATATTAAGTACAGCTACATTAGTTCCAGGTCTTAATTTAATATGATAGTCAGCAAGCTTAGCAAGTTCAGTTGTAACTGGATCCAATACAATTAATTTTTTACCCTTCATTACTTGTTGTTTAATTTTTGCACCAGTTACTGGGTGAGCATTAGTAGGGTTGGCTCCAATAATTATAAAACAATCAGCATGATAAATATCTTCAGTAGAATTAGTTGCTGCACCTGTACCAAATGTTTGTTGCATTCCCCAAGCAGTAGGTGAGTGACAAATTCTAGCACAACAGTCAACGCTATTAGTTCCAACAGCTGCTCTAATCATTTTCTGAAAAACATAATTCTCCTCATTAGTACATCTAGCAGAAGAAATTCCAGCAAATGCATCTGGTCCATTATCTTTGACAATTCTATTAATTTCTTTTTTAATAAAATCGTAAGCTTCATCCCAAGAAGCTTCTTCAAATTTTCCATTCTTTTTTATTAATGGAGTTTTTAATCTGTCAGGATGATCGTAAAAACTAAAAGCATATCTCCCTTTAATACAAGTATGTCCTGCATTAACATCAGTTTCTTTAGGCGTATCAATTGCAACAACTTTATCATTTTTAATTGATGCCTCCAAATTACATCCAACACCACAATAAGAACAAGTTGTTCTAACTTTTTTATCTACGGCTGCAGATTTTGATTGAAATACATCTGAGATAGCATCTGTAGGGCAGGTGTGAGCACAAGCACCACAAGAAACACAGGATGAGTCACCAAACATCATATCGTTATCTGTCGTAATTCTTGACTCAAATCCTCTACCACTCATTGTTAGAACAAATGATCCTTGAATTTCATCACATGCTCTTACACATCTTCCGCAATTTATACAGTTATCGAGGTTCATTCTCATATAATCATGAGAAGTATCTCTTGGTATTCCTTTATGTTGTTTAGGACTATTATATCTATGATCTGAAATACCCAAGTCATTCGCTACTGTTTGAAGTTCACAATTATTGTTTACTTCACAATTATCACATTCCATTGGGTGATCTGTTAGAACCAGTTCTACAATATTTTTTCTTAGATCTGTTAACGCTTCATTTGTAGTGAAAATATGTTGGTTTTCAGCAACCGGAGTATGACAAGAAGCAACGACTTTTGTTGGTCCATCTTTCTCTAAAGCCACTTCTACAGAACAAACTCTACAAGCACCATAAGGTACTAAGTTTGGATCATCACAGAGAGTTGGAACTTTTTTTTCCCCAACATAGCTTTTTACAAATTTTAAAATAGATGTGTGTTTCGGACCAATTTCATATGGTTTTCCATCAATATAAGCAATTTTTCTTTTCTCAGAGCTCATTAATTATCTTTTACCATATCATTTTTCATTTCATCCCCAAAGTATTTTAGAATGTTCTGTATAGGGGTGGGTATTGCTCCACAAAGCGCACATAAACATCCTTTTTTCATGGTAACTAACAATTCTTCTAGTAATTTTAATGGTATTTTTGCTGTTTTACTCTTTGCCTGATCAAACATCTCTTTTCCTCTGTATGAACCAAGCCTTCCGGGAAAACATTTTCCACATGATTCTTCAGCTGAAAACTCAAATAAGTGATGGATATATTCTGTCATTGAAAAGTCTTTAGGTATACTTACAACACTAGCATGACCAAGCATAAAACCTTTAGCTGTGAACTCTTGGAAATCTAAATTTAGATTATCAATTTCATTTATAGGCACAACACCACCTAATGGCCCTCCTATCTGAAAAGCTTTAACAGGTTCTTTATACCCTCCACCAATATCATTAAATATTTTTTTCATCGGTATACCCATATCAATTTCATATACACCTGGATTATTAAAAAAACTATCTAAGCAAACCAATTTAGTTCCTGCTGATTTTTTATTTCCAATTGAAGCAAATTTTTCTGAACCATTAATTAAAATGCCAGTAGCAGCCGCTAATGTTTCAACATTATTAACAACAGTTGGTTTTTTATATAATCCTTCTGTTACTGGAAATGGCGGTCTAACATCTACTTCAGCTCGTCTACCCTCAATTGATGCAATTAACGCTGTTTCTTCACCACAGATGTAAGCACCCTGTCCAATACAAATTCCTAAATCAAAAGAAAAATCTGTTCCTAAAATATTTTCACCTAACAGCCCTAACTTTTTAAGTTTATTTATACTTCCATTTAATGCTTCAATAGATTTTGGGTATTCACCTCTAATATACAAAACTCCTTCATCACCTCCTATAACATAACCACATATAACCATTCCAAAAATAACTTTTAGAGGCTGATCTTCTAATAAATATCTATCTGAAAATGCACCTGAATCTCCTTCATCTGCATTACAAATAACATATTTTTTGTCGCCCTTTGCTTTACTACAAAAATCCCATTTCATTCCAGTTGGAAAACCTGCACCACCTCTACCTGTTAAATTTGAGTCTAATAGAGATTTAATAATTTCTTTTTTATCAGTTTTTAAAAATTTATTTAGCTGTTCTCTAAATTGATCCGTTGATGAAAGTTTGTCATCCATTAAAAAACTTGTTGTAGCATAACTTTTTGAAAAAAATTTATCCTGTTTAATTTCCTCACCCTTTAAAATCTGATCAATTTTTTCTATATCTTTACCGGCGTAATTTTCTCCATCGTAATGGAAGGCATTGTTTTCATAACAATGACCTAAGCAAAACATCTCTCCAACTTTATCATCACCAAGTTTTTCTTTTAAAGTTTCTTTTAATTTGTCTTGAGTACCTGCGCACATGCACGCACTACCATTGCAAACAAAAGCTTTTTTTTCTCTATGAGAAGGTCTTAAAAATTCATAAAAGGACTCTGCCCCATGTATCGTTGAAACACCTAAATTATGTTTTTTGGCAATTTCTTTAATATCTTGAGGATTTTTACTTAAGGTATTTTCCGAAATTTGCTTAAATAGATTATCTTTTAGACCTATTCTACCTGATAAATTACTTATATTTTTTGACACAATTACCCTTTTATAAAATTAGTCCACAATAACTTTTTTGTTATTTGTGTAAATATTAAAACTGTCCCTCTTTACGAAACCAATAAGGGTAATGTCAAATTTATTCGCTAAATCAATGGCAAGACTAGTTGGCGCACCAACTCCAATCAAAATACCAATATTTGTCATCAAAACCTTTTGAACAAGTTCAAAATTCAGTCTACCAGAACATGTAATAAATTGAATTTTTGGATTTATTTGATTTTCCCTTAATACACAACCGATCAGTTTATCTAGAGCATTATGTCTTCCAACATCTTCTTTAAGAGCAATTAATTTACCATTACTTTCAAAAAGACCACTTGCATGAATACCACCTGTTTTACTAAATTCAGATTGTGATTCTTGCAAAACCTTAGGAGATTGAATAATAACCTCTTTTGAAATCTTGGGTTCATTAGCATTTGTTTTAGTTTGTTTTATTATTTCAAGTGCATCAAGAGAAGATTTTCCACATACTCCACAGGAAGAATTAGTTAAAAAATCTCTTTTAATTTTAGAGATATTTATATTTTCTGAATTATTTAAAGTAGCTAATATTTTATTTTGAATTTTGTATTGCCCAACTTTATTTCCGTATGCTTCAATAGACTCTATATCATTAATACTTTTTACAATTTGCTCATTAAACAAAAAGCCTCTTACGAGATCTTCATCATTTCCAGGAGTTCTCATAGTAATTGATAAAGTTTGATTGATCCATTTATCTTGTTTTTTGTATTTTAAAGAAATTTCCAAAGGCTCTTCTATTGAAATTAAGTCATTAATATCTTCAAATTTTTTTGAAGAATATTTTAAAACTTTATATTTAGAATTCATAAATTACTTTAAGGGATAATTTTTTTGTAAAAGATATTTATTTACTAAGATTGCTAATAATAAAATTATAATACATCCAAAAATAATTGGGTTAATTAAATAATCATAAGAAGCACTTCCTATAATAACCATAATTGGATTACCTCCTGCAGGTGGATGAACCACATTAAATAAAATCATTAAAAAAATTCCTATACCCACTGCAATTGCAATATTAATATAAATTGGAAGTGGAATATAGTTTACAAATACTACACCCACTAAAGCGGTTATTAAGTGTCCGAAAAAAACATTTTTTGGTTGCGCAAAAGGACTTTCAGGAAAACCAAATAATAAAACCATAGAAGATCCAAACGAACCAGCAATAAAATAACCAAGAGTACTTTTGTAAGTAAGCACTGTTAATACACCAATTGTGAGTGTAGAAAAAAAACCAGCAATTAATGCTTTTTTCATTAAAGACTTTGTAATTGTAATCATTTAATCTTTTAATGCTTTTGCAATAGTTCTTAAAGGTAACAGCAAACATTCCTTTCTAGAAAGGTTTTTTTTGTCTAGGATTTCTTTGAAATCTTTCCAATGTTTTTCTAAGCTTACTTTAGCATCATTAAAAAGTTGTTCACCTACTGAAATAAAACTTATTATCTCTTTTACTTTTTTTTCTTTGATTTTTCTTGATAGTAAACTGACCGATGCTTGACAATATATGCACGATTTACATTGATATCCCATATCTTTTATAACATCATTTTCTACAATTAAGCTTATTTCCATTTCATCACCACATAATGGATTCTTATGTTTTGATTTATGAGTAAAATTTTCAATAACTTTATTATTCTCTGTATGAGAAGCAATTTCTAAAAGTCTTAGATCCATTATATTACTTTAATTCAAAATTTAATGTTTTATATTTTGTAAAATGGATCATAACAATATTTTACCCGTAGTACTAGCAGGAGGAAAATCTAAACGATTTGGTGAAGATAAATCTCAAGTTAAATTAGGAGGAAAAATCCTTATTGATTATATTTTGTCAGAATTGATTGATGAATTTAAAGAAATTCTTATTGTCGCAAATGACCCCATTAAACATCTATCATCAAATAAAATTAGAAAAATAAAAGATTTTAAAAAAGATCTTGGGCCATTGGGAGGGATCTTTACTGCAATGAAATGGGCAAAAGATAAAAATAAGTCTTATAAATGGATTGCGTCATTTCCTTCAGATACTCCATTCTTTAAAAAAAATATTCTTAATAAGTTTTTTGAAAAAGTTAATGAAAAAGAGAGTGAATTATTTTTTATGACATTTAATGATAAACGACACAATATATTTGGTTTATGGTCTACGAGTTTAATTGATCAGCTAGAAAAAGATTTAGAAAATGGATCAAGAAAGGTCGAAAAATGGGCTAATAATATTGGATTAAAAACTATTAATATGTCATTTGAAAAAGAAGATCCTTTCTTTAATATCAATACTCAAGAGGATTTAAAAATAGCAAACAAAATCTTAAATGATTAATTATCTACAAGCAAAAAAAATTTTAAAAAAAGCAAAAATTAAAATTAGAGATGAAGAAATCTTTACAAATGATTCTTTGAATAGAGTTGTATCAAAAGATATCCTATCCACCTCTGATTATCCTTTAAGTGATAATGCTGCCTTTGATGGCTTTGCTATTAATTCAAATGATACAAAAGTTGTTAATAAAAATAATATTAAACATTTTAGAATAATTGGATCTATTGCAGCAGGCAATAAACCTTTAAATAAAAAAGTTAAAAAATTTGAAACAGCAGAGATAATGACTGGTGGAGTAATTCCCAAAATGTTTAATACAATTGTTCCAATTGAACAAATTAATTTTTATCCAAATAAAAAAAATCCAAAATCAATCATTATTGATCAAAAGATAAGAAAATTTAATCATATTCGTTTTAAAGGATCTGACTATAAAAAGAATCAACTTGTTATAAAAAAAGGTACAATTATTCAGTCGAACCATATTTTAGCACTAAAGACATTAGGTGTTAAAAAAATTAGAGTTAAAAAAAAATTAAATATTTTATTCTTTTCTACAGGTAACGAGATTTCTAATTCAAACATTATTCCAAGTTGGAAAGTAAGAAATTCAAATAACTATTATATTAAAAGTTTGAATAATAATTTTTTATTTAATTTTAGAGACGGTGGAATTTTAAGAGATCATCATCAACAATTATTTAAATCTAAAATTAGTAAAATGATTAAATCTAATATAGATATAATTATTACATCAGGAGCTGTCTCTGCTGGAAAGTTTGATTATATACCAAGTGTTGTTAAAAAATTTAAAACCTCTCATTATTTTAAAAGTGTAATGATAAGACCAGGAAAACCTGTGTTATTTGCAAAGATTAATCAAAAAGTAATATTTGGTTTACCAGGAAATCCAATTTCATCTGCTGCTTGTTTCAGATTTTTTGTTTATCCTTTTATTGAAAATATTTTAAATATTCACAATGAAAAACCAATAAAAGCATTATTAAAAAATTATTATGAAAAAAATAAAAAAGTGACAAGATTTATTAAAAGTAAACTAATTACAACTCAAAATGGTAAACTAGAAGTAGAGTTATTACCTGGCCAAGAGTCGTTTAGAATTAACTCTTTTGTAAAATCGAATATATGGGCAGTACTGCCCCAAGGGCGAACAAAATTTAAAAAAGGTCAAATTATTGATTGTTTTTTCGCCAACTGCCCAAATAAAATTTTAGATTAAAACAATGTAATTTTGTTGTAGTTCTAAATTTTTACAATTATTCTCCCGCGAATGCTTGAATTAAAAAACCCAAAAATAGCTATTCAAGTTGTACTATTTGCAGGAATTTTGTGGTCCTTTGGACCCCTGGTAGTTAGATATATGGATAGTCCTAACCAAGTACCTTGGCAATATATATTTGGAAGAGGTCTTACTATTTTTATTATTCTTAATCTTTATTTATATTTTGAAGAAGGAATTAAATTTTGGAAAAATTATTTAAAAATAGGTGCTTCTGGAATAATAGGTGGTTCAGGCCTCGGTATTGCAATGATCTCATTTATTTATTCTATTACAAATACCACTGCTGCAATTACTTTATTGTGTTTAGCTGCAATGCCTTTTTTTACAGCACTCTTAGCATTTATTTTTTTAAAAGAACAAATTTCTCTAAGTGTTTGGATATCAATAATTATTGCAACAATTGGTATTATAATAATGGCTTTTGGAAATACTGGAGAAAATTCTCTTGTTGGATTTATTTTTGGAATAACTTCTTCTATAGGTTTTTCTGTTTTTTCTGTAACATTAAGATGGAGAAAAGAAACACCCAAGTTTACAACAGTTGCCTTCGCAGGATTATTTTGTTTTGTTTTTGCAACAGCTATGATTTTATTGAAAGGACAGGTTTTTTTTTCAACCAGTTATAATAGTTCATTATTTTCATTACATGGTACTTTAGTTTGTCTCGGACTAATTTTATATTCTATTGGTTCTAAAGCAATCCCTGCTGCTGAATTAACTTTACTTTCTTTAACAGAAGTAATTGGTGGAATTTTTTGGGTATGGTTACCTTTATTTGGTATTAATGAGATACCAGATACAAATACTATTATTGGTGGTTTCTTTTTATTTATATCTTTATTTTATTACAGTTTGATTATGAGATGGAATAAACGATATATTGGATTAAATTAATTTCTTAGGCGAATAAAATGGAAAGACCTGATTTTTTTACATTAAAAAATGGAGAAAAAGTAAAACTTCCTTTTTCAAACGATGAATATAAAAAAAGAGTAACTAAGCTTAGGTTGCTAATGGATAAAAATAATCTAGATATGATTATTTTAACATCTATGCACAATATTGCTTATTATACAGGTTTTATTTATTGCTCTTTTGGAAGACCATATGGTTGTGTGATAACTGAAAATAAAATTTCTACTATTTCAGCAAATATTGATGCAAGTCAGCCTTGGCGTAGATCACACTGCGATAATGTGATTTATACTGACTGGAAAAGAGATAATTTTTTAAGAGCAATTGTATCTATTATAGGAAGAGACGAGCCTCCAAAAAGAGTTGGCATTGAAAATGATCATGTAACACTAGAGATGAGAGAAAAAATAGGATCTATATTCACCTTTTCAGTCTTTAGCGATATTTCTAAAGATTTAATGAAATTAAGAATGATAAAATCTAAAGAGGAAATAGAAATTATTAAAAACGGAGCAAGAATAGCTGATATAGGAGGTGAGGAAATTGTAAAAAATATTCGAGAGGGCAATACAGAGTTAGAAATTGCTATTGCTGGTAGAGATAAAATGGAAAGAGAAATTGCCAAAACTTATCCAAACACAGAATATATGGATACTTGGGTTTGGTTTCAATCTGGAATTAACACTGATGGAGCTCACAATCCAAAAACGAACAGAAAATTATTAAAAGGTGATATTTTATCATTAAATACTTTTCCAATGATTTCAGGTTACTACACAGCTTTAGAAAGAACTTTATTTGTTGATCATGCAGACGACGCATCTTTAAAAGCCTGGGAAGCGAATGTAAAAGTTCACAAAAGAGGTCTAGAACTTATTAAACCGGGTGTTAAATGCTCAGATATTTGTCATGAACTTAATGAACTTTTTGCTGAACTTGGATTTCTTCAATTCAGAACTTTCGGTTATGGTCATTCGTTTGGTATGCTCTCTCATTTTTATGGTAGAGAAGCTGGATTAGAACTAAGAGAGGATATTGATACATTGCTTGAAGAAAACATGGTAGTTTCAATGGAACCAATGATTATGATTCCAGAAGGTAATCTCGGTGCAGGTGGTTATCGTGAACATGATATTTTAGTAATCGGAAAAGATGGTGTAGAAAATATTACAAAATTTCCTTTTGGTCCTGAGCACAATATTATAAGAAACTGATATTATGAATGGAAATAAAACAATCGTTAACAGTTGGAACGAGTGGGATCCTTTAAAACATGTAATTGTTGGTCGAGCAGACGGCACATGTATTCCAGCACCAGAGCCCGCATTAGATGCGAAAGTTCCTGAGGATAGTGATATGAGAGGTCAATTTGGACCTAGAACTAAAGATACAGTTGATAAAGCTAACCAACTTTTAAATGATTTTTCAAATATGCTTGAAAAAAAAGGTATTAAGGTAGATCGACCAACTCCATTAGATTTTAATCAAAAAACATCAACACCTGATTGGGAAGCCGAAACTATGTTTGGTTGCATGCCTCCGAGAGATGTTTTGCTAACTGTTGGAAATGAAATTTTAGAGGCAACAATGAGTTATCGATGTCGTTGGTTTGAATATCTTTGTTACCGACCTTTATTAAAAGCATATTATAATGCTGATCCTAATATGAGACATGAGTCAGCTCCAAAACCAAGATTAACTGATGCAGATTATAGAAAAGATTATCTTTCAGAAAAAATTGGTGTTCAAAAAAGATTGGAGTGGACAGAAAAAAAATATTTTGTAACTACAGAAGAAGAACCATTATTTGATGCAGCTGATGTGTTAAGATTTGGTAAAGATTTAGTTGTACAACATGGTTTTACAACTAACTTAAAGGGAATTGATTGGTTAAAAAGACATTACAAAGATCATAGAGTTCATGCTGTTAATTTTCCTGGTGACCCGTACCCAATTCATATAGATGCAACTTTTACTCCAATCAAAGAAGGATTAATTATTAATAATCCTCAAAGAAGACTTCCAATAGAACAAAGAAAGTTATTTGAAGATAATGGTTGGGAAATTATTGACAGTGCTCAACCTGCACATAATGAGCCACCACCTTTATGCTATTCATCTACATGGCTATCAATGAATGTTTTGGTTTTAGATCCAAAAACAGTATGTGTAGAAAAAAGTGAAATTTATCAAGCAGAACAACTAGATAAACTTGGAATGGAAGTAATACCAGTAGAACTTAGGGATGCCTATGCATTTGGTGGTGGATTACATTGTTGCACTGCAGATGTTTACCGAGAAGGAACCTTGAAGGATTATTTTCCAAAACAATAAATATATAAGTATCTAACTAGGATTTTTTTTTAAAAATTCAATATATTTTACTACTTCATTAAATTTTTCATCCGGAATATCTTTATAACTCGCATTAAAATGATCTTTCACACATATAGCAACATGTGCATAAGAGTTTCTTCCTTTTGGGTGGTTTGTATGATCTGGTAATTGACCAACCAAATAATCACCTGCTTCCTGTATTATTTTCCACAGTTTACTTGCGTTTTCTTTATTCATACAACCTAAAACTTTATTTTATCAATTTCATTAACTATCTATGGATTTTTAAATATAGTGGATTTTATAATTATAGATATTAAATTTTACAAAATGATTAAAGAGTTTAACGTTAAATTTACAGAAAAAGAAATTTCTTTGATTTATCAAAAAGTTAAAGATTATCCTTGGGATTCGGTAAAGGATTTAGATGGTTGGGAACATGGAACTAACAAAAAATATTTAAAAGAGTTATGTGATTATTGGATTACTAAATTCGATTGGAGTAAACATGAATTAGAAATAAATAAGTTTGAAAATTATACCACCGATATAGAGGGGATAAAAATTCATTTTATTAAAAAAAAGGGAAGCAGTGAAAATTCACAACCATTACTTTTAATGCATGGTTGGCCAGGATCGGTAATTGAATTTTTAAATATTATAGAAAAACTTGCTCATCCAGAAAAATTTGGAGGTAATGAAAAAGATTCTTTCGATGTAATAGTCCCTTCTTTGCCAGGATTTGGTTTTTCTGGAAGTCCATCTAAGCCAATGGGACCAAGAAAAATGGCTGAAATATTAAATAAGTTAATGACAGAAAATCTTGGTTATAAAGATTATATGGCTCAAGGAGGTGATTGGGGAGCAACTATTGCTAATTGGCTTGGTTATGATCATTCAAATTTTTGTAAAGCAATTCATATAAACTGTTTAACTATGCGTCATCCCGAAGGCCCACAATCTGATGAAGAAAGAAATTGGCAAAAAAAATTTAATGAAGATCAAATTATGCAAGAAGGATATAGAACTCAACAAGCAACAAAGCCTCAATCTTTAGGTTATGGAATGATGGACAGTCCAGTTGGTATAGCCGGCTGGATAATTGAAAAAATGCATTCATGGTCAGATTTAAAGAATAATGATATTGAAAGTGTTTATTCTAAAGATATTTTGTTAGCAAATATAATGATTTATATTTTAACAAAAACATTTGATACGGCTAGTTGGATTTATTTTGGCAGAAGAGAAGAGGGAGGAAGATTTTTTCCAAAGAATTTTAAAAGAATTGAAGTTCCAACAGCAGCAGCAATATTTCCAGCCGAAATGTCTGAATGGCCACCTAAGTCTTATGTAGAAAGAATATTTAATCTTAAACAATGGACTGAAATGCCAGCAGGAGGTCATTTTGCAGCATTAGAAAAGCCTGATCTATTAATTAATGATATTAAAAAGTTCTCAGGAAGTTTAAAGGTTTAATTAATATTCTTGCTAATTTGAATAATTAATATTAACTTAATCTCTTCATGGCAGTTAACTATAAATCTATTGCAAAAAAATTAAAATTTGAAGGTCGTGCCTTTATAAATGGGAAGTATGTTAACGCTATAGATGGTAAAAAATTTGAAACCATAAATCCTGCAACTGGAGAAAAACTTTGTACAGTTGCTAAATGTAACCATAAAGATGTTGATTTAGCAGTTAAAGTTTCAAGGAAAGCCTTTAATAGTGGCGTTTGGTCGAGAAGTTCACCAGAGCATAGAAAAGAAGTTTTATTAAAATTTGCAGAATTACTTAGAAAACATGGAGATGAAAATTCGGTTTTAGAATGTGTTGATACTGGAAAGTTGGTGACAGATTGCATTAATGAAGTTGCAAATGATGCTCCAATGCATTTTCAATGGTATGGAGAATTAATTGATAAAGTTTTTGGAAAAGTTGGTCCTACAGAGCCATCTATTACAAGTTTAATCGTTAAAGAACCAATTGGTGTTGTTGCAGGAATTGTTCCTTGGAACTTTCCTTTAATGATGGCTGTTTGGAAAATGGCACCTTCATTAGCAGCTGGCTGTTCAGTAATTATTAAACCAGCAGAAGACACTCCACTAACAGCAATTCGAGTTGCAAAAATAGCTCAAGAAGCTGGAATTCCAGATGGCGTTTTAAATGTACTTCCTGGTTATGGTGATGTTGGTGAGGCACTAGGTAGACATGAAGATGTTGATGCAGTTTCTTTTACGGGCTCAACGGAAGTAGGTGGTTATTTTTTAAAGTATTCAAGTGAAAGTAATTTAAAACCTGTTGCATTAGAGATGGGTGGTAAAAGTCCATTTATAGTTTTAGAAGATGCTAAGATTAATGATGACTTAATTGATAATGCAATAAATTCTGCTTTTTGGAATGGTGGTCAAAACTGTTCAGCAAATATGAGGCAGATAGTTCACAAAAAAGTTAAAGATGAATTTTTAGATAAGGTAATTAAAAAAGTAAAAAAAATAAAAGTGGGTGATCCTTTAGATTTAAAATCTAACATGGGGTCAATGATATCAAAGGGACATTTGCAAACAGTTGATGGTTATATTCAAAAGGGAATAGATGAAGGTGCAAAACTTTTATCAGGTGGTATTTCAGATATTAAACAAAAAGGTTTTTACGCAAAACCAACTTTGTTTGATGGTCTAAAAGAAAATATGACTATTGCACAAGAAGAAATCTTTGGACCTGTTTTAGGAGTATTAACTGTTAAAAATGACGAAGAAGCTCTAAAAGTTGCGAGTAATTCAAAATATGGATTACATGCAAGTGTATTTACTCAAGATATAAACCGTGCATTTCATTTAGCTAAAAGTCTTCCATGTGGTACAGTTTCAGTAAATACTTTTTCAGAGGGAGATATAAAAACTCCTTTTGGAGGTTATAAACAATCTGGGTCTTTATCAAGAGATCAGGGTACAGAGGCACTTAATTCGTTTCTTCAAACCAAAACAATTTGGATTAGTCACTCTTAAAAATTTTCCAATGCTTTTATTGGACTTTTTTCATACCAGATAACCCAAATTGGGCGTCTATTTCCTTTGACTCACTTTAATCATTCGAGTTAGACTTAATTTATAAATTAATTAGGAGATATAATGAAAATAATAAATACTAAAACAATTTGCAGAACACTACTCAAAGTGTTTGCAATTGCTTTCTTTGCTCAAGCGGCATATGCAGAGGTAACTCTTAAGCTTGGGACTACAGGTAGATTAGGTATGCCAATCGGTGATGCAATTGATCAAGCATTAATTCCAGCCTTGACAAAAGCTTCTGGTGGTAAAATGAAAATCGAACCACATTATCAAAAAAGCTTGTGTGCTGAACAGAAATGTGGTGAACAAGCCAATCAAGGGCTTATAGCTTTATGGACTAGTTCTACTGCAAACTATGGTAATTTTGGATCAGAGTTAGCAATTTTTGATTTACCTTTCATTTTCAAATCATTAGAAGATGCAAAAAGAATATCAGATACATGGTTAGCTGAAAGACAGTGTAAACTTGCTCTTGAGAATGCAGGTCATATTTGCCTTTCTGTATATTCAAGTGGTGGATTCAGACAACTTGGAAATGCAACAAAACCAATTCATGTTCCAGGTGATATGAAGGGACTTAAATGGCGTACTACAAAAAGTCCAGTTGAGTTCATGCTAGTTAAAAATTGGGGTGCAACTCCAACACCTTATGACTGGAGTCAGTTATACTCAGGTCTACAATCGGGTGTAGTTGAGGGTCAGTATGTTGCTACTCCTTGGCAGCATGTAGCAAAACTTCATGAAGTTGCGAAATATTTCACTGAGATTGGGGGAATGTGGTCAGGAAACATTCTAGCGATGGATGCAAAGCAGTATAATGCATTAACTGATCAGCAGAGAAAATGGTTACACAAAGCAGCTGATGCTTATGGAGAAAAAGTAAATGAGTTGGATAACGCTTGGATTAAGAATGGTGAAGATGCAATTAAAGCATCTGCTAAAGAGTGGTATGTACCAACTGATGCTGAAATGACTAAATGGAGAGCTGGTGCAATCGGTGCCTGGTTAGATGCCAAAGGTACTTTTGAACCAGAGATAGCCAAAAGAGTGCTTCTAGAGCAAGGAATGGATGGATTTGTAGCTCAGTTAGAGAAAGCTGGGGCTCTGTAAATCGTTCAACGAAAAACTGTGTAGAGATCATTTAGTTCAATTTTAGAACTAGATGATCTTTACCTTAAAGAAATCATAACATATAAGTATCTATGGATAGTATTATTTTACTCGTAGTACTCCTTTTTCTAATCTTATTGGGTGCTCCCATTGGATTCATATTAATACTGATACCATTTGTTTATATTCTATTTACCGACGCTGTACCGCTTGTTTTGATCCCTAGTCAAATGTTTAACGCTATTGATTCGGTTCCATTAACTGCGATTGCTTTCTTTATGTTGACAGGTGAGTTAATGACAAGTGCCACGATTACTGACCGGTTAGTAGCTTTAAGCAGGGCATTAATTGGACGTATACGAGGGGGGTTAGCTCAAGTTAATGTTCTTGTGAGTATGTTTTTTGCAGGGATGAATGGTTCGGTAGTAGCAGACACAGCTACAGTGGGAGCATTAGTTTTACCGGCTATGAAAAAAGCAGGTTATCCTGCTGCGTTTTCGGCTGCAGTTACAGGCGTAAGTTCAACTATAGGGGGGATAATACCACCAAGTATCATGATGATTGTACTTGCTAACTCCACTGAGATTTCGATTGCAGCATTATTTGCGGCTGGCATTATTCCAGGTGTCTTAATAGGCGTTGTGATCATGATAATCAATCATTACTTTGCAATCAAATATAACTTCGAGCGAAGTGATCAGCCATTTTCGATACGACGAGCAGGTAAAGAATTATATCGATCCTCGTTCGCCCTTTTGATACCTTTAGTTTTAGTGGGTTCTGTGATGGGTGGTGTGGCATCTGTTGTTGAGGCTGGTGCTATCACAGCAATGGTTGCGTTATTAACAGGTGTATTTGTTTATAGAACTATTAAATGGAAAGAATGTACTGGTGCTTTTCGTCGAGCGTTCCGTAATTCAGCAATGGTCTTTATTATCATAGCTGCGTCAGGACCCTTCAGTTGGTTACTTACCTCTCTAGGTGCAATTGGTGATCTTGAAAGATGGCTTCTAAGCCTCACAGAATCCCCTATTATTTTTATTTTAGCTGTGATTCTATTCATTTTTCTTCTTGGAACAGTAATGGACTCCGCAGTAAACATTATCATAGTTGGCCCAGTACTAGTTAACGTTATGGCTCAGGCTGGCTTTCCAGAGGTACAAGCAGCTATAGTAGTAATAGTTGGCTTTTTAATAGGATCAGTAACACCACCCGTTGGAGTTGCTTATTTTACTGCTGCAACGATAGCACAAGTGCGTCTAGAAAAGGTGGCTGTCGCGTTAATTCCTTATCTAGTAGGGTTGTTTTTACTTTTATTTTTTATACTCGTTATTCCAGAGTTGACTATGTTTCTTCCAAACTTGTTGAGTAATTAGCAATATGTTAAAATTTTTTAACAATATCGACCGTTTTATCCATCGTATGTTAGAAGCTATGTGCTCACTCTTTTTGGCTGCGATGGTTGGTTTCACTATTTATAACGTTACCATGCGATATGTTTTCAATAACCCTCCTGTTTGGGGTGATCTACTAACAGTATTAAGTAATATTTGGTTGATGTTTTTAGCACTTTCTTTAACAGCCAGAGATAATGAACACATAGCTTTAAATTTAATTTATGAGAAATTACCAAACAGATTATCGCTATATATACGCCAGTTCTGGAAAATTATGATTATGGTAATTGGTATAGTCTTAATAATTTATGGAGTTGAACTTGTAGAGGGTATGCGTGGTAAGTATTGGGAAATGTGGTATTTTGAAATTAGTTTCCAAGGTATTGAATTCAAAGAGAATTATATGCCAAAGAAATACGCAGTTGCAATCTTGCCGTTAGCTGGATTTTTGACGACCATTGGTGCAGCTATTAGTTTTCTAAAAAAGGTATAGTTTATTAAATCTTATGACTAAGTTAAAAAAATTAATTATTGCTTGTGACGGAGAGTCAGCAAGTGGAAAAAGTACAGCAGCAAAATTGGTCTCAAAAAAATATAAACTTTTACTGATTAACTCAGGTTTACTATATAGATATTGCAGTAAAATGATTATTCAATATAAGCCTAAAAATATCATTCCATTTTTAAGAAAGAAATTTAAAAAAACTTCCTATAAAGTAATTGCAAAGCAAAACCTTCACTCAGAAGAAATTTCAAATCATGTAGCAATTATTGCTAAAAATAAAAAAGTTAGAGAAATCGTAAATCAATTACAAATGAAAATTATTAGAAAAAATAACAGAATTTGTGTTGAGGGACGTGATATAGCAACTAAGATTTTAAATAAAAATCCAAAATATGATGTAGCTTTTTATTTTAAATGTAGTCTTGAAATTGCAGCTATGAGAAGATGGTTAGATCTTAAAAAATCAGTACCACTAAAAGAGGTAAAAAGATCTCTTAAAATTAGAACTAATTTGGATAAAAAAAGAAAAAATAGCCCTCTAATTAAAGTTAAAGATGCAATATTAGTTAGAAGTGATCAGCTAAATAAGCAACAAGTTTTAAACAAGATGTCAAAAGCAATTGATAGAGCTTTAAGAAATTAATATTTATTTTCTTCAGAAGTCTCAGCAATATCCTCAGAACTTTTTATAACAGGATTTGGTTCTTGGATTGGTTCAGTTTGTGGATTTAACTCTATTCCAGCTGGAGTAATTGTTTGAGGCATTGCAACAAATTGTGAGTCTGGATTATCAACTGTTTGTCTCACTTTCATTCTATAAATTCCAAAAACTCCAATCACAGAATGAAAGAAAAATAAAAATATAAAAAAACCGTTTGAACCAACTAAATCCATAAATATTGAACACAAAAAAGGGCCACTTATAGCACCTAATCCAAATACAAATTGGAGACCTGCACCTGCGGCAACAAATTTTTCTTTAGCTATATAATCATTTGTGTGTGCCAAAATTAGAGAAAACATTGGCAAACTACAAAAAGAAAAGAGTATTAAAAAGATATAAAACCAAGTTTTACTAGTAGCCAAACCATCGGGTAAATACATTTGTCTTGAAACTAAAATTGCAAGAAGTGCAAATAATGCTGCACCAAAAGTTGAAACAACGATAACTAATCTTCTATCATACATATCAGATATTTTTCCAACAGGAAATTGTGAAACAGCTCCAGAAATTGCTAATAAAAATGTTACAATTGATATTTCTAATATCGTAAAATTCATCGAAGTTGCATAAACTGCCAGTAAAGTAAATAAAGCTGCTTGAATTGTTCCATAAAAAAAAGAACTTACCATTCCAAATGGAGAAGCCTCATAGAGATCTTTTAATGTCATTGCTTTAATTTTTTTAAAAGTAGGTGGTTTTTTTTTAGTTAGCAAAATTGGAATAAGAGCAGCTGATGTAATTACAGATATTAGTATAAATGGTTGAAAATTTTGAGGACTACTAAAATTAAGTAAAAACATACCCACACCCATTGATCCATAAAGGATCACCATATAGATGGATAGAACACTTCCTCTATTTTTATTGCTTGATCTGTCATTAAGCCAACTTTCAGCAACTGTGTAAATACAAACCATACTTATTCCAGTTAAAACCCTTAACAAAAACCAAATAAACGGATTAATCAAAATAGAGTGAACTAAAATAACCAATGATGATAATGAAGCAAATGCTGCAAAAACTCTTATATGACCTACTCTAGAAATTATGTTTGGAATAGTAGCTGCACCAATAAAGTAACCTACAAAATAACCAGACATCATAAAGCCTGTAGAAGTTAGACTAAATTCCTCTTGTACCGCTCTAACACCTAGCAGGGAGCCTTGAAAACCGTAGGCCATCATAATGAATCCCATTCCTAAAAAAAGAGCCCAAGAATTTTTTAAAACTTTATTCATAAAAATTGCAGTAACTATTCGCGATCTATTATTAAATCAAGTCTTAATTGTGACAAGCTCAAGAATTTTTAAGCTTTAAAAAAGAATGGATTGCAATGGTAAGAATTATAACTACGCCTCCATAGAGGGTTTCAATACTTGGTTGTTCTTTTATTATCAGCCAAACCCAGATTGGACCTATAATAGTCTCTAATAAGAAAAATAGATTGACTTCAGCTGCAGGTATAAATCTTGGAGCTATGGTTACTAAAACAAAAGGTATTGCTAC
>JBJLDI010000045.1:0-23880 GCA_045567235.1 Candidatus Pelagibacter sp.
AAAACAACAACGACATCTTTAATTGCATCTATTTTTCAAGAAACAAAAATTGACCCAACAATCATTAATGGAGGGGTAATAAATTCAATTAAGAATACCGCCAAATTAGGAAAAAGTGATTGGTCTATTTTAGAAGCTGATGAGTCTGATGGTAGCTTTGTGCACATTGCTCCAACATATTCTATAATAACAAATATCGATAGAGAACATATGGATTTTTATAAATCTATGGCTGATCTAAAAAGATATTTTATTGAGTTTATTAATAAAGTCCCTTCGTTTGGTAAATCATTTATTTGTACGGATGATAAAATTAATTGTGAAATAATAAAATCTATCAAAAATAAAAATTTTTATACTTATGGTCAAAAAGATAATGCAAATTTATTAATAAAAAATATTAGACAACACAAGTCTTTTTCAAATTTTGATCTTATGGTTAAGTTACCTAACAAGAAAAACTTAAATATCAAAGGTATTAAGATACCATTGCTTGGTATTCATAATATTAGAAATACAGTTGGAGCAATTGGTGTTGCTTTAACTGTAGGGATTCCAATTCAAAAAATAAAAAAAGGATTAAAAAATTTTAAGGGAGTTCAGAGAAGATTTAATAAAATATTTTCATATAATAATATAGATTTTTATGATGACTATGCACATCACCCAACTGAGATTAGAGTTGTGTTACAAGGTGTTAAACAAGTATTTAGTAAATATGAAAAAATATGTATTTTTCAACCTCACAGAATTTCAAGACTTAAAGATTTAAAAAAAGAATTTACCTATGCTTTTAATGATGCTGATACAGTTATCCTGTGCCCAATTTATACTGCTGGAGAAAAAATCAAATTAGGATTTAGTTATGAAGATTTTGCAAAGAAAATTATAAAAAATTCTGATGTTAAGTTATATATGGTTGATAATAATAACCAATTATCAAAATATCTAAAACAGAATATGTATGGTAAAAAAATAGTAGTAGCAATGGGTGCTGGGTCAATTTCAAATTGGATAAAAGAACTACCCAGTTTAATGCAATGACAATTGATGAATTAAAAGAATTACTTAAAAAGTTTGACTCAAGTATTACATACAATGCAGACTTAAAAAAAAAAAATTGGTTTAACATTGGTGGAAAAGCAAAGGTTTTTTTTAAAGCTAATGAACTAACAGATTTGGTAGAGTTTTTAAAAGTTTTAGATAACAGAGAAAAAATTCATATAATTGGAGCAGGTTCAAATACATTAATCACTGATGAAGTTTATGATGGTGTAATTATTAAACTTGGAAAAAATTTTAATCGATTATCTGTATTAAATTCAAACATAATTATTTCAGGGACAGCAGTTTTAGATAAAAAATTATCAGATTTTGCAGCTGAGAATAGCCTAAGTGGATTTGAATTTTTATCCTGTATACCTGGAACTGTAGGAGGAGGTCTTAAAATGAATGCTGGCTGTTTTGGCACTGAAATAAAAGATATTTTAGTTTCAATTCAATCTGTAGATAAAAATGGAAATGTATTAACTATCCCAGCAAAAGAGATTAATTTTGAATATAGAAATAATGATTTATCAGAAAGCTTAATATTTTTAAGCGCTTCATTTAAGGGTGAAAAAAAAGATACTCAAAAAATATTAGAAAAAATGTCAAAATTGAAAAATAAAAAAGACAATAATCAACCAACTAAAATAAAAACTAGTGGTAGCACATTTAAGAATCCAATAAATTTAACTTCAAAAAAAGTATGGGAATTAATTAAAGAATCTGTCCCAGCTGATGTTGAATTTGGGGATGCTTGTATTTCAAAAAAACACTCAAATTTTTTTGTAAACAAGGGTAACGCATCATTTAAAGATATGAAAAAATTAATTAATTTTGTTGAAAAAAGTGTATTCAATAAGACAGGTGTTAAAATAGAAAAAGAAATAAAAATTTTAGAAAATTGAAAAAAAAAATCTTGATAATTTCTGGGGGAATTTCAAAAGAACGTGAAATAAGCCTTCAAACAGGTAATCAAGTTGGCAAAGAATTAAAGAATAATAAGCACACAGTAAAAATTTGTGAACCAAATCATAATTTGTTTAAAGTAATTAAAAAATTTAAACCCAACATAATATTCAATGCATTACATGGTCAATATGGAGAAGATGGATATATTCAATCTATTTTGGAAAATATTGGAATACCATATACTCATTCCGGTGTTATTGCCTCTGCTACGGCTATGGATAAAGAAATTTCTAAAAAGATATTTATTAAACATAAAATTTTGACACCAAAATATATAAAATATTCTTTTGATGATCATTTCACAAAACTCATTCCTAAAATTAAAAAAAAATTTGGATTTCCCGTTGTTATTAAACCAATCAATGAAGGATCAAGTGTAAATGTATATATTTGCAATACATCAAATTTTAAAAATAAATTAAAAAAACTTAAACCGTACAAAGAGATTTTAATAGAAGAATTTATTTCTGGTCGCGAAATTCAAGCTGCTATATTAGGAAATAAAAAGTTAGGAGCAATAGAATTAAAACCAAAAAGAAAATTTTATGATTATGAGGCGAAATATAATTCTAAAGCAAAAACTAAACATATTATTCCAGTAGATTTACCAAAAAGAAAATATAATGAATTAATGAGTATCTCCTATAAAGTTCATAATTTACTTGGGTGCAGAGGAGTGACAAGGTCAGATTTTAAGTATTATAAAAATAAATTTTATCTTTTAGAGACAAACACACAACCTGGTATGACTAAACTTTCCTTAGTTCCAGAAATCTGTATGCATAAAGGAATTAATTTTATCAAATTAATTAAATTATTATTAGACGATGCCTCAACGAATAAGTAAAAAAATTCTTATCTACTTATTTGTTTTTTTCACTCTTGTAACAATTAATAATACAAGGATATCAAATGATTTTTATAAAATAAAAAAATTTAATATAAGTGGCCTTAATAAAATAGAAACTTCAAAAATTTATGATGATTTAATTATCTTTAAAAACGATAATATTTTTTTGTTTAATAAAAAGAATATTTCAGAAAAAATTTATTCTAATAATTTTGTAGAAAAATTTAAGATATTTAAGCTTTATCCATCGACATTGAATGTTGAGATTAAAAAAACTAAATTTTTAGCTATTACAAAGAAAAATAATATAGATTATTTAATTGGTACAAATGGAAAATTGATTGAAATAAAAGATACGATTTCCAACATACCTTTTATTTTTGGAAATATTAATGTTCAAAACTTTTTAAAATTCAAAAAAGTTATCGATAACTCAAATTTTAAATTTAATAAAATAGAAAATTTGTATTATTTTAAATCAAATAGGTGGGATGTAAAAACTAAAGAAGGATTATCTTTAAAATTACCTTCAAATTTAACAGTTAAAAAATTAAACTTGATATATGAAATTATTCAAAAAAAAAACTTTAGTGGAAATAAAACTTTAGATTTTCGTCAAAGTAATATGATGGTAATAGATGAATAATATACAAGAGTGCAAATATTTTTTAATTATAAAGAAACAAAAAATCTTATTTAAAATTTTTGACCCAATTAATGGATGCTCTTTGATAAAAGAGATGTTTGTAGAAAATTACTTTCCAAATGATACCTATAATTTGTTAGAGAAATTCTTAGAAAAAAATATTTTTGAAATAGAGAAAAAATTAAAAGATTTTATTAAAAAAATATATATTATTTTTGAAAGTGATAGTTTTTTTGAAGTTGGATCTTCTATTAGGCATAATTTTAAAGGAATAAGTTTTAATCATGGTCAGTTAAATGACTCATTAATTGATATTAAAAATCAATTAGAAAAACATTCTCAAAATTATGAAATCATTCATATGATAATAAATCAATATGTTATTAATGGAACTGTTCATAAAATTTTACCAGAAAATATTGATGGTGATAATTTGGTTATGCAAATTGATTTTATATGTTTAGAAAATACAATTGTTGATAATCTAAAAAAAATATTCTCTAAATACCAAATTTCGATAGATAAAATAATTTGCTATCAATACTTAAAAAGATTAGATAATTTTAGTTTAGAAAATATTACTAAAATAGCTAACGACACTATTAACGGTAATAACGTAAATGAAGTTTCTATCGTTAAGAAAACATTTAAAAAACAAGGGTTTTTTGAAAAATTTTTTAATTTTTTTAACTAATTTGGTATTTTCTAGTAACATTTGTTGTTTTCGAAAATTTAGTATTAGCTAGTAAATTGGTTATGTGAGTTTACTTAATCAAAAAACGCTTAACAATTCAGTCCAATTTAATGGGGTTGGTTTACATAGTGGAAAAGTTGTAAATCTTTCAATTAATCCATCAGAACCAGATTCAGGCATAGTTTTCAAAAGAATTGATCTTAAAGACAATAATTTAGTTTATCCAAGTTTTTTAAATGTTAGCAATACTTCTCTTAATACAACTATATCAAATGATTTTGGTGTGAAAGTCTCCACGATTGAACATCTAATGGGAGCTTTATTTAGTGTAGGAATTGACAATGCCCTAATTGAAATTGATAATGAAGAGGTCCCTATTTTAGATGGATCAGCAAAAAAATTTGTTGAAAAAATTTTAGCAACTGATTTTGTGGTAAGCAATAAGCCCATTAAAATTATAAAGATTAATAAAAAAATAGAATTTAAAGATGGCGAGAGGTATGCTTTAATGGCACCCTCAAAACTTAGTTTAGATATTGAATTTGAATTAAAATATAAAAATAAAATTATTGGTAATCAAAAAAATAAAATTAATGTCTACAATGATGAATTAGAGGACGTAATTAATTCAAGAACTTTTTGCTTATATGAAGACATAGAGGCTATTAAAAAAGTTGGTCTTGCAAAGGGAGGAAGTTTAGAAAATGCAATCGTTGTTAAAGGAACAGATATATTAAATAAGGATGGTCTAAGAAATTCCAAAGAATTTGTAAATCATAAAATTTTAGACTGTATAGGGGATTTATTTACAAGTGGTTATAGAATCATCGGAAGCATAAAATGCTCACAAGGTGGGCATTATTTAACTAATCAACTATTGAGAAAAGTTTTTAGCGATAATTCAAATTTTTCAATAATTGAAATTCAAGAGAAAAATCTACCACATACATTAATTAATAGAAGTTTACTAAGATCTATAGCATAATATTTAATTATCTTTATAATTTAGTGAGTTTCTATGAATAAATTTAATTTTTTATTATTATTAATAATTATTGTTTTAACTGCTTGCTCAAAAGATGAAAAAGAAGTTTCATTGATTAAAGAAACTTCTCAAGAACTTGAGATGATTTCATCATACAATGAAGCATACAAATCATTAAGAGAAGGTGATCCGTATTTTGCTGCAAAAAAATTTTTAGAGGCAGAACTTTTATATCCCCAATCTACGTGGGCACCAAAAGCATCTTTGATGGCAGCATATTCTTATTATATGCAAAATTATTATACTGAAGCAACATTAAATTTAGAGAGATATTTAAAAACTTATCCAAATGATAAAAATTTACCTTATGCCCATTATCTAATAGCTATGTGTTATTATGAAAGTATTGAAGATGAAAAAAGAGATTCAGCTCCATTATTTAAAGCAAAAGAAAAATTTGTTTTTATTACAAAAAATTATCCTAATACAGAATTTGCAATAGATGCAAATTTTAAACTTAATTTAATTCAAGATGTTTTAGCATCGAAAGAAATGTATTTGGGCAGACATTATATCAAGAAAGGTAAATGGATAGCTGCAATCAATAGATTTAAAGTTGTAACCAAAGATTACGACCAGACTGTTTTTATAGAGGAAGCTCTTCATAGATTGGTTGAAATAAATTATAAATTAGGCTTGACTGATGAGTCTCAAAAATATGCAAATATTTTGGGTTATAATTATTTATCAAGTGAGTGGTATAAAAAATCTTATAAAGTTTTTAATAAGAGTTATAAAGTACAATTAGATAAAGCAATTAAAAAAGACAAAAAAGAAAAGAAAGGTGTTTTAAAGAAATTTAAAAAACTTTTTGATTAATATGAGTAATGAATTAATTCAGAAAGAATATAAAAAAAAAATTAAATCATTAATTCGTTATAATCAAAAGTATTATAATGATAACGATCCTGAGATAAGCGACTCTGAATATGATGATCTTAAAAAAAATATTCTAGAATTAGAAAAAAAATATAAATTTTTAAAATCAAAATCTTCACCTTCGACAACAATTGGTTATAAGCCTTCAAAAAATTTTAAAAAAGTTTCCCATAAGGTTCCAATGTTATCTTTAGGCAATGCATTTAGTGAGGAGGATTTAGCTAACTTTGAAAAAAGAATTATTAATTTTCTAGATAAAAAAGAGGATTTTGAAATCGAGTATAGCGCTGAACCAAAAATCGATGGGATTTCTGCTTCTTTGACATATAAAAATGGAAAATTTGTTACTGGATTATCAAGAGGTGATGGAAAGGAAGGAGAAGATATTACAGAAAATTTGAAAACAATTGAAGATATACCAGATCAGGTTAAATCAAAAAATTTTCCAAAAGAAATTGATATAAGAGGCGAAGTGTTCATTAAAAATAATGATTTTAAAAAATTGAGCAATAATTTTGCAAATCCAAGAAATGCTGCCTCTGGATCTTTAAGACAAAAGAATCCAGAAGAAACAAAAAAAATTCCATTAAAATTTATAGCTTATACTTTTGGTTTTGAACGAGGTTTAGAGGTTTCTTTACAAAGTGAGTATTTAAAAAAGCTAAAATTTTGGGGATTTAAAACTAACCCTTTAAATAAAACAATTAAAAATGTGAAAAATTTAATGAAAAATTACAATGAAATAGAAAAAAAAAGAGGTGACATAGATTTTGATATAGATGGAATTGTTTATAAAGTTAATGATTTTAAATTACAAAAAAGATTAGGTAATGTTGCAAATGCTCCAAGATGGGCAGTTGCTCATAAGTTTTCAGCCAATAGTTCTGTCTCAAAAATAGAGAATATTGAAATTCAAATTGGAAGAACGGGAGCTTTAACACCCGTTGCCAAAATAAAACCTGTAAATATTGGAGGTGTAGTAGTCTCTAATGCTACTTTACATAATGAAGAAGAAATAGTTCGTAAAGATATTAGAATTGGAGATACAGTTGTAGTTGAGAGAGCAGGTGATGTAATACCCCATGTAGTTTCTGTTGATAAAGGAAAGAGAAAAACAGATTCAAAAAAGTTTATTTTTCCCACAAAGTGTCCATGTGGTTTTGATACAATTAAAGAATTTAACAAAGTAACAAAAAAATTTGATGCAGTTAGAAGATGTCCAGATAGAGGTTTTGATTGTGATAAAATGGCTAAGGAAAGATTGAAACATTTTGTTTCAAAAGAAGCTTTAAATATAGAGGGATTAGGAAAAAAAATAGTTGAAAATTTTTGGAGTTTAAATTTAATAAAATTACCTCAAGATATATTCAAAATTGATTATAACAAAGTTGAAAATTTAGATGGTTGGGGAAAACAATCTGTTGCAAATCTTAGGTATTCGATAAATTCGAAAAAGAAAATTTCTTTTGAAAAATTTATATATGCTTTAGGTATAAGACATATTGGTTTAGAGAACGCTAAGATCTTATCAAAAAATTTAAAATCATTAAAAAATTTTATGTTATTATCAAAAAAAAATGATCTTAGTGATTTACTAAATATTGATGGAATTGGTGAAACTCAAATCAATTCGATTAAAAACTTTTTTTTAAATAATACAAATAAGAAGGTTTTAAAGGAGCTTGAGGAAGTGCTTGATGTAAAAGATGCAAAAATTAAAAAAATGGATGGTTTATTAAATAACAAAACATTTATGTTTACTGGGAAGCTTTTAGGAATAAGTAGGGCAGAGGCTAAATCATTAATTGAGGAAAATTCAGGATCTATAGTTAGTAACGTTTCAAAAAAATTAAATTATTTAATTATTGGGGAAAAACCAACAAAGAAAAAAGTTTTAAACGCAAAAGAACTCAAAATTGAGATAATTGATCAAAATCAATTTTTGAAAATGCTAAATAAAACTAGCTAACCATTTTTTTTCTTTTATATCTAAAAATTTTGAAATATTTGAATATACGTTTACATGATACTTAAATAGGTAATTTTTTTCGGATAAGCTTAAAAGTTTTGGATTAATTAAATCTTTCTCAATTGGTGCCAATGTTAAATTTTCAAAAAAAGTTTTTTTTCTTATTTTTTTAACATAAACTAAATTTTCAATACGAATTCCAAATTTATCTTTTTTATAATATCCTGGTTCATTACTTAAAATCATACCCTCTTTTATTTTAACCTTATTCATTTTCGAGATAGATTGAGGTCCTTCATGAACATTAAGAAAAAAACCAACCCCATGTCCTGTTCCATGAGCATAATCTAAATTATTTTGTTTAAGGTATTTTCTTGCCCTGAAATCAATTTTTCTGCCAATATCATCTTTTTTAAGATTAGTTGTTGCTACTGCGATATGGCCTTTCAATACATAAGTAAAAATATTTCTAATATTATTACTTGGTTTTGAAAAACAAATAGTTCTAGTTACATCTGTTGTGCCATACTTATATTGACCTCCAGAGTCACATAAAAATATATCTTTATTTTTTATAGTCCTACAGCTTTTTTTATTAGCACGATAATGAACTATTGCTCCATTTTTTCCTGATCCAGCAATTGTATCAAAACTAGGATAAAGAAAATTCTTATTTTTTCTTCTAAATTTTTCTAATTTATTTTGTGCATCAACTTCGGTAATTTTTTTTTTATTAATATTTTTAATCCAATATAAGAATTTTGTTAAAGCAACTCCGTCAATTATATGAGCTTTCTTCATATTATTGATTTCAATCTTATTTTTAATTGATTTTAAAAAATAGGTTGGATCTTCTCTTTTTAAAATTTTGAATTTAGATTTTATTAAATCTTCATAATAAACCGAACAAGAATTTCCATCGATAATAAAATTTTTACCTGTTAAATTTAAAATTTTTGTGGGTACATCATTTATATCTAAAAATTCATTTAATTTTATAATTTTATCTTTTAAGAGTTTTTTACATTTATTTATTTTACTGATTAAAATTATTTTTTTTGTTTTACTGATTATTAATCTACAATTTGGCACAGGACTATTAGGTCCATCACTCCCTCTAATGTTTAGAATCCATGCCACGTTTTCTGGAGCACTTATAAAAATAAAATCTGATTTATTCTTTTTTAGATAATGAGCTATTTTATTTAATTTAGATTTAGAACTTTCTCCAACAACTTTTTTATTTAGTGAAAAAAAAGGTGATGTATCATTTATTTTTTGTTTTTTAATTTGATCAATTAAATTTTCTTTTATGAATTTTATTTTGTTATGTTTTAAAAAATATTTATTTATTTGCTGATATGTAAATAGTTTTGGGTCTACACCCAATTTAAGACCTTTAAAGAGGCTACAATTTATTAATTTTTCAAAGCTAATAATTTTAAAATTCTTTCCCGACTCTAATTGACTCTGAATTGTATATCTACCATCAGTAAATAAATAATTTCTTTTTTTAAGAACTATAGCAAGTCCAGCAGATCCACTAAAATTCGAAATAATTTTTAATCTATTAATCTTTGAATACTCGGTAAAATAATCATCATTTTTCGGAACAATATATCCATCAATAGCATGTTTTTTAAATTTACTTCTCAGAGTGTTTATTTTTTTATTCATTTTATTCTCTTCTGATATCTTATCCATCCTGGACTTCTATTTCCGTCTTCAACTTCAAAATCTTGATTAAATTCAAAATCCTCTATCTCAGTTTTGTCATCTTCAAAAAATGAATTTTTTTCTATGTAATTTTCTGGAAGTTCATCAATAAATCTAGAGGCCATACTGTCAATCCAGTCTCCTTGATAAAATCTATTCATTGAAAAAGAAATTATTGCTTTTTTTTTAGCTCGAGTAATTCCAACATAAGCTAACCTTCTTTCCTCCTCTAGGCCCTTTTGTCCTTTTTCCTCAATTGATTTTTGATGTGGAAAAAGTCCTTCTTCCCAGCCGGGTAAAAAAACAGCATCAAATTCTAAACCTTTGGCCGCATGCATTGTCATCATATTTATTTTTTGTCCATCCCAATCTTGATCAATTGATGTTGCCAAGGAAACATGTTCTAAAAAACTCTCGAGATTATCGAATTCTTTCATTGCACTTAATAACTCTTTAATGTTTTCAAGTCTGTTTTCGTTATCAATATCTTTTTTGTTTTTAAGCATTGCTGAGTAGCCAGACTCATCTAGGATAATTTGTAATAATTTAATATGATTAACTTTTTTATTATTAAAATCATCTCTCCATTTAGAGAGCGAGTTTAGAAAAATAGATAATCCTTGTTTAGTTTTAGGTTTTATTAAATTTTGTTCTATCATTTTTCTAGAAGCAAATTCTAAACTTACAGCTTCTTTTTTTGCAAACTCATGTATTAGTTTAAGTGTACTGTCACCAATTGAACGTTTTGGATTATTAACTATCCTTTCAAAAGCTAAATCATCTTTGTTTTGATGAACTATTCTTAAATATGCAACACAATCTTTAATTTCCGCTCTTTCATAAAATTTCGTACCTCCTAAAATTCGGTAAGGTAGACCGATCTTTAAAAATCTTTCTTCAAATTCCCTAGTTTGAAAAATTGCCCTAACTAAAATAGCTACATTATTTAGTGAGAATCTTTTTTTTATCTCTTCTATCTCATCTGAAACACCAATTGCTTCATCTTTTCCATTCTTATAACAATTAAGTTTTACCAACTCTCCTTCTTCCATAGTAGTTTTAAGAGTTTTACCTACTCTATTTTGATTGTTAGTAATTAATTCAGATGCAACAGATAAAATATTCTGAGTAGATCTATAGTTTTGTTCTAATCTAATGACTTTTGTATCTTTATAGATTTTATCAAATTCCAAGAAGTTTTTAATTTCAGCTCCACGCCAACTATATATAGATTGATCATCGTCACCTACACAGCATAGATTTTTATTTTTTTGAGCTAACAAGTTAAGCCACCGGCTTTGAATATAATTAGTATCTTGATATTCATCGACTAAGATATATTTAAAGTTTCTAGAATATATTTCTCTAATATCATCATTTTTTTCAAAAATTTTTACTACATGTAAAATTAAATCTCCAAAATCGCATGCATTTAAGTCAGTAAGTTTTTGTTGATAAATCTTATAAACTGGCAGAATAGTTTTTTCATAAATATCTTTATTATTAATCACTACTTCACTTGGATATTGTCCTTTGTTCTTCCATTTATCAATAATTGCCAGAACGTATCTAGGAGCTAGTTGCTTAACATCTATATTTTCTGCTTTGCAAATATTTTTAATCAGTCTTATCTGATCATCTGTATCTATAATTGTAAAATTTGAATTTAAGTTTACCGCAGTTGCATGTTTTCTTAAAAGCTTTGCACAAATTGAATGAAAAGTTCCTAACCAAGATAAACCAGTTGCACTTGCGCCGAGTATCTTACTAACTCTTGATTGCATTTCTTTTGCAGCCTTATTAGTGAAAGTTACTGACAATATTTGGTTGGGATATGCCTTTTTTTCTCCAATTATGTGAGCGATCCGACTAGTTAAAACTTTAGTTTTTCCTGAACCAGCGCCAGCCACAATTAATAAAGGCCCATCTAAATGAGTAACAGCCTCAGTTTGAGCCTCATTTAGGTTTTTTAAATATTCTAAGTTTACCATTCTAATTATTTATTTATAAGCTTTGTTAAATGTCAAAAAAAAATTTATTTAATAAAAAATTTAATAAATCAGTATTATCAATTAACAAGAGAATAGAAAGTTTTTTTAACTTTTTTAAAGAAAATTTTTCTTCTAAAAAAAATTTTTCAAGAAATTTTAATGCAATTGATAAAAGAATATTTTTTACTATAGCAATAATTATTATCGCTATAACAGGCTATTTTTTAAGCCCATCCTTTTTTGATAAAAATAAAATTAAAGCAGAGCTAGAAAATCAAATACTAGATCAATACAATTTAAAAGTTAAATTTGACGCAAACTTAAGATATGGTTTATTTCCAAAACCACATTTTTATTCTAAAGATACAATTATTTATTATGAAACTAGTGATGTAGCTAAATCAAATAATGCAAAAGTATTTATTTCAATAAATAATTTTTTTTCATCAAACAAAATTAAGATAAAAAATTTAATTTTCAAAAAAACAGATTTTAAAATTAATAGTCTTACCTATAATTTTTTTATTAATCTTTTAACAGAAAAAAAAAGTACTCATGAAATAAATTTTATAGATAGCAAATTGTTTTATTTAGATCAAAATAAAGACATGATTTTTTTTTCTAACTTAAAAAATCTTAATTTTTTATATAAAGATGAACTTGTACAAAAATTTAATTCAAAATTAGATATATTTAATATTCCTATGAATCTAGAAATACAACACAACTCTTTTGAAAAAAAATTTTTTACTGAAATAAATTCACATCCATTAAGATTAAATATTAAAGGCGACTCAAATTATAATAAAAAAAATTTAAATGGCCAATTAGATTTAACCGTTATAAATAAAAATAATAAAATTAATTATAGGCTAGAAAATAACTCTCTGAATTTCAATACTAATGATAATGAATTAACTGGTGATATTAATATTAAACCGTTTTTTTTAAGTTCTTACTTAAAACTTTATCAGATTGATTTAAAAAAAATTTTTAAAAATGACTCAATATTAATTAATTTTTTAAAATCAGAAATTCTTAATAATAAAAATTTGAATGCAAAAATAAATGTTAGTACGAATACATTAAAAGACGTAAATTTCCTTAATATAATTAATTTTAGTATAATACTTGATGAAGGAGAAATTGTCATAAAAGATTTAAAAACGACTTTTAAAGATTCTGTTATAATCAATCTAAACGATACTCAGTTGATTATCGATAATAACAAGTTAAAATTTGCAGGATATGTTTCTTTAGATTTTATTGATGTAAATAATTTCTATGCTCATTATCAAATAAATAGAAATTTTAGAAAAAATATAAAAAAGATTAACTTTGGGTTTTTATTAAATCTTGATGATAAGTTTATCGAAATTGATAATTTGAAGGTAAATGGAAATATTAATCAAAACTTAGAAACATTTTTAAACCAATTTAATTCAAATAGAGAAGATATTTTTAATAAAATTATAGTTAGAAACTCAATTAAAAATTTTTTAAAAAATTTTTAATCTGGAAAAATCATTTTTTTTGGATTAACAATTTGACTGTAGTCTTTTTCATTAATTAATCCAGATTTCATAGCTTCCTCTTTTAAAGTTGTGTTATTTTTTAGTGCATTTTTTGCAATCTTTGCTGAATTATCATAACCAATGTGGGGGGCTAATGCTGTAACCAACATTAATGAATTATCTAAATATTCTTTTATTTTCACTTTATCTGCTTTTAATCCTCTAATGCAGAACAATCCAAAATTTTTTGAACTATCAGCTAATAAATCTATAGACTGTAAAATATTATGTGCAATTAATGGTTTAAAAACATTTAATTCAAAGTGACCATGAGAACCTGCCATTGTTATCCCATTATGATTGCCTATAACTTTAACACAAACCATTGTAACCGCTTCAGATTGAGTAGGATTTACTTTACCTGGCATAATTGAAGAGCCTGGCTCATTGGCAGGCAGAATTAATTCACCATAACCTGCTCTAGGTCCTGATCCCAAAAATCTAATATCGTTCGCAATTTTCATTAAACAAACCGCAGTAGTATTTAGCGTTCCTGAAAAATTTACTATTTCATCGTGAGCTGCTAAAGCTGCAAATTTATTTTTTGTTGGTTTAAATGGAAGTTTAGTTATTTTTTTTATTTCATTAATAATTTTTTTATCAAAACCCTTTTTACTATTAATTCCGGTCCCTACAGCTGTACCACCTTGAGCCAAAGAATAAATTTCACTTAGAGCATTTTTAATTCTTAAAATACAATCTTCTAATTGAGATTGATAACCTGAAAATTCTTGACCCAAAGATAAAGGCGTTGCATCTTGTAAGTGAGTTCTTCCAACTTTAATTATTTTTTTGAATTGAGATGCTTTCTTTTTTAATTCTTTGTATAGCAATTCAAGTGAGGGTAGTAATTTATTTTTAGTTTCAATAGCTATTGCTAAATGCATTGCTGTAGGAAATACATCATTAGTAGATTGTGATTTATTTACATGGTCATTAGGATGCACAGGTTTTTTAGTTCCCTTTTTTCCTCCTAAAATCTCAATAGCTCTATTAGCAATTACCTCATTAACATTCATATTTGTTTGAGTGCCAGAACCTGTTTGCCAAACTTTTAGAGGAAAGTGATTATCTAATTTACCTGATATTACTTCATTAGAAGCTTTAATAATTGCTTTTGAAATTTGAGGTGAAATCTGTTTTTCTTTGCTATGCACTATAGCTGCAGCTTTTTTAATTATAGCAATAGACTTAATTAATACTGGTCTTACTAAAAATTCACCAATATCAAAATATTTTTTTGATCTCTGAGTAGATGCTCCCCAATATTTATCATTTGGAACATTGATTGAACCTATACTGTCGAATTCTTTCCTTAATTTCATTGATTAATAAGTAACTATTAAATTATTATAAATATACATTAATTTTATAAAACTTACAGGAGCAATATGTCAAATTTTAGTAAGGTTGGAATTTTCATGAAAACATTTGGTCAAGATGTTAAAAATAAACCCTCATTTAGCACCGATAAGATCAATAAACTCAGGATAGATTTGATTAAAGAGGAATTGAATGAGCTTCAAGATGCAATGAAAAACAATGATTTATTAGAAGTAGCTGATGCGTTAACAGATATTCTGTATGTTACTTATGGAGCCGGACATGCATTTGGTATTGATTTAGATAAATGTTTTAATGAAGTTCAAAATTCTAATATGAGTAAATTGGATGAAAATGGCAAGCCAATTTATAATGATGCTGGAAAAGTTATGAAAGGGCCCAATTATTTTAAACCTGATCTTTCTAAATTTATATCTTAATGCTCTAGTTTTAAATCTATAGCAGGTGCACTATGAGTTATGCTTCCAACAGAAATTCTATCTACACCAGTCGCAGCAATTGATTTAACTGTTTTGAGATTGATATTGCCTGAAGCTTCAGTCTCATAATATTTTTTAGCAATCTTAACACCTGTCTTTAAATTTTTAATAGTCATATTATCAAATAAAACAGTATCAAATTTAAGACCCATAACAGCTTTTAGTTGTTTTAAGTTATCAACTTCAACTGTAATTTTTTTCCCTTTTTTATTTTTAATAGCCAAAGAAACTAATTCTTTTAAATCTGATGAGGCGATATGGTTATCTTTGATTAAATATTCATCACTTAAATTAAATCTATGGTTAGTACCTCCACCTAATTTAACTGCATATTTTTGAATAACTCTTAAATTCGGAATTGTTTTACGAGTACAGCAAATTTTAGTTTTTTTATTGGCTAGTTTAACAAACTGATTTGTTTTGGTCGCAATACCCGAGATATGTGATAAAAAATTTAATGCAACTCTTTCTGCTATAAGTATATTTTTTGCTTCACCTTCAATTGTAGCAATCAAAGAACCTTTTTTAACCTGAGAACCATCCTTTTTTTTAATTATAAATTTGATTTTATTATCAATTAAGTCAAAGGCTTGTTTTGAAAACAACAAACCTCCAATGATGGCATTTTGATTTGATAAAAGTTTAAATTTAATAATTTCTTTATTTTTAACCAAACTAGAAGTTATATCTCCAAAAGGGTACAGATCTTCATTTAAAGCTCGCTTGACCGTATTACGAATAAAATTTTTACTAAGTTTTATTTTTGACACTTAGTTATCTGCCAATGGCTGCCATTTTTTCAACTGATATCCTAGCTTTATCAATTGTTTCTTTATCCATAATTATTTCACCTGTTTCATTTTCAAGGCAATCTAATATTTTTGGAAGTGTAATTTTTTTCATGTGAGGGCACATGTTGCATGGTTTTATAAAGTCTACTTTTGGATTTTCTACTTGAATATTATCACTCATCGAACATTCAGTAACCATCATAACTTTTTTAGGTTGATTATCTTTTACATATTTAATCATACCAGATGTTGATCCAGCAAAGTCACTTGCTTTTATAACATCTGGAGGACATTCTGGATGAGCAATAATTTTAATTCCTGGGTTATTTTTTCTAATATCAAGTATTTCTTTTTCATTAAATTGGTCGTGGACAATACAGATTCCTTTCCAAGATATAATCTCAACATCTGTTTGTGATGCCACATATTTTGCTAAATAATCATCAGGTAAAAATATAACTTTTTTCACTCCAAGAGATTTTACTATTTTTACTGCATTTGCTGATGTGCAACACACATCCGTTTCAGCTTTAACTTCAGCAGATGTATTTACATAAGAAACTACAGGCACACCTGGGTATTTTTCTTTTAATAATCTTACATCTTTTCCAGTTATAGATGACGATAATGAACATCCTGCATCCATGTCAGGTAAAATAACTTTTTTATTAGGACTCATAAGTTTTGCCGTTTCAGCCATAAAATGAACTCCAGCCATTAAAATTATATCCGCTGAAGTCTTTGAGGCCTCGATTGCTAAGGCAAGAGAGTCAGCAGCAAAATCTGCTACACCATGATAAATTTCTGGCGTTTGATAATTGTGAGCAAGAATTACAGCATTTTTTTCTTTTTTAAGTTTATTAATTTTGTGAATGTAAGGAGCGTGAACAGACCATTCAATTTCAGGCATTACCTTAGAAATTTTTTGATAAATAGGATCTGTTGTTTTTTGGACTTCTTGTGTAAATTCCATGACAGTTTTTACCAATTTGAAAGATAGTTGTCATTCACTTAATATGAGACATTTTGCGGTCGTGCTGAAATTGGTAGACAGGCACGGTTGAGGGCCGTGTGGACTTTGTCCATGAGAGTTCAAGTCTCTCCGACCGCACCAAACTTACTTACTGACTAATCCAATAGGGTTTTTTTATACTAATAGATGCCTCTTTAGTTTTAAATTCTGTATTTTCTTCAAAATTTTTATCAAGATATTTAATGAGTGCGAAAGGATATTCTTTATCAATTAACACCTTACCAATTTCAATATCTTTATTAAAAATACTTTCTCCTTCATATAATTTTCCATTAATAAGATTTACTGGAAATAATCTTTTTGAAAGTTTATTTTTTAATTTAATTCTTGCGGTATTCTCTTGTCCAACATAGCAACCTTTTTTAAAATCTATTCCGTTTAATTCTTCATAATTACATTCAATTCCGAATAATTTATTTTGCAATTTATTTAAATGTTTAGGAACTATTCCAAGTTTGTGGCTTAAAGAGTAATACTCCTGCAAATTTGCATCATGTAGATCTAATTTTTTTAAAGATAAATAAAGTTTTTCTAAATTTATAATTAATCTAGCACCCAGCTCTTTATTTCTTGGGTCTAAAAAAATTGGATCCTCTCTATATTTAAGAGTAAATCCAGGATTATTTTTAGCGCCATCAAATGTTAAAAATTTATTATAAGAAAAGGCCGCAACAACAAATTCATTACTGAGATTTAAAATTTCAACTTTTGATCTTAATTTATAAACATTTAGTTGTTTATAGAGACCATCAACTTGAGATTTTTCACAATCTATAAAAAATCCAGTTTTATGTTTTACAATTATAAATTCGTATAAGAATTTTCCTTGAGGAGTTAATAACGATGTAAAGCAACTATTATCCTCACTTACTTTATTTATATTATTGCTGATAAGATTTTGAAGATACTCTATTGCATCTTCACCGTTGACGTAAAGTATTGCTCTATCATCCAAGATGTAAACATTTTTAAGATTCATAATTGATTAATTATAGATTGTAATATAATAACATTTTCTAAAAATGTTAGATCTTATAATTAAAAATGGACAATGTTACATCGATGGAGACTTAAAAGATGTCGATGTTTCTGTAAAAGATGGAAAAATTCATAGAATTGGTGAAATTTCAGAGCAGGCTAAAGAAATAATAGATGCCAAAGGTCAAACTGTTTTGCCAGGTTGTATAGATACTCAAACCCATTTTAGAGAACCCGGGTCAACTGATACTGAAGATCTTCATTCAGGTAGTAGAGGCAGCGATTGCAGGAGGCATTACAAGTGTATTTGAAATGCCAAATACAAATCCTCCAACATCTAATATGAAAGAGTTTCAAAGAAAGTTAGATCTCGCTAGAAATAGAATGTATTGCAACTATGCTTTTTATTTTGGAGCAACAGCAGATAATGCGGATGATCTAGCAAGTTTAGAAGGTTTGGAAGGATGTTGTGGGATTAAACTTTTTGCAGGATCTTCAACAGGTAATTTATTAGTTGCTGAAGAAGATGATATAGATAAGGTTTTTCAAAATGCATCAAAAGTTGTAGCTGTTCATTCAGAAGATGAGGCAATTTTAAAAGTAAACAAAAAATTAATTAAAGAAGGAGATGTTCATACCCATCCAATATGGAGAAGTGTTGAATGTGCAATAGCATCTACTAGAAGAATTGTAAGAATTGCAGAAAAGCATAATAAAAAAGCTCATGTACTTCATATTACAACAAAAGAGGAAATTGATTTTCTATCCCAACATAAAGGAAATATTACATTTGAAATAACCCCTCAACACTTAACAATTTATGCACCAGATTGTTATGATAAACTTGGAACTTACGCTCAGATGAATCCTCCATTAAGGGATAAATCCCATTATGATAGGTTGTGGTATGCAGTAAAAAATAATTTGAACGATACTATAGGCTCAGATCATGCGCCTCATTTAAAAGCAAATAAACAAAAAGAATATCCTAACTCACCATCTGGCATGCCAGGTGTACAAACTCTTATGCCCGTTATGCTTAATCATATAAACGATGGAAAATTATCTTTAAATCAGTTGATGAATCTTGTTTGCGAAAATCCAGTCAAGATTTTTGGAATTAAAAATAAAGGTTTTATAAAAGAGGGATTTGATGCTGATTTTACAATTGTTGATATGAATAAAACAATCGAAATTAAAAATGAAAATATTGAGAGCAAATGTGGCTGGTCTCCTTTTAATGGATTTAAATTTAAAGGGACTCCAGTTACAACAATAGTCAACGGCAAAATAAAGATGAAAGATGAAAATATTTTGGGTGAACCAGAGGGATTACCACTCAAATTTTAAAGTTTAAGAAAATTTTTTTTTACTATATTTTAGACAAAATATCCTCAACTCATTTAAGGAGTTTTGAATTTTGATTTTAGACATAAGTTTTCTATTATTTAAATAAAAGGACTCTTTCTTTAAATTAGTATTTTTCTTTATTTTGTATTTTTTATTGTTAAATTTATTTAACCAGCCTATCAAATCATCTAAATAAACCTTTTGACCTATTGAAATATTATAAATTCCAGTCAATTTCTTTCTAATTATTTCTTTTAATATCTGGCAAAATTTATCTATTGATAAAAAGTCCTTAAAAACCCTTTCATTATCAAACACAATTCCTTTATTTATATTTTTTTGAAAAACATCAATAAAAGTATAGTGAATTCTTTTTGAGATTTCTGTATCTCCAATAATGTTTGAAACTCTTAAAATAAGAAAATTTTTTTTTAATTTTTTACTAATTTTTCCCTCGGTTATAAGTTTATTCTTAGAATAATGAGATTTGGGAGATAATTTTGATTTTTCTTTTAAATTAGCTTTGGAAGGATAAACTTTTCTAGTGCTTATAAAGCAATATATAGTTTTTTGGTTATCAATAAATTTTGATATTTTGTAATCATTATCAAACTTTTCATTATACTTTTTTAAAATGTAATTTTTATTTATGGAAGAGTTAATAATAAAATCAAAACTGTTTAGCTTATTTTCAAATTTTTTCAAATCTTTAAAACTTATCTTTTTAAGATGAAAAGATTTTTTTAAATATTTAAATAAATAATTTCCAATAAAACCCCTTTTGCCAATTATTAATATCTTTTTCATAAAAATTTATTTATTAATTTTGAAATATAAAAATCAAGATTTTTACTTACTTTTAAATTATTAATTGTTTTAAAATTTATAAAATATTCATGAGCAAGATTTCTTCTTTGCCACCAAGACTTGCTGAATTTTTTAAATTTTGAAGATATATTTCCTTCAAATTGTCTGTAAAAAGTTAAATTATCATTAATCACATTATATTTATCAAGATATTTAGAAAACAATAATATTCTTATATCTAACCAGATGTCTGAAAATTTATTACTTATTACTTTATCCAAAAGTTTATCAGAAAATCTTCGCCTTATTGAAATGCAACTAGTTGGATGAATATATCCCCAATAAGTATTAAAGAAGTTTATTTTTTTATTTTGAGGAATTTCTTCATTATTTTTTTTAATAATAGGATAATCAAAAACTATGTTTTCATTTTTATTTTTTAAAAAAAAATCTACAACCTTTTCAATTTTATCTTTTCTAAAGTAATCATCACTATCTAATAAAAAAATTATTTCACCTGTGCTTGATTGAATACTTTCTTTGAAAGCATTCATTTGATTAAATGAACCAAATTTTGTTTGAATTTTGTTTTTGATAATCTTTATATTTTTATATCTATTTATTACTTCTAAAGAATTATCTTGAGAATTGTCATCAAAAAAAATAATTTCTATATTTTTATAAGTTTGATTGTTTAGAGATTCTATACATTCTTTAATAAATTTTGAATTATTATAATTAGCTATTACAACAGATACTTTCATATTTTAAATAAAAAATTTAAATTTACTTAACTGTATAAGCATTTACAAGTATCACACCTATAACAATTAGAAATAAACCTATTATTGCTTGCCAGGATAGCGTTTGTTTAAAAAATATATAACCTAATATAGCGATTGTAAAAATTCCTAGCCCACTCCATGTAGCGTAAACAATTGCGATTGGTAATTTATTTACAACGAAAGTTAAAAGATAAAATGCGACCAGATAAAATATAGCAAGTGAAAAAGTGGGGATAAGTTTTGTAAAATTTTTTGATACAGGTAATAACATTGTGCCGACCACTTCACAAAATATTGCACCAAATAAAAATATGTAAGTTTTAACCATTATTTAAAATCTTATGCTTAATTAGATCTTCTTTTATTTCAGTTAAAATAGCTGGATCATCTATAGTAGGTGGCACTTTATATTCAACGTTGTCTGCGATTTTTCTAATGGTTCCTCTTAGAATTTTTCCTGATCTTGTTTTTGGCAATCTTTTAATGACAATCACAACTTTAAATGCAGCAACTGGACCGATTTTATCTCTGACCATTTGGATGCATTCTTTGGATATTGTGTCATGATCTTTCTCTACACCAGTTTTAAGAACTACTAAACCAATTGGCAATTGTCCTTTTAATTTATCTGCAATTCCAAGTACTGCACACTCAGCAACTGATTGATGTTCAGATAAAACTTCTTCAATTGCTCCTGTAGATAATCTATGACCAGCTACATTTATAATATCGTCAGTTCTAGACATAATCCAAATATAACCATCCTCATCTATGTGACCTGCATCGTATGTTTGGTAATAACCATCATAATTTGACATATAATTTTCTTTATATCTTTCATCAGCATTCCAAAGAGTAGGAAAAGTTCCAGGAGGCAAAGGCAGCTTAACAACTATATCTCCCATTTCATTTGGTTTAGCTAAAGTTTGATCGGATTTTATAATTTTTACATCATAGCCAGGAACAGCTTTACACGCTGAACCATATTTTGTTTCCATCATTTCAATACCTGTACAATTAGAGCTAATGGCCCAACTTGTTTCAGTTTGCCACCAGTGATCAATCACAGGAACTTTTAATAAAGATTCAGCCCATTTGATTGTATCTGGATCGGCTCTTTCTCCTGCAAGAAAAAGACTTTCAAACTTACTCAAGTCGTATTTTGAGAAGAATTTTCCATCTGGATCTTCTTTTTTAATTGCTCTAAAAGCGGTTGGAGCTGTAAACAAAGATTTTACTTTGTAATCTGATATGATTTTCCAAAAAGCTCCTGCATCAGGTGTGCCTACTGGCTTTCCTTCAAATAATACTGTTGTACAGCCTTTGAATAAAGGAGCATAAACAATGTAGGAATGACCAACAATCCATCCAATATCACTTGCTGACCACCATATATCTCCTTCATCTATATTATAAATATTTTTCATGGTCCACTTTAGTGCAACTATATGACCACCAATATCTCTTACTATACCTTTAGGAGTGCCAGTTGTACCTGAAGTATAAAGTATATAAGCAAATTCATTTGAATTCATTTCAACACAGTCAGCTTCTTTTGCATTTGAGACAGCTTCTTCCCAATTTACTTCTTTAGGAGTGTTAAGTTTTACTTCATGACCAGGTCTTTGAAATAAAATCATTTTATCAATTTTATGGTTGGCCTGTTTAATAGCTTCATCTACTAACGGTTTATATTCAACTGTTCTTCCAGGTTCAAATCCACATGAAGCAGTTACTAAAACTTTTGCTTTACTATCATCTATTCTACTAGCAAGTTCATTAGAGGCAAAACCTCCAAAAACCACTGAATGGATTGCTCCAATTCTTGCAGTAGCCAACATAGCAATTACCGCCTCTGGTATCATCGGCATGTAGATGATTACCCTATCTCCTTTATTAACACCTTGGTCTTTCAGTGCTCCTGCAAATTTAGAAACTTTTACTTTTAATTCTTCATAAGTATATTTTGACTTGTTTCCAGTAATTGGACTATCATAAATTAATGCTGTTCTTTTTCCCTTACCTTGATCAATATGGATATCTAAAGCGTTGTAACAAGTATTTGTTACCCCATCTGTAAACCATTTATAGAAAGGAGGATTAGATTTATTTAAAATTTTTGTTGGTTTTTTAAACCAAAAAATATCATTAGAGGCTTCTTGCCAAAATTTTTCAGGATTTCTTATAGATTCGTCGTATATTTGATTAAATTTATTGGACATTATAAACTTGATTCGTTGTTGCTCTTTTTTTGATTTTTAACTTTTAGATTGTATTTAATTTTAAAAAGTAAGTAAAATCAATGTAAATAAATGACATTTAAGTCTTCTATTAAGTGTTTTAATTTGGTATTTAACGCCCTATCTTGGTTAGGGGTAACCTTAACCTAGTTTATATAAACTAAAATAAAAACTAACGAAGAGGGAGTTTTTTATGAAAAAACTTAAATTGTTTGCTCTTACAGTTGTAGCGCTATTAGGTGTTACAGGTGTTGCAAACGCGGACGCCATGTTAGCTCAAGATGATTTCGTAGGAATTTCATTTTGGGTAATCTCTATGGGAATGTTAGCAGCTACTGCTTTCTTTTTCATGGAAACAGGCAATGTAGCAGCAGGCTGGAGAACTTCAGTTATTGTTGCTGGTCTAGTAACTGGTATTGCATTCATACACTACATGTACATGAGAGAAGTATGGATTAGTACTGGAGACTCACCAACTGTTTACAGATATATTGACTGGTTAATTACTGTTCCACTACAAATGGTTGAATTTTACTTAATTCTATCAGCTGTAGGTAAAGCAAATTCTGGAATGTTCTGGAGATTGTTACTTGGTTCATTGGTAATGTTAATCGGTGGATATTTAGGTGAAGCTGGATACATCAACTCAACACTTGGTTTCATTATTGGAATGGCAGGTTGGATATACATTCT
>JBJLDI010000046.1:0-23167 GCA_045567235.1 Candidatus Pelagibacter sp.
CCACGTCCATTGGATGAGCTTTTTTTGGAAATCCTTTTATATCATCAAGTAAAGTTTTTGAGAGTTTTCTTTCTTTTCTCTCTTGTTTTTCGAATTGTTTTAATTGTTTTTTATTTGGAAGCTCTCCATTTAATATTAAATATGCAACTTCTTCAAACTTACATTTTGCACATAAATCTTGAGCTGCATAACCTCTATATGTAAGAGAATTAATTTCAGGCATAACCTTTGAAACTTCAGTTTCATCAACAACTATTCCAAGCAAGCCTTTTTTTGATATCTTCACTCATTATTCATGATCCTCTGTACTAAAGTTATAAATTTTTTCGTCTAAACTATTATATTTCTCATAATCAACAAGTTCATATAACCGTTTTCTAGTCTGCATTTTATCAATAATATTATTTTGATGTCCATTTGCATAAATGTCTCTTAATCCATCTTCAACATTTTTCATTGCCAAACGTTGAGTAGTTACTGGATAAATCACTATATTATAACCAAATTGTTCTAATTCTTTGTAATTAAATAATTTAGATTTACCGAATTCAGTCATGTTAGCAAGCAAATAACATGAAAGTTCTTTTCTTACTTTTTTCGAATTCTTTTTCATCGTGTAATGCCTCTGGAAAAATTATTTCAGCACCTGCATCTATATATGCTTTACATCTATCAATCATTTTTTCAATTCCCTCAACAGCTTTTGCATCTGATCTTGCAATAATTTTTAAAGTTCTCATCTTTTTTTGCTGCCACACATTCTTTAATTTTATTAACCATAGCATCAGTTGTGATAAGCTCTTTGTTTTCGAGATGCCCACATCTTTTTCTTTCGATTTGATCCTCCAAATGAACAGCTGAAATTCCGAATTCCTCAAAAGTTTCAATAGTTTCTTTGCAAGACTTAAAACCAGTATCAATGTCAACAATTGTTGGAAGATTAGTTACTCGTGAAATTAAATAGGATCGTGTACTTACATCCTGAAGTGTAGTCAAACCAATATCTGGAAAACCAAGATCATTTGCCATTACACCACCAGATACATAAACTGCATCATAACCTATTTCTTCAATTAATTTTGCTGTAAGAGGATTATATGCCCCTGGTACTCTTAAAATTTTTTTTGATTTAAGTTTATTTACAAAATCAAACCTTTTTTGAGCTGGTTCTTTTTCAACAAAATGCATTAAAAAATACCTTTTTTAAAATTTCTTTTTAGTCTATTTTTTCTTACATTAATATTTAATCTATCTAATTGTCCTGATTTTAATTTTCTTAGACTCTGTACTGCTTTTAAAAACCGATCGCTTTCTTTTTTATCTAAAATTTTTTCTGTTAAAGTTAAGAATTTATTTATATAATTTTTTCTCTTGAATGGTCTTGATCCAAAAGGATGAGCATCTGCTCTATCTTGTTGTTCAATTATTTTTTTTCCATTATTTAAAGTTATAATTACTTTAGCACCAAAAGATCTTTTTTTAGGATTTGGATCGTGATATTTTTTTGTCCATTTTTTATCTTCATGAGTTTTTATTGATCGCCAAATTTTAATAGTGCTTCTTTTGTTAGCTCTAGATTTTGAATATGATTTAACGTGATGCCAGCTACCATCTTCTAAGGCTACTGCAAAAATATACATTATAGAGTGATCTAAAGTCTCTCTACTAGCATTAGGATCCATTTTTTGAGGATCATTAGCCCCTGTGCCAATAACATAATGTGTGTGATGACTTGTATAAATATCAATTTTTTTAATTTGTTTTAAATTTGACACTTTTTTATTAAGTTTTTTAGCAAGATCAATTAGGGCTTGAGATTGATATTCTGCCGAATATTCTTTTGTATAAGTTTCGAGTATAGCTTTTTTTACCTCACCTTTTTTTGGTAGAGGAACTTTATATAGTGCTTTCTTTCCATCTAAAATTCTTGCGATCACACTATCTTCACCCTCATATATTGGACTTGGAGCACCTTCACCACGCATCACTCTGTCTACAGCTTCAATTGCAAGTTTACCTGCATGTGCTGGTGCGTATGCCTTCCAACTTGAAATTTCACCTTTCCTCGATTGTCTTGTAGAAACTGTAGTATGTAATGCCTGTTGGACTGCTTGATAAATTGTTTCAGTTTTTAATTTTAACATTGTACCAAGTCCAGCAGCTACACTTGGTCCTAAATGAGCTATATGATCTACTTTATGTTTGTGCAGACAAATTCCTTTTACTAAATTTACTTGAACTTCATAAGCGGTAATAATACCTTTTATAAGATCTAAACCACTTTTTCTATTTTGCTGAGCAACACTTATTAAAGGAGGAATATTATCCCCTGGATGACTGTAATCTGCTGCTAAAAATGTATCATGAAAATCAAGTTCTCTTACTGCAGTTTCCATTTGACCAAGCAGCCCACTCACAATCAAATTTTAATTTTTTATTAACTCCAAATAAAGTTGCACCATTTTTTCTAGAGTGTTTTAAAGCCATCTCTCTTGATGAAATAACGGGCCTTCTGTTTAGTGATGCAATTGCAACTGAAGCGTTATCAATAATTCTATTTATAACCATATCAATTGCATCTTTATTCAGTTTTGCATTATCACTTGCTATTTCAGCAATTTTCCATGCTAGTTGATTTTTTTTTGGTAAATGTATTTTAGATGGGTAAACTTTTACTTTATGTACAATCAAAATAACTCCTAATTTTCGAGATTGTTTTTAATAGTTAAAAAAAAATAATCAATATTAAAGATATTTTAATACAATTTTTTCGATTCCAATAAAGTCTTTTACTAAGTGATTATGATATATTTCGGATGTATTTTTTTCTGTGTAACCATCTTCTAATAGTATAACCGGTATACCAGCATTTTTGGCTGCATTAGCATCTGTCTCACTATCACCAATCATTAAAGTTTTTTTGATATCTCCACCTAATATCTCAACAACTGAAGTTAAATGTCTTGGATCAGGCTTACAATATTCAAATGTATTATGACCCGCAACATATTCAAAAAAATCATTGATACCAATTTTTTTTAAAAGGTCGATTGCTAAATATTCTGTTTTATTAGTACAAACAGCCATTGAGATTTTTTTCTCCCTACACCAAACTAAAAACTCTTTAACACCATTTATCAGAGTACTTTCATTAACAATATTTTTTCCATAAAAATCTATAAAATCTTTAACCATTTCTTTTTTAATTTTTTCATCCTGCACTTTACCAAATTCCTTTTTTGCTTGACCCCAAATAGATCTACCAAGTAGAGCGCCAGCACCTTGACCAACTAAAGTTCTGATTTCATCTGTTGACTTTGTGGGAAAACCAAACTTTTTCATTACGTGATTATGGGCGCGCATCAAATCAGGAGCAGTATCAACCAAAGTTCCATCTAAATCAAAAAGAATTGTGTATTGTTGTGTCATAATCAAAAGTATTTTTAAGAAATATTTTGTGAATTAAGAAACGTATATACTTAATATAAAGAATTTCCTAGATGAAACAGATTAATTTACAAAAGCTACAAAATAAACTTAGAAATAAATTCTTAAAGTCAGGTGTACAAATGTTAGGACCTGAGACAATTTATTTTTCAGAAGATACTAAAATTGGAAAAAAAGTAGTTATAGAACCTTATGTTGTATTTGGTCCTAAAGTAAAAATCGGCAACAATGTAACAATTAAATCTTTTTCTCACTTAGAAAATTGCCGAATTGAAAATAAAGTTGATATAGGACCCTATGCCAGAATTAGACCAGGTGTAATTCTAAAAGAGGGTTCAAAAGTTGGTAATTTTGTAGAAATTAAAAAAAGTGTTATTGGTAAAAAATCAAAAGTTAATCATCTATCTTATGTAGGTGATAGTGAGATAGGAAAGTCAGTAAACATAGGTGCTGGAACAATAACCTGTAACTATGATGGAGTTAAAAAAAATAGAACAAAAATAAAAGATAACGTATTTATTGGATCTAATTCATCCTTAGTGGCCCCATTATTAGTTGAGAAGAGTAGTTTAATTGGAGCAGGTTCAGTTATAACAAAAAATGTTAAAAAAAATTCATTGGCATTGACTAGAAGTTCACAAATTGAAGTAAAAAATTATAAAAGAAAAAAAAAGTAATTATGTGTGGTATAATAGGCATAAATAGTAACAAACCAGTTTCAGCTGCAATTATTAATTCATTAAAAAAACTTGAATATAGAGGCTACGACTCTGCCGGAATTGCTACTCTTTCAAGTGGTTTTATCAATGAAATAAAATCTGAAGGCAGAGTAGATAATCTTGAAAAAAATTCTTTTGTTCAAAAAATGGAAGGCACAATAGGTATTGGTCATGTAAGATGGGCTACGCACGGTTTACCAAATACTATAAATGCACACCCACATTCATCACAAAATGTGTCTGTTGTTCATAATGGAATAATTGAAAATTCAACATCGCTAAAGAACTTTTTAGTTAGCAAAGGTCATAAATTTAAATCTCAAACAGATACAGAGGTTATTGTTCACTTAATAACTGAAAATCTAAAATCTGATAATATAGTTAATTCAATTAAAAAAACTTTAAAAGCTCTTCAAGGAAGTTTTGCTTTAGGAATTATATTTAAAGATGAACCTGATTTCATTGTTGGAGCAAGAAGGGGCTCCCCTTTAGCTGTAGGATATGGTCCAAATGAAAATTATTTAGGATCAGACTCTTATGCACTTAAATCAATGACGAATAAGATAACTTACTTAAATGATGGAGAATTTTGTGTTATTAAAAAAGATCATGTAGAATTTTTCAGCGAAGATGGAGATAAAATTAATAAAAAAGTTTTAGAACTATCAAGTGAAGAAGAAAAATATGACAAGGGTGACTATAAACACTTCATGGCAAAAGAAATTGAAGAACAGCCAAAAACCCTTAAAAATGGAATTAAAGAGTATATTGATACTGTAAATAATGAAATAAACATTTATAATATTCCATGGAAGAAAAATGAAATTTCTTCTATCACTTTGATTGGTTGTGGTACAGCATATCACTCATGTTTAATGGCTAAATACTGGTTTGAGGAATTAACATCTTTAGATGTAAACGTGGATATTGCATCAGAATTTAGATATAGAAAAAATAGATTTAAAAAAGATAGTTTATATGTTTTCGTTTCTCAATCTGGGGAGACAGCAGACACTTATGCTGCATTAGACTTGTGTAATAAAAATAATATGAAAACTTGCGCTATTGTTAATGTTATTGAAAGCTCAATAGCAAGAGACTCAAAGTTTGTTTTACCTATTCATTGTGGGACTGAAATTGGAGTGGCATCCACAAAAGCGTTTTTAGGTCAGATTTTAATATTATATATATTAACTTTAAAACTAGGCTTAATGAGAGGTGACATTAAAAAAAAGGAATTATCTGTAAAATTAAAAGATTTGAAAGATTTACCAAAATTGGTTGAACAAACTTTGATGACCGATAATAAAATACAAAATGCATCTAATACATTTAACGATGCAAAAGGCTCAATGTTTTTGGGTAGAGGGTTTTCATACCCGATCGCATTAGAAGGAGCACTAAAATTAAAAGAATTATCATATATTCATGCCGAAGGTTATCCTGCTGGAGAAATGAAACATGGTCCATTAGCACTAATTGAAGATGGAATGCCAGTTGTTGTTTTAGCACCAAGAGATCACTATTATAAAAAAACAATTTCAAATATGCAGGAAGTAATTGCAAGAGGTGCAAAGGTTTTATTAGTCACTAATAAAAGTAATGATGAAATTGTTTCTGAAAACATTTGGGAAACTATAGAAGTTGAAAGCACAAACGAAGATCTTTTGCCGTTCCTTTTAACTATTCCTTTACAAAAATTAGCATATCATTCAGCATTAAAAAAAGGTTTTGACATAGATAAGCCTAGAAATTTAGCCAAGTCTGTAACTGTTGAATAAAATTAAAATTGCATAAACTTTTTTAAATGAAAAAAATTAAAAAAAAAAAAATAATTAAGTTTTTAAAAAATTTTTTTTCTATCAGTGAAAAAAATGTTTCAACTTTATCATCAAAACAATTCATAAATTGGTGGTCTGATTATCAGCAAAAAAATATTGATACTGATTTAAAGATAATGATTAATGATTTAATTCAAGATAAAAATTTTAAAGATTATTCTTCTTATTGGAATCAATTAGCTCAGAATCATATTAAGATATTAACTGAAGAAGGATTTGATAATTTTAAACAAACTATTGAAAGGTTTCATTATTGGGGAGAAATTTCAGCTGCTTCTATGCTGCTAGATCCTATCAAGAATAAAGAAATAGAAATTGAATATGACAAAAAAGAACTTGATAAAAAACATGATTTTTGTTCAGTAGAAGAAAGTAAAGATATAAATAAAACTAATTTAATATTAATTAATTATTTAGTTGAAAAGGGATTTCAAAAATATCTAAATATTGTTAAAGAAAATAATTTTGGAAATTCAATAACATTTAAATATCAAAATAGAAATTACTCATACGCCTTATTAAATTCATTATTAGATATTGATATTTTAAAAAAAAACATATTACAAAATGAATATAGTTCAATATTAGAAATAGGAGCTGGTTCAGGTAGACTATGTAATGCACTAATGCAAATAGACTCTAACCTAAATCATACTATCTGTGATATTCCACCAACATTATTTGTTGCTCAAAAAAATCTATCTACTATTTTCAAAAATAAGAAAATTTTCAAATATAGAAATTTTAAAAATTTTAAAGATGTTGAGGATGAGTTTATTTCAAGTGATATTAGATTTTTGTTACCAGAGCAGCTGAAATATTTACCTAATAAACTATTTAAATTAAGTGTGGCAATTGATTGTTTGCATGAACTTAATTTTTCACAAGTAGATGATTATTTTAATGAATTTAATAGACTTTCAAATTTTTTTTATTTTAAATGTCAAAATGAACAATGGGCTGATTTTGGTGAAAAAAAGAAGTTCAATATTGATAATTATCCAGTCAAGAATAATTGGTCTAAATTAGTTCATGAAAAATGTTATATTCCACACGGTTATTTTCATGCATTATATAAAATAACTTAAAAACTTTGTTTAAAATTTTTAAATATAAAAAATGTAGTCTTTAAACTTAGTTGAATAATGATTAAACTCTGTTAAAACAATTTATAGTTGTATATGAAAAATTGGAAAGTAAATAGCTGGAGAAAGTATCCTGTAAAACATATTCCGGAGTATCCGGATAAAAAGGAGTTAGATAAAGTTTTAGATAAGATGAGAACTTTTCCACCTTTAGTTTTTGCTGGTGAAACTAGACATCTTAAACAACAACTTGCTGAAGTTGTAGAGGGTAAAGCTTTTCTTTTACAAGGCGGTGATTGTGCAGAAAGTTTTGCGGAATTTCATCCTGATAATATTAGAGATACATTTAAACTAATGTTGCAGATGTCATTAGTTCTTACTTACTCAGCATCATTACCGGTGGTTAAGTTGGGTAGAATAGCAGGACAGTTTTCTAAACCAAGAAGCTCACCCGTTGAAGTTAAGAATGGAGTAGAGTTACCAAGTTATTTAGGTGATAATATAAACGGTATAGAATTTAGTGAAAAAGCAAGAATTCCAGATCCAAAAAGATTATTTAAAGCATATTCTCAATCTGCAGCAACTCTAAATTTAGTTAGAGCTTTCTGCCATGGGGGTTTTGCAGATTTGAAAAATGTACACACTTGGAACTTAGGTTTTATTAAAAAAAGTCCAGAGGCTAAAAGATTTAAAGAATTAGAGGATCAAATAGCTAAAGCCCTAGCTTTCATGGATGCATGCGGAATTAATTCAGATTTTAATAGAAGATTAAAAACAGTTAATTTTTGGACTTCTCATGAAGCTTTACTGTTACCTTTTGAAGAGTCAATGACTAGATTAGACTCGACTACTGGTGAAAATCACGATACGTCAGCTCACTTTGTTTGGATTGGAGACAGAACTAGACAACTTGATGGAGGACACGTTGAATTTTGTAGAGGAATAGAAAATCCTATCGGTATCAAATGTGGTCCTACTTTAAAAGCAGATGATTTAATTAATTTGTGTAATAAGATTAATCCTTCTAATGAAAAAGGTAAAATAACCTTAATTTCAAGATTTGGTTATGACAACGTATCTAAACATTTACCAAAATTGATTAGAGCAATTAAAAAAGAAGGTCTTAACGTAATTTGGTCGTGTGATCCATGTCATGGTAACACAATACAGGCTACAACTGGATTTAAAACAAGACCATTTAATAGTGTATTAAGTGAAGTAAAAAATGTATTTGCATGTCATCAGAGTGAAGGAAGTTATGCTGGCGGATTACATATTGAATTGACTGGTCAAGATGTGACTGAATGCACAGGTGGAGCACAAAAAATTTCCGATAAAGATTTATCTTCAAGATACCATACTCATTGTGATCCTAGATTAAACGCAAACCAGGCTTTAGAACTAGCTTTTTTGATTTCAGATGAGATAAAAAAGAATAGCAGCTATTCTAAAAATGCTATTCAGGCGGCATCTTAGTCTATTGCTTTCAAACATAAGATTATTAAATATTAGCTATGACACCTTCAGAAAAAGTTAAATATATTTCAAACTGGATCAAGGCATATGTTGATAAAATGCCAAGAAAAGCCCAATCTTTAGTAATTGGAATATCTGGTGGAATAGACTCATCCGTTTCAAGTACACTTAGTGCTATGACAGGATTAAAAACTATAGCTCTATCAATGCCAATTAAACAAAAAGAAAATCAACATGATTTAAGTCTAAAACATCAAGAGTGGTTGGTAAAAAATTTTAAAAATGTAGAAGCACATACGATTAGTCTAAATAAATTATTTGAATCATTTTCATCTACGCTTAACAAATTTGATAATGAACATGGATTTGCAAATTCAAGAGCAAGATTAAGAATGACAACTCTTTATCAAGTAGCTGCAGCAAACAAAGGAATTGTAGTTGGAACTGGCAATAAAGTTGAAGATTTTGGTGTTGGATTTTATACAAAATATGGCGATGGAGGAGTGGATATATCACCAATAGCAGATTGTAATAAAACTGAAGTATGGGAGCTTGGAAAAGAATTAGGTATATTAAAAGAAATTATTGATGCTCCACCCACTGATGGTTTATGGGATGATGGAAGAACAGACGAAGGTCAATTAGGGTTCAAATATTCAGAGCTTGAAGATGCAATGAGCAACCCAAATTCTCCCCACAGAGAACAATACGAAAAAATTCGGAATCAAAACTTGCATAAAATGGAGCCAATTCCAGTTTGCAAGATTCCTAGTTAATCAATTAGATTAACAAATCATCAAATAAGGTATATTTCTTAATTAACTGAAATGGATATTTTTTTAACAAATAACTTAAGTAATAAAAAAGAACATTTTATTCCTAAAGAAAAAAAAAATGTTGGAATGTATGTTTGTGGACCTACAGTTTATGATGATCCCCACATAGGAAATGCAAGACCTTTAGTAATTTTTGATATTTTATTTAAATTATTAAAAAATGAATTTCCCTTAGTTACATATGTAAGAAATATAACTGATATTGATGATAAAATAATTAAATCCTCACAAGAGCAAAAAATTTCTACAAGAGAGCTTACAGAAAAAGTAACTTCAAGCTTTTTTAAAGATTGTGAGTTTTTGAATTGTGAAAATCCTACCCATCAGCCAAAAGCAACTGAGCACATTGATCTTATGATTGAAATGATTAATGGTTTAATTAAGAAAGGATTTGCCTATGAAAATAAAAAACACGTTTATTTTGAGGTTAAAAAGTTTACTGATTATGGAAAATTATCAAATAAAAATTTAGAAGATTTAGTTGCTGGATCAAGAGTAGAAATAAGCGAAAATAAAAAAAATTCTGAAGACTTTGTTTTATGGAAACCATCAAATAACGATGAACCTGCTTGGGACTCACCTTGGGGTAAAGGCAGACCAGGTTGGCATTTAGAGTGTTCAGCTATGTCAAAAAAATTCTTAGGTAATGAATTTGATATTCATGGCGGGGGTATAGACTTAATTTTTCCCCATCACGAGAATGAAATAGCTCAATCTAGATGTGCCAATGATACAAAAGTGTTTGCAAATTATTGGGTCCACAACGCATTTATTACAATGTCCAATGAAAAAATGGCTAAATCTCAAGGCAACATTCTTAAAATAAAAGATTTTAGAAATAAGATTAGTGGCCAAATAATAAGATTAGCTTTAATGAGTGCACACTACAAACAACCGTTAGATTGGAACGATAAATTATTAAGTGATTGTGAAAGTACTTTAGATAAATGGTATAAAGTGTATTCATCTAATCTAAAATCTGTCAAAGTTTCAGATGAAATTTTAAAACCATTGTATGAAGATTTAAATACTCCTGGATATATTGCCAACCTTCATAAATTATATGAAAAAGCTAATAAAGGCGAAAACGCAGACTTATTTGTTTCTGCATGTAAATTTATTGGTTTGATGAATGAAACTAGTGACCAATGGAATGAGTTTAAAAAGAGCAGAGTATCTATAACTGAGACTGAAATTGAAAATTTGCTTAGTTTAAGAGATAAAGCTAGAGAAAATAAGAAGTATAAAGAAGCTGATAGAATTAGAGATGAGCTCTTAGACAAAGGTGTTTTAATAGAGGACAAAGATGGTAAAACACTCTGGAAATTTAAATGAGCAAAGAAAGATTATACATATTTGATACAACTTTAAGAGATGGAGCTCAAACGCAAGGAGTTGACTTTTCTTTGGAAGATAAAGGAAAAATTGCTTTAGCTTTGGACAATTTAGGTGTGGATTATATAGAGGGAGGATGGCCTGGGGCAAACCCAACAGATACAGAATTTTTTCAAAAGAAACATGATTTCAAAAATTCAAAACTAACATCTTTTGGAATGACGAAAAGATCTGGACGAAGTGCTGAAAATGATACTGGTTTGTCAGCACTTATGAATTCTAATACCCCTGCAGTATGTTTAGTAGGTAAGTCTTGGGACTTTCACGTTGATGTTGCATTAGGAATTACAAATGATGAAAATTTAGATAATATTTCTGAGAGCGCCAAACATTTTGTTAAAGCAAAAAAAGAATTTATGTTTGATGCAGAACATTTTTTTGATGGTTATAAAGCAAATCCAAAATATGCAGTTTCTTGCATCAAAGCTGCTTATGATCAAGGTGCTAGGTGGGTAATTCTGTGTGATACAAATGGAGGAACACTTCCACATGAAGTAACACAAATAGTGAGCGAAGTTGCAAAAGTAATACCAGGAAAAAACTTAGGAATTCATGCTCATAATGACACTGGTAATGCGGTAGCTAATTCGTTAGCAGCAGTACTGTCTGGTGTTAGACAAATTCAAGGTACAATAAATGGATTAGGTGAAAGATGTGGAAATGCAAATTTGATGTCATTAATACCAACATTCTTTTTGAAGAAAGATTTTTCATCTCAATTTGAAATTGGAATAAAATCAAGTAATATAAAAAATCTTACTGATTGTTCGAGACTTTTAGATGAAATTTTAAATAGAAAACCTAACCAACATTTACCCTATGTAGGTGCTGCTGCTTTTTCACATAAAGGGGGATTGCATGTATCTGCTGTGCAAAAAGATCCAAAAACTTATGAACACATCAACCCAGAAGAAGTTGGTAACACAAGAAACATTGTTGTCTCTGATCAGTCAGGAAAATCAAATATTATTTCAAGATTAAAAAGTATAAAAATTGATATCCAAGAAAATGATCCAAAAATTAAAAAATTATTAGATGAAGTAAAAGACAGAGAATTTATTGGTTATAGTTATGATGGTGCTGATGCATCATTTGAATTATTGGCTAGAAGAATTATAGGAGAAATACCAAGATATATATCTATTAACGAATATGATGTATCGGTAAAAAAAAATAAAGCCGGTGAAATAGTTTCTTCTGCAAAAGCCCAATTAGAGGTTGATGGAGAAAAAATTATGTGTGAAGGAGAAGGTAATGGACCAGTAAATGCTTTAGATAATGCTATAAGACAAAACGTTGATAGATTAGCAAAATACTCAAAATATTTAAAGGATTTAAAACTAGTGGATTATAAAGTTAGAATTTTAAATACAGGAACAGAAGCTGTAACAAGAGTTTCAATTGAAAGCACAGACTCCAAAGGAAAAAATTGGTTTACCATTGGTGTATCAACAAACATTATCGATGCTTCGTTCAAAGCATTAGTAGACAGTTTGGATTATAAGCTATTTAAAGATGATGCGCCTGCAAGTAAATAAATGAGTAAAAACAATATCTCATTTATTCTTCATAAACCTCAATTATCTGAAAATATTGGTGCTTGTGCTAGAGCAATTAAGAACTTTAATTTTAAGAAATTAGTTTTAATTAATCCTAAACCTATTTTCCCAAATGATAAAATCCTAGCTACTTCTGTTGGAGCTAGAGATATTATTAAACAAAGTAAAAAGTATGATAATTTAGAGAAGGCTATAAGCAAAATTGACATTGTTATTGCTACATCTGCAAGATTTAGAAATAAAAATATCAAACATATAAATTTAGGTGATTTAAAAAAGATTAATTTTAAAAAAAAAATTGGGTTTTTGTTTGGTTCAGAAGCATCAGGTTTGTCTAATTATGAGGTTAGTTATGCCAATTATACTTTGCAAATACCCACCAATCCTGACTTTAAATCATTGAATTTATCCCATAGTCTGATCATAATTGCTCAATATGTAGCTGGTCTTATTAAACTTAAAAATATTCCATTTAAAAGATCAAAAAAAATTAAATCAGCTAGTAAAAAAGAAATTCAATCAATGTTAAGTCTTTGCATTAAAAATCTTGATGAAATTAATTTCTTTAGACCTAAGGAAAAGAGACCAAAAATGCTCGAGAACCTGAGAAATATTTTTTATAAAATGGACTTATCTGATAAAGAAACACGTATTTTATCAGGTGTATTTGGTAGTTTAGGAAAAAAACGTTGATTGACAAAACAAAGAGTAAGTTTATAAAACGCAATATCAAATGACAAAAAGATTAAACTCTAAACACAAAGTAGATAGAAGATTAAAAGTTAACTTGTGGGGCAGACCCAAAAGTCCATTTAATACAAGAGCTTATGGTCCTGGCCAACACGGTCAATCAAGACAAGGTAAACCATCAGATTATGGAATTCAGCTACAAGCTAAACAGAAACTAAAAGCCTACTATGGAAATATCAACGAGAGACAATTTAGAAATATTTATAAAAAAGCTTCTATGCTTAAAGGTGATACAAGTGAAAATTTAATCGGACTACTAGAGAGAAGACTTGATGCAATTATTTACAGAGCAAAATTTGCAACTACAATTTTTTCAGCAAGACAATTAATTAATCATGGACATGTTAAAGTAAATGGAAAAAAAGTTAATATTGGTAGTTATGTAGTTAAAGAAGAAGACTCAATTGAAATTAGAGACAAATCCAAACAGTTAGCAATTATTGATATTGCTTTAGCTAGTAAAGAAAGAGAAACACCCGAATATATTCAAATGGATGAGAAAAACAAAAAATTAAAATTTGTTCGAGTTCCAAAATTTGAAGAAGTTCCTTATCCAATCGTTATGGAACCAAATTTAGTAATTGAATATTACTCTAGATAAATATTTTGATCAAACGATCTTCAAAGAAATTTATTGATAATCTTTTAAAAGAAAACCCAAATTGGAAAGTCCTTGATATTGGGTGTGGATATACAGCAAATGATAATGCTTCAGTAATTTGTGACGTTCAGGACTTATCAAATTTTTATAAAGATAGAAATTTTGTAAGACTTATTGACAAAACTTTACCTTTCAAAAATAAAGAGTTTGATTTTGTGATTACATCTCATGTACTTGAACATGTTAAAGATGTAGATTTTTTGATTAAAGAATTAGAGAGAGTAGCTAATAAAGGATATATTGAATTACCCACAATTCTTGAAGATAATTTAGTTTTTGAAAATAAAAAAGATCACATATGGCACATGGAATTTGAAGACAACAAAAATGAATTACACATATCTAAAAAAATTCAATATATAGAACCTGTAATCACCGTTTCATCTATAAAAAAATTTTCTAAATATTTTAGACAAAGTTTAATTCTTGAGTTGTATTGGGAGGATTCTATTGAATATAAAATAGTAGAAAAAGATTCTCAAGATTATGAGAAAATTTCAAGATTATCTCTTACAAGAAAATTCTTTTCTAAATTGCTAAGAAATTTAATTAGATAATATTATTTTTTAAAGTTAATACCTTTGTCCTCAAAAACTTTTTTTAATTCACCATTTTCGTACATTTCTTTTATGATGTCACAACCACCGACAAATTCCTTCTTAATATATAATTGAGGAATAGTAGGCCAATCACTGAAAATTTTAATACCTTCCCTCATATTTTGGCTTTCTAGGACGTTTACACCTTTATAGTTCACCTCAAGAAGTCTCAATATATTTGATACGGCCATCGAGAAGCCACACTGAGGAGCATCTGGAGTTCCCTTCATAAATAAACATACATCATTACTGTCTATATGATTTTGAATTATTGTTTTTGTTTGATCATCCATTATTGCTCCTTCGTTTTAATTGCCAAAGCATGTAATTCGTTTCCCATTCTACCTTTCAGCGAATTATATACCATTTTATGTTGTTCAATTTTGCTTTTACCAGAAAATTGAGATGAAGTTACAGTTGCAGAATAATGATTTCCATCACCAGCTAAATCTTGAATTTCAACCTTTGCATCTGATAAAGCTTCTTTAATTAAACTCTCAATTTCTTTTAAATCCATTGCCATTATTTACTCATATAATTAGTTATCCAACTTGTATTTGAAGTTTTTAATTCGTCAATTGTAACTTTTGTCTTATCATTAATATATAGCTGATCTTCATTTATTGTACCAAGTTCATCAAAATGAACTGCATTTTTATTAAGTATATCAGCAACTTTTTTTTGATCTTTCTGGTCAATTTCAATTAAATAACGTCCTTGATCTTCAGCAAAAAAATATTCTATTTCATTAATAAGGTTTTTTGACATTTTAAGATTTATACCTTTATTTCCTTTAATACACATTTTACTGATAGCTGTAATAATTCCACCCAAAGAAACATCGTGGGCACTTTTAATAAATCCATTTTCAATTAACTTTAATAAAGTTTCTCCATTATTTTTTTCATTAAAAAGATTTACTTCGGGAGGTGGACCGTTTTTTTCATCTAAAATATTTCTTGCAAATAAACTTTGGTCAATATGACCTTCAGTTTTACCAATTACAAAAACCAGATTACCAACCTCTTTCAAATCCATTGTAATCATATTTTTATAATCTTTTATTAAACCAACCCCACCAATAGACGGAGTTGGTTTAATTCCAACATCTTTTGTTTGATTATAAAAAGATACATTACCTGAAACCACAGGAAATTTAAGATATTCAGATGCTTCTCCAATACCTTGAACACATTCAACAAACTCTCCCATATTATCTTCATTTTCAGGGCTACCAAAATTTAAACAATTAGTAATTGCGATTGGTTTTGCTCCAACTGAAATTAAATTTCTAAAACTTTCACAAACAACTTGTTTTCCTCCTGTGAGAGGATGAGCCCAACAATAAACAGCTGAAGAGTCTACAGATGCAGCTACAGCTTTATTAGTACCATGAACTCTTACAACTCCAGAGTCTCCGCCAGGTTTCTGTATAGTATCTCCCATCACTGTATGATCATATTGTTGCCAAATCCATTCTTTGTTACATACGTTAGGATTTGATAAAACTTTCTTTAATACATCTATTATTTTTAGATTATTTAAAACTTCTTTTTTAATTTTATTTTTTTTTGGTAGTTTTGATTTTTTCCATTTTCGGTCATACATAGGTGAATTCTCAACCAAAATATTTACAGGGATATTTGCAACTTGTTTATTATCAAAAAACAGTTCAATTTTTTTTGATTTAGTTGTTTTACCAATTATTGCAAAATCTAAGTTCCACTTATCAAATATTTTTTTAGCATGTTCCTCCTTGCCATTTTCAAGTACGATCAGCATACGTTCCTGACTTTCAGATAGCATTATTTCATAAGGAGTCATATTGGCCTCTCTTGTGGGAACTTCATTTAAATTTATTTCAATACCAAGATTTCCTTTTGAAGCCATTTCTATACTAGATGAGGTTAATCCAGCAGCACCCATATCTTGAATAGCAATAATGGAGTCTCCTGCCATCAATTCCAAACAGGCTTCAAGTAATAATTTTTCTGTAAAAGGATCTCCAACTTGAACTGTCGGTTTTTTTTCCTCAATTTTTTCATCAAAACTTGCTGAAGCCATACTTGCTCCATGAATTCCATCACGACCTGTTTTAGAACCCACATAAATCACAGGTTTGTTTAATCCTGCAGCTTTTGAATAAAAGATCTTATTTTTTTTAACCAAACCCAATGTCATTGCATTAACCAGGATGTTTCCGTTATATGAACTATCAAAACTTGTTTGACCAGCGATTGTTGGAATACCCATACAATTACCATATCCACCTATGCCGTGAACAACACCTCTAAGTAAATTTTTTGTTTTTTTGTGCTGAGGTGATCCAAAATGAATTGAATTTAAATTTGCAATAGGTCTCGCTCCCATTGTAAAAACATCCCTCATTATACCTCCTACACCAGTTGCAGCACCTTGATAGGGTTCAATAAAAGACGGATGATTATGGCTTTCAATTTTAAATACAATTGCATCGTCATCTCCTATATCAATCACACCAGCATTTTCACCAGGCCCCTGAATCACCTGTTTTCCTTTAGTCGGAAGTTTTTTTAAATGAAGTCTAGAAGACTTATAAGAGCAATGTTCATTCCACATTGCTGAAAAAATTCCTAGTTCAGTTATGTTAGGGTTTCTTTTTAATAATTCACAAATCTTTTTATATTCTTCAGCTTTAAGTCCATGCTCAATTGCTATTTTTTCACTTACAATCATTATTTTAAATTATTAATCAAATTTTTAAAAAATGTAGAACCATCCTCACCAGATAAACTTTGATCAATCATTCTTTCTGGATGAGGCATCATACCCAAAACATTTTTTTCTTTGTTAAAAATTCCTGCAATATTCTTTATTGATCCATTAGGATTAAATTTTTCATCAGTCAGACCTTTGTTATTACAATAATAAATTGCAATTTGGTTGTTATCCTCAATTTCTTTAAGTTGATCTTTTGTGCAAAAATAATTTCCTTCATTATGCGCTATATGAAATTCAAAAATATCTTTATCAAGATTTTTAAAATAAGGATTCTCCTTGTTATTTATTTTTATAAAAACATTTTTACATATGAATTCTAAATACTTATTTCTTAACAAGACGCCAGGAACCAAACCTGTTTCCACAAGTATTTGGAAGCCATTACAAATTCCCATAATTAAGCCACCAGATTTCGCAAAATTTATAACTGATTGCATTATTTTAGATTTTGATGCCATACTTCCACAACGTAAATAATCACCATATGAAAAACCACCAGGTAAGACAACCAAATCACTTTTGGGTAATTCATTATCATCATGCCAAACCATTTTATTTTTAAAACCAAATTTATTTAGAGCAACATGCATGTCTCTATCACAGTTTGAACCAGGAAAGGTTATTACAGATGATTTCATTAATTATTGTGTCTCAATAATTTTGTAATCTTCAATTACTAGATTAGCTAAAAGTTTTTTACACATATCTTCAACTACACTTTTAGCTTTTAATGGATCTTTTTCTTTAACATCGATTTCAAAATATTTACCTTGTCTTACTTCGTTAATATCTTTAAATCCCATACCATCTAATGTTTGATGAATTACTTTACCTTGTGGATCTAAAACATCTTTTTTAAGTGTTATTATTGCAGAAACCTTCATTTACTCTTTTTTTTTATTGATGATAATTTAGTTACATTTACAGCAGATACATTTGATTGTTCATGGAGAATACCCAATCTTTTTGCAACTTCGGTATAAGCTGGAATTAAATCTCCTAAATCTTTTCTAAATCTATCTTTATCTAATTTTTTGTCAGTTATAGAGTCCCATAATCTACAAGTATCAGGGCTTATTTCATCTGCAAGAATAATTTCGTTTTTTCCATTAACCTTTAATCTTCCAAATTCTAATTTAAAATCAATTAGTTTGATTCCAATTCCTCTAAACATTCCAATCATGAAATCATTTATTCTTAAAATCATTTTTTTGACTTTTTCAATTTCTTTTTTGTTTGCCCAATCAAAAGCATAAATATGTTCTTCTGCAATTAAAGGATCTCCTAGAGCATCATCTTTCAAACAGTATTCAATCAAAGGTTCTTTAAGAACAGTACCATCTTCAATACCTAATCTTTGAGTAATTGAACCAGTTGCAACATTTCTAACGATAAATTCAATAGGAATAATTTCTACTAATTTAATTATTTGTTCTCTCATATTGAGGCGTTTGATCAAATGATTTTGGATTCCTATTTGCGACAGGTTTGAAAGTATATGTTCAGAAATTCTATTGTTTAGAACTCCTTTACCTTCAATAGTAGTTTTTTTTTGATTATTAAACGCTGTGGCATCATCTTTAAAATATTGGATTACTAAATTCTTATCAGTTGTTGCATAGATAATTTTAGCTTTTCCTTCGTAAAGTTTTTTTCCTTTTTTCATTATTTAAATACTCTTCTAAAAATTAAATTTACATTCTTGAAATGTTTTGAGTAACTAAAAATAGTATTTAATCTTTTTGTTGAGATCTTACTCATAATAAATTTATCTGATTGTATAACTTCATATAAATCTAAGTTTTCAGCAAAACATTTCTTTGCATAGCCTTGAACCATTTTATAAGATTTTTCTCTACTTAAACCTGTTTTGGTAAGTTCTAACATAAGTTCTTGAGAAAAAATTAATCCTTTTGTGATATTTAAATTTTCGAGCATTTTTTTTGGGTAAACAATCATATTATCTAAAATATTTGTTAATCTAATTAACGCAAAGTCTGTAGTGATATTTGCATCAGGTCCAATATTTCTTTCAACACTAGAATGAGAAATATCTCTCTCATGCCATAAGGCTATATTTTCAAGAGCAGGGACCACAGCACTTCGAACCATTCTTGCAAGACCTGTAAGATTTTCACTTAAAATTGGATTTTTTTTATGGGGCATCGCAGAAGAACCTTTTTGATTTTTAGAGAAATATTCTTGTAATTCATAAACCTCTGTTCTCTGTAAATGTCTTATTTCAATAGCAACTCTTTCAATTGAGCCTGCAATAATTCCTAAAACTGAAAAATAGAAAGCATGACGGTCTCTTGGAATTATTTGTGTTGAGATAGGCTCAACTTTTAAACCAAGTTTTTTTGCAACATGTTTTTCAACATTTGGATTAATATTTGCAAATGTGCCTACAGCACCTGAAATAGCACAAGTAGAAACTTCATTAATTGCATCCACTAATCTTTTTTTATTTCTTTTAAACTCCTCATAAAAAGAAGCTAATTTTAAACCAAAAGTGACAGGTTCAGCATGAATACCATGGCTTCTACCCATACAAGGAGTAAATTTATATTTTCTTGCTTGTTTTTTTAGTACTTTTAAAATTTGATCTAAATCTTTAAGAATAATTTTTCCTGATTGAACTAGCTGAATATTAAAGCTTGTATCCAATACATCTGATGAAGTCATACCTTGATGAAGGTATCTAGCTTTTATCCCTGCCTTTTCAGTAACTGAGGTTAAAAAAGCAATAACATCATGCTTAACTTGGCTTTCAATCTGATGAATTCTTTTTACATTTATTCTTGCTTTTTTTCTAACTATTAATGAAACACCCCTAGGTATTTGACCAAGTTTTTCCATTGCTTGTGCAGCTGCAATTTCTACATCTAACCAAATTTTGTATTTATTTTCTTCTGACCAAATATCAGTAAGTTCTTTTCGAGAATATCTTTTTATCATTAATTATAAATAAGGGGGCTTTGAATAACCTTTAGCAGATTCTGTAAAGATTTCATAACCATTTTCAGTAATTCCTAGTGTATGTTCAAATTGTGCTGATAAAGATTTATCTTTTGTAACAGCAGTCCAGCCATCATTAAGCAATTTTGTATGATAATTACCTGAATTAATCATTGGTTCAATAGTAAATGTCATTCCAGGCTTTAAATCTATTCCTGAATTTTTATTACCATAATGTAAAATATTTGGAGGCTCGTGAAATTTTGTGCTTATTCCATGTCCACAAAAATCTCTTACAACTGAAAACCCTTTATCCTCAACATAAGATTGAATTTCATATCCAATATCTCCAAGTTTGATTCCAGGTTTTAAAATTTTAATTGCTTTCATCATTGATTGATAGGTGACTTCTATTAAATTATTTAGCTTAACTGGAGTTTTTCCAATACAAAACATTCTGCTAGTATCACCATAGTGTTCATCTATTATTGCGGTAACATCAACATTTACAGCATCTCCTTCACGTAAAATTCTATCTGAAGGAATACCATGACACACAACATGGTTTATAGATGTGCATAAAGATTTTGAATATCCTCTATAATAAAGTGGGGCAGAGTACCCACCATTATCTCTTATAAACTCGTAACCTAATTTATCTATAAGATCTGTAGAAATACCTTCTTTAATATTATCTGTTAACATATCTAATGTTTGTGCAGCCAACTTTCCAGCTACTCTCATTTTTTCAAATTTCTCTTTATAATCAATCATTTATAATTTTAAGTTTTTTATCAATAAAAATTTTCTTTGCACTTATACTACATCTGTAAGCTAAAAAATTAACACCTGCTTTTTTTGCTAGTATATAATTTTTATAATATTCAGTATCAATATCTTTAGCAATTTTAAATTTTTCCATATTTTGAATTTGAACAAGGAATAACAAGTATGCTTTATAACCCCTCTTTATGGCATCAATAAGAGTAAGTAAGTGTTTAGAGCCTCGTGTAGTTACAGCATCAGGAAATTCAGCAGTATTTTTATCTCTAAAAAGAGTAACATTTTTAATTTCTACAAAACTTTTTTTTTCATTTTTTTCAATGAGAAAATCAAATCTAGTTTCTTTATTAAAAAAAACCTCTGGCTTAATTGAGTCGTTATTTTTGAGTTCTTTAATAAGATTTTTCTCTAAAGCGTGTTGAACTATTTTATTAGCCATATGAGTGTTTACACCAACAAGATTTTTTCTAGCTTTTATAATCTCTAGTCCATATTTAAGTTTTCTTTTAGGGTCGTTATTTGGAAGTAAATAAACTTCGTTTCCTTCATTAAGCAATCCCTTCATTGATCCAGTGTTAGGACAATGAGCTGTAACAATTTGTTTATCTACCTTAACGTCTGCGAAAAACCTTTTATATCTTTTGATTAGTTTGCCTTTTATTAAAGACTTGGTAAATTCCATAATCAAATTATATATACAAAATGGTCAAAAACACAAAAGTAAATGCTGCAATACTAATTATTGGAAACGAAATTCTTTCTGGAAGAACTCAAGATACAAATACGAGCACATTAGCAACTTGGCTAAATTCAATTGGTGTTAAAGTAAATGAAGTTAGAGTAATTCCTGATGTTGAGAAAACTATAGTTGATACTCTAAATATTTTAAGAAAAGAAAATAATTATGTTTTTACAACTGGTGGTATAGGCCCAACTCATGATGATATAACTGCACAATCAGTTTCAAAAGCGTTTGGTAGAAAATATGAAATACATAAAGAGGCATTTAAAATTTTAGAGGCATACTATAAGCCAGGTGAATTCAATGAAGGTAGACAAAGAATGGTATGGATGCCTGAAAGTGCAGAATTAATATTAAACCCAACTAGTGGTGCACCAGGTTTTAGTGTTGAAAATGTTTTTTGTTTACCAGGAGTTCCCTCAATTATGAAATCTATGCTAGGTGGTTTAAAAAATAGAATAGTGGGAGGAAAGCCAATTTTAAGTCACACTATCAGTTTAAAAACAGTTGAAAGTGAAATAGCAAACTCACTAACTAAAGTGCAAGATCAAAATAAAGATGTAGAAATAGGAAGTTATCCATTTTTCCATGCTGGTAAACTTGGAGTATCAATTGTTCTTAGGTCAGAAAATCAAAGTAAAATTGATAATTGTAATTCACAAATACTAAAGTTTATCAAAGAAAAAAAAATAGAAGTAGTAGATCGTTAAATGTTATATTTTGCCTATGGTAGTAATCTTAATCATTTTCAAATGAAAAGAAGATGCAAAGATAGTTTTTTTTTAAAAAAGATAAATTTAAAAGATTTTAGATTAACATTTAGAAGTAAATATAGAGCAGCAGATATAGAACCAAAAAAAAATTCAATAGTTCCTGGTGGGTTATTTGAAATTTCAAAAAGTGATGAAAAAAAACTTGATGTTTATGAAGATTATCCAATTTTATATAAAAAATATTATTTTTTATATTACGGGAAAAAGGTTATGACTTATACTATGGTTAAAAAATCTACTTTTAAATATCCAACACAAAAATATTTAAGTGTGGTAAAACGTGGATATAAAGATTGCAATCTAGAAAAAAAATATTTAACAAAAGCTTTAATGCCTTTCCATGATAAAAAATCTACAATGTCTTAGAGCATTTGCAGCAATTAATGTTGTATATTTTCATACTTTATTAGCAAGTGAAAGCTATGGTATATCAGTAAGTATACTTTCAATAATTGGAACCTGGGGTCAAAACGGGGTTGATATTTTTTTTGTATTATCTGGATTTGTAATGATTCATACTCAAATACAAAAACCAAAAAAAATTCATGAATTTTATTTTTCTCGATTAAATAGAATAGTCCCTATATATTGGTTAATAACATTATTTATAGTATTAATTTATTTTTTATTACCTGATATATTTAGAAATTTAACATTAGATATTAAAAAAATTATCTCATCATTATTTTTTACTTCACACATAGTAACAGGTACATTTCCAATAATAAGTGTTGGATGGACCCTCGAGTGGGAAATGTTATTTTATTTTATATTTGGTTTAAG
>JBJLDI010000047.1:0-64369 GCA_045567235.1 Candidatus Pelagibacter sp.
CATAGATAGTATTTAATATAAGGGTGAGTACGGTTTCCCTTACACTAGATGAAATATTTGATTTAGCTAAAAAGACTTTATTAGCTAATGGATGTGATGATGAAACAGCATCTATATTATCTGATTTAATTAGAAATGCTGAACGAGATGGTTCGTTATCTCATGGTTTATTTAGATTGCCTGCATATATAAGTGGTTTAAAAAGTGGAAAAATTAATGGTAAAGGAAAACCAGAAATTAAAAAAATTTCAGCATCAGTAATTAAAGTCCAAGGTAATAATTGTTTAGCTCCGGTAGTTTTGAATAAAGGTTTGCCTGAATTAGCAAAAGCAGCAAAAGAAAATGGTGTAGCAGTTCTAGCAATAAATAATTCTCATCACATGGCAGCGATGTGGCCTGAAACAGAAAAATTAGCAGAAGAGGGGTTAGTTGCTTTCGCTTGTACATCTTACAAGCCTGCAGTAGCTCCTGCTGGAGCAATCAAACCATTATTTGGAACAAATCCAATTTCATTTGCATGGCCAAGGCCAGGCAAAACTCCAGTTGTTTATGATATGGCTACTGCATCAATGGCAATGGGAGAAGTTCAAGTTGCCAAAAGAGAAGGGCATAAAGTTCCTCTAGGAACTGGTTTAACAAAAGATGGTAAAGAGACAACTGACCCAGGTGCAATAGCAGATGGTGGAGTATTACTTCCTTTTGGTGGCTACAAAGGTTCTGCAATAGCAATGATGGTAGAGTTAATGGCTGGTGCATTAGTGGGTGATAATTTTAGTTTTGAGACAGCTGCTAAAGATAATAACGATGGTGGACCACCAAGTGGAGGAGAATTTATTTTAGCTATATCACCAGATAAAACTGCAGGAACTAACTGGCAAAAACACGCAGATAAATTTTTTGATAAAATGAAATCGATGGGTGAAGTAAGATTGCCTGGTGAAAGAAGACATAAAAATAGACTAGATAAAGGTCCTCGTAATATAAACGAGGAATTAGTTAATAAAATAAAATCGTTAAGCTAATTTAATTTCAATTGGAGTGTGGTCAGAGGGTTTTTCTCTTCCTCTAGGATCTTTATTAATATTTATAGACTTAATTTGATCAATTAAAGAGTTTGAAGCTAGAAAATGATCTATTCTCATTCCATTATTTTTTTGCCAAGCTCCTCTCATATAATCCCAATAGGTATAACCTTCTTTAGTTTCATTAAAATGTCTGTAAACATCACCAAATCCTAAATTTAGCATTTCTCTAAATTTTTTTCTTATCTCTAGTCTATATAGAGCATCATCTTCAAAACTTTTTACATTATAAACATCTTCAGCAGCTGGTATTACGTTAAAATCACCTGCAATAATTATATTAGAATTTTTTTTAGATAATGTTTTTAGTTGCTTGATTAATTGATCCATCCAATCTTTTTTATAATCATATTTTTCAGTATCAACTGGATTGCCATTTGGGGTATATACATTTATTAATTGAATAATTTTTTTCTTATACTCAACCTCAGCAGAAATAATTCTTGATTGCTTTAATTTATCTTTAATTAAATCTGTTCTAATATTTTTTAGTTTACCTTTAGATATAATTGCAACTCCATTATAACTTTTTTGACCAAAAACATGACTTTCATAATCCATTGAAGAAAAATCATCATAAGGAAAATTTACATCCTCAGTTTTAATTTCCTGCATCATTAAAATATCTGGCTTGTACTTTAAAAGATAACTTTTAATATTTTCAATTCGAGCACGTACTGAATTTACATTCCATGATGAAATGAGCATTAAAGAGAAAAGGAAACACCACAACCACAAGAAGATTTTGTTTGTGGATTAGTAATTTTAAATTGTTCACCTATTAATTCTGAAACATAGTCAATTTCTGAACCTTTTAAGAGATCAGCTGAGGCTTTATCAATTAATATATTTTCAAAGTTTAGATCATCTTTGTCCATTGATTGATCAAATGTAAATTCATATTGAAAGCCAGAACACCCACCACCTTTAATAGCGATTCTAAAAAAAGAACCCTTATCTTTTTTAGACAATAGGGTATTGATCTGTTTTAAAGCTTTATCAGTAAATTTAATTTCTTTTATCATTATTGATCACTGGTATTACTAATATAATACTTAATATTTTATTTTAAAGGATGAAAAAATACTCAAAGATTGGACTATTTAAAAGTAAAGGTAGGATTTTTAAAGAATCTTTATCTAAATATAGAACTCCATTTCAAAGAGACAGAGATCGTATAATTCACAGCGCCTCATTCAGGAGGCTCAAACACAAAACCCAAGTATTTGTTAATACCGAAGGTGATCATTATAGAACAAGAATTACTCATTCCATGGAAGTTGCTCAAATTGCAAGATCCATTGCTAGATATCTTAATCTTAATGAAGATTTAGCAGAAACTTTGAGTTTGGCGCATGATTTAGGCCATACCCCATTTGGACATGCCGGGGAAGATTCTTTAGACGAATGTATGCAAGATCATGGAGGGTTCGATCATAACTTACAAACTTTAAGAATCATTATGTTCTTAGAAAATAAATATCTAAAATTTAATGGTTTAAATCTTTCTATTGAAACTTTAGAAGGACTATTAAAACATAATGGACCAGTAGATAACCTTAATTTAGTTGATGATTTAATAGGTATTAAAAATTTTAAAGGTATGATTAATTTTAATACGTATCCATCAATAGAAGCACAAATTTCAGCAATTTCTGATGATATAGCTTATAATAATCATGATATTCAAGATGGAATAAATGCAAACTTATTTAAATTAGAAGAATTGGTTGAAATTGATTTTTTCAGAGATATCTACAAAAAATATAAAAAAAAAATCAATAAACAAAATTATAAAGTGGCAACTTATCAGATTATAAGAGACTCTATAGACCAAATGATAAAAGATTTAATAAATAATACAAAAAATAATTTAAGATTTAACAATATCAAAACATTTAAAGACATTAATAAAACAAGTTTTCTAATGGTCAATTTTTCTGATAAAATTAAGAATTCTGAAAATGAAATAAGAAATTTTTTAAGGTCAAAAATGTATAATAATAAAAATGTTTTAGCAAAAAACAATAAAGGTAAATTGATTATAAAAAAATTATTTAATAAGATAAAACAGAATCCAAAAAAATTTATATCAAATCAACAACTATCTAAAGGTAAATATAGAGCAATTTCAGACTTTATATCAGGCATGACAGATAGATATGCAATTAATCTTTTTAATAAAAACTAATGAACATTTTTGATAAATATTTAGATAAAATTAAAAAAATATTATTAGATTTATCTAAAAATGGTGATTTAATTTTGCCAGATAAATTAGATGGAATTACCACCGAAATACCTCCTGTAAAATTTAATAGCGATATTTCAACAAATGTTGCAATGGTTTTATCAAAAGCAAATAACAAAACCCCAACAGATTTAGCTGTTACTTTAGCCAAAGCAATTAAAGAAAGTGATAATTTGATCGATGATATATCAATAGTTAAACCAGGTTTTATTAATATAAAATTTAAAGTAATTTTTTGGACAAATTTTATAGAAGAAATAATTAAGAATTCTAAAACTTTTGGAGTTAATACAAAAGAAAAAAAAAATAATTATTTAGTTGAATTCGTTTCAGCTAATCCAACAGGACCTTTGCACGTAGGTCACTGTAGAGGTGCAATTCTAGGTGATGTTATAACTAACGTTTTATTATTTAATAAACATAAAGTTACAAAAGAATATTATGTTAATGATTATGGTAATCAAATTATAAATTTTACGAGGTCTGTTTATTTTAGAATTAGAGAGATTGTTTATAAAGAACCTTTTCCTAAAGATAATGATGATTTATATCCTGGTGATTATTTAATAGATTTTGCTCAAAATATAATAGGTTCAAATAAAAAAATTGATTTTAATGATTATGAAAAAATATCTGAAGAATTGACATCTTTATCTATAGAAGAAGCACTAAAGTTAATCAAAAGTAACCTTAATATTTTAGGAATTAATCATGATAATTTTATAAGTGAAAAAAAATTAGTTAAAAATAAAGAGGTAGAAAAAGTTATCGATTATCTTCAAAAAAAAGAGTTTGTTTATAAAGGAACAATCAAAGCACCTGAAGGTGAAGACAATGAAAAGTGGGTAGAAAGAGAACAATTACTTTTTAAATCAACAGATTTTGGTGATGATAAAGATAGAGCTCTACAAAAATCTGACGGTGCATGGACTTACTTTGCTAGTGATGTTGCTTATCATAAGAATAAGTTAGATAGAAAATTCGATTATTTAATTAATATATTAGGAGCTGATCATGCAGGTTATATTAAAAGGATTTCTTCTTCAGTAGATGCTTTGTCAGGAAAAAAAAATAAATTAATTTGTAAAGTAAGTCAGCTTGTTAAACTTATTAAAGAAAAAAAACCTTTTAAAATGTCTAAAAGAAAAGGAGACTATATTACTGTTGATGATCTTATCAAAGAAGTTGGTAAGGATGCTACTAGATTTATAATGCTTAATAGAAGTAGCGATGTTGAATTAGATTTTGATTTTGACTCTGTTAAAGAAAAATCTAAAGATAATCCACTTTATTACGTTCAATATTGTTATGCGAGAATTTCTTCAGTATTTAGACATCTCAATAAAGATTTAAATTTAGATATTAAACTAGATAATTATAAATTTGAATATTCAAATGATGAAATTAAAATTTTAAAGAAAATTTCAGAATGGCCAAAATGCATTGATAGTGCAAGTAGTAAACTTGAACCTCATCGTATTCCAGTTTATCTGTATGAATTAGCCTCAGAATTTCACTCATATTGGAATTTAGGAAAACAACAACCCGAAAAAAGATTTATTAATGATCAAAAAAGTATTTCACCAGATAAACTAATTTTTTTAAAAGCAATCTCTAATGTTATTAAATCTGGAATGGATATTGTTGGAGTTGAAACACCAGATAAGATGTAATGATCAGGGAGGTTAAATATTTAATATTTGTAATTATAATCATTCTTTTTATTTTTTTTGTAAGTAAATATTATTTTTCTGACTCTCATAAAAAAAAATCTTACAGATCTCTTTCGAATATTGATAAGAAAATAAAATTATATTCTAAAAATTTACCAGTTTTAACAAGTGATACAAAAAATATTATTGAATATGTAAATAATGATAAAACTAAGAAAAAGAAAAAATATCTTTTTTGGGAACTTATAAATAAAAATGATTAATCGAAAATCTTTTATAACAGGAATTAAAGGTGTTAAACTTAGCAAACAAGAAATTAAATTTCTTAATCGACATAAACCTTGGGGTATAATTCTATTTTCTAGAAACCTTAAAAATATTAATCAAATAAAAGATTTAACAAAACATATTAGAAAAATTTTTAGAGATAAAAGATATCCAATTATGATTGATCAAGAAGGCGGCAGGGTTAATCGATTAGAAAAATTTATTTCACTAGATAGTCTTACTTCAGAATATTTTGGTCAATTGTTCATTAAAAATAAACAACAATTCAATCTTATTTATAAATTATATATTGATCAAATTAGTAATCTTCTTATTAGAATGGGTATAAACATCAACACAGTCCCTGTATTAGATTTAAGGTACAAAGGAAGTTCAAATATAATCGGGGATCGCTCTTATTCGAAAAATCCAAAAATAGTCTCTCAAATTGGCGATATATGTATTAAAAGTTTCAAAAATAATTCAATTGGGACTGTTATAAAACACATTCCTGGACATGGTTTAGCAAAGGTAGATAGTCATAATTTTACTCCAATAATTAATAAATCTAAAAATTATTTAAATAAAAGAGATTTTAAAATATTTAAATCAAAAAACTCACTATTTGCAATGACCGCCCATGTTATTTTTAAAAAAATTGATCCTAATAATACCGTTACGCACTCAAAAAAAATTATAAAAATTATTAGAAATCACATTAAATTTAAAAACATATTGATTTCAGATGATCTTTCTATGAAAAGTTTAAAGTATCCACTAAAGCAAAATATCATCAAAGCTTTTGATGCAGGTTGCAATTTAGCATTGCATTGTAATGGAAACTTAAAAGAAATGAGTATTGTCGCTGAGAATTCACCTAAACTAAACTCATTTATATTAAAAAAAACATCAGAATTTTATAAAAATTTAAGCTAATATTATTAGATGATCGAATCTAACTCTTCTTTATTTAATGTGGATGTCGATAACTATAATGGTTCCCTCGATGTACTTTTGGATTTAGCCAAAGCCCAAAAGGTTAATCTTGAAGAAATTTCAATAACTAAATTGGCAGATCAATTTCATGATTATATTTCAAATAAAAAAGATCTAAACCTTGAAATTGCTTCTGAATATCTTTTAATGGCTACATGGTTAGCTTATTTAAAATCTAAATTATTATTACCAGGTACTCCCGATGAAGAATTTAAAGTACAAGAAGTAGCAGAAAAACTTAAACTTCAATTAAAAAAATTAGAATTAATTCGTTTATTATCTGACCAAATGCTTAAAAGAAAAAGACTTGGACGTGAAATTAGAACTAGAGGCATGAAAGGTAATATAAGGTCAATATATAGTGGTGAGTATAAAATAAATTTGTTTGAACTACTTAAATCTTATTCAACAATTATTATGACAAAAGATTTTCAAAAAATAAATATTCCCAAGTTGCCAGTTTTTACTACAGAAGATGGAATTAAAACTATAAAAGACTTTTTTGGAAAATTAATGAATTGGAAAAATTTAGATGAATTGATACCTTATAATTTTAAAAAAGGAAAAAAATACAGAAAAAACTGGTAAGGCTGGAATTTTTGCTGGTTCTTTAGAACTTGCTAAAGAAGGTAATCTTAAAATAAAACAAGATAAACTATTTGATGATATCTATATAAAAGAAAATTTATGAATAAAAAAAAAGTAGCAAAAAATGATAATGTAGTTAATTTCCCTTCCAAATTGACATCTATAGAAAAAGAAATAGAAGCAATAATTTTTGCAGCAGCAGAACCTTTAGATGTTGATACTATAGAGAGCAAACTTTCAAAAAAAGTTAATATTGAAAAATCCTTAGAAAAATTACAAAGAGAATATTCAAATCGGGGAATAAATCTAATTTGTATTTCTAAAAAATGGTCTTTTAGAACATCTCCAAATTTATCAAATTTGATGACTCAAGAAAAAACAGTTGAAAAAAAATTATCTAAGGCTGCTATAGAAACTTTATCAATTATAGTTTATCACCAACCTGTTACAAGGGCTGAAATAGAAGAAATAAGGGGTGTTGCTTTTGGAACAAACACACTAGATATTTTGATGGAACTTAATTGGGTAAAACCAGGTGGGCGAAAAGATATTCCAGGAAAACCTATTCAGTATGTAACCACAGAGGATTTTTTAAGCCATTTTAACTTACAAAAATTATCTGATTTACCGACTGTTGATGAGCTTGGCGCAGCAGGTTTAATCGATACTACTAGTGTAGATAATGCTATATTTGGTTCTGGAAAATTCTATAAAGAAAAGCAAGATGAAAAAAAAGAGGATATTTATTCAAATATTGACGAAATGTTAAATAGCACTCTTAAAAATAAAGATAATAAATAAAAAGTCACTTTCAAAATTTTTATAAACAGGTTATAAAGATTCATATGAGTATAGGAATTTGGCAAATTGCAGTTGTAGTAATTTTAGTGGTTTTACTTTTTGGAAGAGGTAAAATATCTAGCTTAATGGGTGATGTTGCTAAAGGAATAAAAAGTTTTAAAAAAGGTATGGCATCTGATGTAACAGATGACTCAGATCCTAAAAATATTTCCGAAAATAAACAAGATTCAGAAAATAAAGATTAAATCACATGCCTACTATTGGTTGGTTTGAGATTTTAATTGTTGCTGCTATAGCAATAATTGTTTTAGGTCCAAAGGATTTTCCTGTCATGTTAAAAAAAGTTGGTTCCTGGGTGGGGACTACTAAAAAATATATAAATAATATTCAAAATGAAGTTTCTAACATTGATTTAGAAGATAATAATATTCAAAAAAAAGAAGATACAAAAAAAGAAGATAAAGATGCCTAATGAAGATCAAGAAAGCGGATTTATAAGCCATTTAGCTGAACTTAGAAAAAGATTGATTCATAGTTTCATTTTTTTAATAGTTTTTTTTCTATTTTGTTATTTATTTGCTGAACATCTCTACGGCTTTTTAGTCGATCCATTTGCCCAAGCTGTAAAAGATGACGGGACAGATAGAAGACTTATATTTACAGCATTACAAGAAACTTTTCTTACATATCTAAAGGTATCATTTTTTGCAGCCTTTTTTATAACATGTCCTTTTATTCTAATACAAATTTGGAAATTCATTGCACCTGGACTTTATAAACATGAAAAAACAGCAATTCTTCCATATTTGATATTAACACCAATATTATTTTTTTTAGGGGGCATGCTTGTTTATTATCTGATTATGCCGTTAGCTATTAAGTTTTTTTTATCATTTGAAAGCTCAGGTTTATCAACAAATTTGCCCATTCAATTAGAGGCCAAAGTAAATGAATATCTTTCTTTAGTAATGAAATTGATATTTGCATTTGGTATCAGTTTTCAATTACCTGTTGTTTTAAGTTTATTAGCTAGAGTTGGAGTAGTTGATTCTGAATTCTTAAAAACTAGAAGAAAATATGTAGTTGTTATAATTTTTGCAGCAGCAGCCTTATTAACACCACCAGACCCTATTACTCAAATTGGTTTAGCAATACCATTATTAATTCTATATGAATTATCTATTTTTTCTGTAAAATTTATAGAAAATAAGAATTTAGAAAAAAACGATGCATAATCTAAAAGAAATAAGAAAAGATTTTGAAAGTTTTAAAAAAAAATTATTAAATCGTAATATAAATGTTGATTTTGAAAATTTAAAAAAATTAGATGAAAAAAATAGAGAACTTATTCAAAAAAAAGAAGGTTTTGAAAAAGAAAAAAAAGATATATCAAAATTAAAAGATAAAAGCTTATTCAATAAATCAAAAGAAATTTCAAATGAACTAGACCAAATTTCTGAAGAACAAAAAATTGTTAAAAATCAATTAGACAAAATCCTATCAAATATTCCAAATGTGCCAGACAAAGATGTACCTAATGGAAAAGATGAAAATGATAATATTGAAATAGCTAAATTTGGTAAGATTTTAAAATTCGATTTTAAACCAAAAACTCATTATGAATTGGGTGAAAAACTTGGAATGTTAGATTTTGATCTGGCAACAAAAACAACAGGCTCAAGGTTTGTTTTTGTTAAAGACAAATTAGCCTTATTAGAAAGAGCTTTATCAAATTTTATGCTTGATAGACATATTATGAATAATGAATATAAAGAAATTTCACCACCATTAATGGCATCTGAAAACTCTATGTTTGGAACAGGTCAATTACCAAAGTTTGAAAATGATCAGTTTGAAATTAAATTAGAAAAGGGGTCAGATAGAAAATTTTTAATTCCAACTGCTGAAGTTATTTTAACCAATATAGTCAAAGACCAAATTTTAGATTTAAAAGATTTACCTTTAAGATTTGTTGCTTCCACTCCTTGTTTTAGAAAAGAAGCTGGTAGTTATGGCAAGGATACAAAGGGTATGATCCGTCAACATCAATTTTATAAAGTAGAAATGGTAAGCATTGTTGAGAAAGAAAAATGTTCTGAAGAATTAGAAAGAATGACAAAATGTGCAACAGGAATTTTAGATGATTTAGGCTTACCCTACCGAAAAATGATTTTATGTGCAGGTGATATGGGTTTTAGTGCTGAAAAAACATATGACATTGAAGTTTGGATTCCTTCAGAAAATAAATATAGAGAGATTTCGTCATGTTCTTCTTGCTCTACTTTCCAAGCTATTAGAATGAAGGCTAGATACAAAAATCAAAATAAAGAAACAGTTTATGTTGGTACCCTAAATGGAAGTGGCTTAGCCGTTGGTAGAACTTTGATAGCAGTTATGGAAAACTATCAACAAAAAGATGGCTCAATAGTTATTCCGGAAAAACTAAGACCTTACATGAATAATTTGGAAAAAATTTCTTCCAATTAAAGTTGTTTTAATTTCTCAATTGGTATAAAAAATCAGCTTAATAAAGGAGTTTTATGGAAGGTTCAGGAATAGGTCAGTTTATACCTTTAATTTTAATATTTGTTATTTTTTATTTTTTTCTAATAAGACCTCAACAAAAAAAAGTTAAAGAACACAAGGCAATGGTTGAAGGACTTAAAAGAGGAGATAAAGTTGTAACTTCAGGCGGTATTACAGGAACTATCACTAGAGTCATTGATAATGACAAAGTTGAGGTAGAAATTGCTGAGAATGTTACTGTTGAAGTTGTTAGAGGTACAGGTATTCAAAGTCTTGCAAACAATACTCAAGAAATTAAAAAATAATCAGTTTTTTTAAAAGTGTTATATTTTTCTAAATTAAGAATTATATCTATTTCTTTTATATGCTTATTTTTTATCTTTGTTGCATCTAATAATTTATTTAGTCCAGATAAAAGATTTTTTGATAAAAAAATCAACCTCGGTTTAGATTTACAAGGAGGCTCATATCTTTTACTAGAAATTGATAATTCTCCTGTAATAGAACAAAAACTTCAAAATACAACAACCACGATAAGAACATATTTTAAAGACAAAGGTATTCGAATTGGTAATTTAAATCTATCAAATCAAAAAATTTCATTCACAGTTGAAGAACAATTTAAACAAAGTGTAATTGATGAATTTAATAATGAAAATAGTGAAATAAATCCATATTATCCAAGATTTAAGTCTCATCAATTTGATCTAGTAGACTTAGGAAATTCCCTTGAACTTAATTTTTCTAAACAAGGCCTTGTGGAGCTAAAAAATTCATCTCAAGATCAGGCATTAGAAATTGTACGTAGAAGAATAGACGAAATAGGAACTAATGAACCTAATATCTTAAAACGAGGTAATGACCGTGTATTAGTTGAGTTGCCAGGGTTAGACGATCCCAAAAGAATAAAATCTTTGTTAGGTAAAACTGCAAATTTAACTTTTAGATTTGTGTCAAATGATAATCAAGACTCTTTTGGAGTAGAAAAATTAAAACATGAAAATGGTATAGATGAAGATTTTGTAAGTAAAAGAATTATTTTAAGTGGTGATAATTTATTAGACGCTCAACCAAGAATGGATAATCAAAATAATGAAACAGTTGTATCGTTTACACTAGATAGAGTAGGTGCTAAAAGATTTGGTAAAGCCACTTCAGCAAATATAGGTAGACAATTAGCAATTATTTTAGATGGTAAAATTATAAGCGCCCCAGTCATAAGAGACACTATTGCAAGTGGTAGTGGTCAAATTAGTGGTGGTTTTACATTTCAATCAGCAACAGATTTATCTTTGTTATTAAGATCAGGAGCCTTACCAGCCCCTTTAAATATAATTGAAGAAAGAACAGTTGGACCTGATTTAGGTCAAGATTCTATAGATGCTGGAATGATTGCTCTTATTATAGGATTTTTATTAGTAATAATCTTTATATTTATAAAATATAAAATTTTTGGTTTAATCACAAATATTACTTTAATAATAAATCTATTAATACTCCTAGGTATACTCACATTATTCGAAGCAACTCTAACTTTACCAGGTATTGCTGGTATAATTTTAACTGTTGGAATGGCTGTTGATGCAAATGTTTTAATTTTTGAGAGAATTAAAGAGGAATTAAAAAGTGAAAATAATAACATTATTGCTTTTGATAGCGGTTATGTAAAATCCAGGACTGCTATATTAGACGCAAATATAACCACCTTATTAGCGGCTATAATATTATTTTTTATGGGGTCTGGACCTATAAAAGGATTTTCAGTTACCTTAGGTGTTGGAATATTTACAACATTATTTTCTGTTTATTTCATAGCTAGGTTATTTACTTCGATTTATGTTACAAAAAATAAAGATAAAGAGGCCTTAATTTAAATGATTAAATTCAACAGATTTTATAGTCAATTTAATGTTTTATCTTCATTATTAATAATTGCCTCATTAATATTATTAATTTTTAAAGGTTTAAATTTTGGTATTGACTTTAAAGGTGGAACTTTAATTGAATTAAGGTCGAGTGATACAAAAATTAATGTTTCGAGTTTAAGAGATAATTTGAAACAAATGGATTTGGGGGATGTATCAGTTAAGAAATTTGGTAATGATCAAGATTATCTAATTAAATTCGAAAATAAAGATAATAAAAAAAATATTATTGAAGAGATCAGATCTAGTTTAGATAAATCATTTGGAAATAACTTTGATTTTAGAAGAGTTGAAAACGTTGGACCTAAAGTAAGTGCTGAATTATTAAAATCTGGAATTATAGCAATAAGTATTTCATTAGCAGTGATGCTTATCTATATTTGGATAAGATTTGAATGGCAATTTAGCCTAGGAGCTATTCTAGCATTATTTCATGATGTAATTGTTACACTTGGATTATTTTCTCTTTTAAATTTAGAAATTAATCTTTCAATTATCGCAGCTGTTTTAACAATAGTTGGCTATTCAATGAATGATACAGTTGTTATATTTGATAGAGTAAGAGAAAATTTAAGAAAATATTCTGATATTAAAATTTTCGAATTAACAAACATTTCAATTAATGAAACATTGTCTAGAACATTGATAACATCAATAACAACTTTATTAGCTTTATTATCTATTTTCTTTTTTGGGGGTGAAATTTTAAAAGGTTTTTCTTTAGCTATGATCTTTGGTGTAGTATTTGGTACCTATTCATCTATATATATTGCTAATTCAGTATTAGTTAGACTAAACGTGTCACAAAAAACAATTTTAAAAGAAGACGAAAAAAATTAATAAAGATTTTGAGCCATTACCATAGACAGAAGCATTGGTAATGAGAGTAAAGTATTTGTTCTAGAGAACAACATTGCAGTTCTAGCTGATTTAGCCTTAAGTTCAGGCTCACATTCGACAATACCTAATGCTCTTTTTTGATTTGGCCATATTACAAACCAAACATTAAAAGCCATTATGACCCCTAGCCACATGCCAATACCAATAGCTGTATGTTTTGGTATACCTGATCCAATGCTAAGTGTCATAGCATCATGTAGATAACCATTTAATAATGCTAAAATTAATCCAGATAAAACTGTTAATGCAGCAGCCCATCTAAAATAAAATAAAGCAGCAGGTGCTATTACTTTGCCGATGGCCGGTTTTTGCTCATCTGGAATTTTACTCATATTTGGTATTTGAACAAAATTAAAATACCATAATAAACCAATCCACATTATTGCTACAAGTACATGAATGTATCTAAACAGCCAGCTCCAAAAAATTGTATCAATAGCAAAGCCATCGTTTAAATAAAACAAAGCTAAAAAAAGTATAATAGCTAATGCTAGTGAAGCGTGAATTGTTTTAGATAAAGATGAAAGTAAATTACCCATAAAGAATTAATTATACACTAAATTTATTATTATTTAATATTATTTTTAATTATTTTAATAACGGTTTTAAAAACTGGCCTGTATAACTACCTGAAACTTTGCATATTTCCTCAGGTTTACCTTCTGCGATGATATTTCCGCCTTTTACTCCACCTTCAGGTCCCATATCAACTATATAATCTGCTGTTTTTATTACATCTAAATTATGCTCAATGACAACTACTGTATTTCCAAGTTTAACAAATGTATGAAGAATTTCTAATAATTTTTTAATATCATGTTGGTGAAGACCAGTGGTTGGTTCATCTAATAATATACATAGTTCTTCCAGTAGATCTTTTTGAAAGTTCTTTAGCAAGCTTGATCCTTTGCGCTTCACCACCAGAAAGAGTTGTCGCCTGTTGACCAATCTTAATATAACCTAAACCAACTTTTTTGAGAGTAAGAAGTTTTGTTCTTATATTAGATATATTTTCAAAATAATCACAACCCTCATCTACAGTCATGCTTAAAACATCAGCGATACTTTTACCTTTAAATTTAATTTCTAAAGTTTCTCTGTTATATCTAGTACCCTTACATTCATCACATTGTATATATACATCAGGCAAAAAATGCATTTCATAAGTAATTACACCATCACCTTCACAAGCCTCACATCTCCCACCTTTTACATTGAATGAAAATCTTCCTGGTTTATAACCTCTGGTTTTAGACTCAGGTAAACTTGTAAACCAATCTCTAATCGGTCCAAAAGCACCTGTATAAGTTGCTGGGTTAGATCTTGGTGTTCTTCCGATAGGTGTTTGGTCTATATCAATAATCTTATCTATTAATTCAACACCTTTATAATTTTTAAAAGCTTTTGGAGCTTTTCTAGCTTTGTTATTAAGAGTAAGATTTAGAGCATGATATAATGTTTGTAATATTAAAGTTGATTTTCCGCTTCCAGAAACTCCAGTAACACAAGTAAAACTTCCTGTAGGTATTTTAAGATTAACATTATTTAAATTATTTCCACTTGCACCATTAATTTCAACAAATCTTCCATTTTTTGCAAGTCTTCTTATTGATGGAATTTCTATTTTTTTCTTATTGGATAAGTATTGTCCGGTTATACTATTTTTATCTTTTTTAATTTCATCATAAGTCCCTTGAGCAGTTACTTCACCTCCGTTTTTACCAGCCTCAGGACCTAAATCAATTATATGATCTGCATTCTCCATTGTCTCAGTATCATGTTCAACAACTATAACAGTGTTACCAAGATCTCTTAATCTTTTAAGAGCATTAATAAGTTTGACATTGTCTTTCTGATGCAATCCAATCGATGGTTCATCAAGTACATATAAAACACCAGTTAAACCAGAACCAATCTGAGAAGCTAATCTAATTCTTTGTGCTTCACCCCCTGAAAGAGTACCAGACTCTCTATCTAAGGTTAGGTAGTCAAGACCAACATTTAATAAAAAGTTCAATCTTTCATTAATTTCCTTTAATACATGTTCAGCAATTTTAAATTGTCTCTTATCTAAATTTTTTTCTAAATCTTTAAACCATTGAGCAGCGTCTAATATTGATTTTTGAGTTACTTCACTAATATTGTGATTGTCAATTTTAACACATAAAGCTTCTTCTTTAAGCCTCTTTCCATTGCAACTCTCACAAGCTGAGTCTGATTGATATTCAGCAATTGCTTCTCTTTTCCACTCACTGTCAGACTCTAAAAATCTTCGTTCTAAATTATTAATTACACCTTCAAAAGTTTTTTTATGAGAATATTTTTCATAACCATCATCATAGTTAAATTTGATTTCTTCTTCATCTGATCCATATAAAATTACATCTTTGATTTTTTTTGGTAATTTTTTCCATTTATCATCTAAAGAAAAATCATAGTGCTTAGCAAGAGATGCAAGTGTTTGTGCATAATATAAAGTTGTGGATTTTGCCCAGGGTTCAATTGCACCATCTGCAATACTTTTTCTTTCATCTGGTATAACTAAGTTGGGGTCTACATTTAATTTCATTCCAATACCTTCACATTCTTCACAAGCACCATAAGGACTATTAAAAGAAAAAAGTCTTGGTTCAATTTCTTCAATTGTAAAACCACTTTCTGGGCAAGCAAATTTAGTTGAGTAAATTAATTTTTCTATTTTTCTTAGATTTTTAGGTAAAGTTTCATCTTCAAATTCTACGAAAACTAATCCATTCGATAAATTTACTGCTGTTTCAACACTCTCAGCTAACCTATTACCTAAATCAGAATTTAAAACAATTCTATCAACAAGAACTGATATATCATGTTTGAGTTTTTTATCTAAATTAGGCAATTTTTCTATGTCATATAGAATATTATCAATTTTAATTTTTCTAAAACCTCTTCGTTTATAACTTAAAATATCTTTTTTATATTCTCCCTTACGACCTCTAACAACTGGACCATATATATAAATTGTAGATTTTTTTGGTAACTTTTTTATCAAATCAACTATTTGTGTAATAGTTTGAGAAGTAATTGCTTTACCAGTAAATGGTGAAAAGGGGATACCTGCTCTTGCATACAATACTCTCATGTAGTCGTAAATTTCTGTTACAGTTGCTACAGTTGATCTTGGATTTTTTGAAGTATTTTTTTGTTCAATTGCAATTGCTGGACTTAAACCTTCAATAAGATCAACGTTTGGTTTTTTCATCTTATCTAAAAACTGTCTTGCATAAGCTGATAAGCTCTCAACATATCTTCTTTGACCTTCTGCGTAGATTGTATCAAAAGCTAAAGAAGATTTTCCTGAACCAGATAGGCCAGTTATTACAACAAATTGATCTTTTGGGATTTCTAGCGAAACATTTTTTAAATTATGCTCTTTGGCCCCTTTAATAACTATCTTTTTAATCATAATTTTTGTTGCTTTGAGTTAATAAAATTAATATTCACAAGAATTGTGATATAAATCTAATTAATTAATTTAACAAATATTAAATATTATGGCTGGAAGTTTAAATAAAGTATTATTAATTGGTCGTTTGGGCGCAGATCCAGAGATCAAACAAATGGTTAATGGTAAAAGTGTAGCTAGACTTAGCTTAGCTACAAGTCAATCTTGGAAAGATAAAAGTACTGGTGAAAAGAAAGAGAAAACTGAATGGCACCGTATAGTTGTATTTAATGAAGGTTTGGTAAATGTAGTTCAACAGTATCTTAAAAAGGGTGCACAAATTTATGTTGAAGGTCAATTAACAACTAGAAAATGGAAAGATGAACAATCTGGTCAAGATAAGTATTCAACTGAAATTGTTATTCAAGGTTACAATTCTTCTTTAACCATGCTCGGTGGTGGAAATACTGGGGGAGGTATTCAGAATGATACAACTCAACAAAATAATATTGAGGACTCTTCTCAGGTATCTAATGATATGGATGACGAAATCCCGTTTTAGTAAATATGCAAAAAACTGAAGTACCAAAAGAAGATAACATTAAATTAATCTCAATGCATGATGAGATGAGCTCATCTTACTTATCTTATGCAATGAGTGTAATAGTAAGTCGAGCTCTTCCTGATATTAGAGATGGATTAAAACCTGTTCATCGTAGAATTTTATATGCAATGTATAAAGGTGGTTATGACTGGTCAAAACAATTTAGAAAATCTGCAAGAATAGTAGGGGATGTAATTGGTAAATACCATCCGCATGGTGACCAATCTGTTTATGATGCTCTTGTTAGAATGGTTCAAGATTTTTCAATGAGCCTACCTCTAGTACAAGGACAAGGAAATTTTGGTTCAATTGATGGAGATCCTGCAGCTGCAATGAGATATACTGAAACTAGATTATCAAAAGTTTCACAATTTCTTATCGAAGATATTGAAAAAAATACTATTACTTTCAAAAGTAATTATGATGAAACAGAAAAAGAACCAACAGTTCTACCAGCACAATATCCAAATCTTTTAGTTAATGGAGCTGGTGGTATTGCAGTTGGTATGGCAACAAGTATACCTCCTCATAATTTAGGTGAAATTATTGATGGAACTTTAGCCCTCATTGACAACAGCGAAATTAAGATAAATGAACTAATGAAACATATACCTGGACCTGATTTTCCAACCGGTGGTGTTATAATCGGCAAAGACATAATTAAGCAAGGTTACAAGAATGGTAGAGGTTCTTTTAAAATTAGAGGTGAGGTTTCAGTTGAAGGTTTAAAAAATGGAAGAGACAGACTAATAATTACATCAATTCCTTATCAAGTAAATAAATCTGTTTTAAATGAAAGAATAGCTCAGCTAGTAAGAGAAAAAAAAATTGAAGGAATTAAAGATATCAGAGATGAGTCTAATAGGGAAGGTATTAGAGTTGCAATTGATTTAAGAAATGGGGTTGAGCCTGAAACTATAAAAAGACAACTTTATAAAAATACTCAAATAGAAAGTTCTTTTGGTTTCAATACTTTAGCAATTGTAGAAGGTAAACCTAAAACTTGTACATTAAAAGATTTTCTAGCGGACTTCTTATCTTTTAGAGAAGATGTTGTTATTAAAAAAACAAAATTTGATCTTCAAAAAGCAGAGGAAAGAGCACATATTTTAATTGGTCTATCAGTATCAGTTGAAAATTTAGATAAGATTATAAAAATTATAAGATCATCAAAGACACCAGATGATGTAGACAAGCAATATTAAAAACTAAATGGAAAATTAATAAATCTCAAAAATTAATTTCATTAGTTGAAGGAAAAAAAGGTAAGAATCTTTATTCTTTATCTGAACCACAAGTGTTAGCTATATTAGAACTCAGACTTCAAAAATTAACTGCAATAGGTATAAACGAAATTGAAGCTGAAATTAAGAAATTAGCAGAATTAATTACCAAATATAAAAAAATTATATCCTCTAAAAAAGAATTATTAAGAGTTATTAGCGAAGAACTTAAAAATATTAAAGATAAATTTGCAGTTCCAAGACGAACTAAAATAATCGATGCAATTTTAAATTATGACATAGAAGAAACAATTCAGAAACAATCAGTTATTATTACTGTTACACTCAAAGGATATATTAAAAGAGGCTCATTAGATGGTGTTAAACAACAAAAAAGAGGTGGTAAGGGTAAATCAGGGATAACTACAAGAGATCAAGATTCTGTAATTCAAACATTATCTGTAAATACCCACACATCAGTCCTTTTCTTTTCAACTGAAGGTTTAGTATACAAAGTTAAAGCATGGAAAATCCCAGAAGGATCTTCATCCTCTAAAGGTAAATCCCTATTTAATATATTGCCACTAAAGAGTCATCAGGCAATTAGTTCTATAATGCCTATGCCAGAAAATGAAACAGAATTAATAAATTATCAAATTATTTTTGCAACAGCTAATGGTAAAGTTAGAAAAAATAGTTTAGAAGATTTTTCTTCAATAAATGCCTCTGGAAAAATTGCCATGAAACTTGATAATAATGATAAGATTGTTGGAGTTAAAATTTGTCAAGATGATCAAGATATAATTTTAAGTACTAAATTTGGTAAGTGCATTAGATTTGAGGCAAAAAAATTAAGAGTTTTTAAGGGAAGATCTTCTAAAGGTATTAAAGGAATAGAATTAGCAGCAAATGACGAAATAGTATCTCTATCTGTTCTAGATAATGATAAAATAAAAAAGAATGGTAAAAAAACTAAGGCTGAGGCATCTGAATTAAAAGCAAAAGAAAAATTTGTTTTATCAATTAGTGAAAATGGTTATGGAAAAAAAACTTCTCATTTTGATTACAGAGTTACAAATCGTGGTGGGAAGGGCATTATAGGAATTATAAATTCACCAAGAAATGGAAATATAACGTCTTCATTTCCTGTTTATGATGGCGATGAAATACTAATTTCAACAAATAAAGGAAGAGTTATTAGAGTAGCTGTAAAAGAGATAAGAACTGCTGGAAGAAACACTCAAGGTGTGCGAATTATCAAACTTTCTGGCGATGAAAAAGTTGTCTCTGCAATTAAAATTGATGATAATTTAATCTAATGAATAAAATAGCTATATACCCTGGCACATTTGATCCTATTACTTATGGTCATATAGATGTAATTAAAAAGTCTCTTAAATTATTTGATAAGATAATTGTAGGTGTTTCAAATGTAAGTAACAAGAATTATTTATTTAGTTCCGAAGAAAGAATGGAAATTGTTAATAAAGCTTTATTTAATGATCTAAAACTTAATAGAAAGAAAATTTCAGTTGTTTCTTTTAGTTCTTTAACAACGGATTTGTGCAAAAAGCACAAGGCTAACGTAATACTAAGGGGCCTAAGAGCTGTATCTGATTTTGAGTATGAGTTTCAATTGGCTGGAATGAATAGAAAACTTAATAACAACATAGAAACTATTTTTTTAATGTCTGACGTTGAAAATCAAATTATTTCGTCAAAATTTGTTAAAGAAATTGTTAAATTAAACGGTGATATAAAAAAATTTACTACTAAAAGTACAATTAAATCTTTAAAAGATAAATATGAATAAATGTATAGTAAATATATTAATTTTATTTTTTTTAATTACCAATCAATCAATAGCAGAGGAGAATATAATGATTTTAAAATTGAAAGACGGAGATGTAAAAATTGAATTATTTCAAGATGTCGCTCCTAATCATGTAAAAAGAATTAAAGAATTAGCTGACAATGGAAAATATGATAATGTTGTATTTCACAGAGTTATAGATGGATTTATGGCACAAACTGGAGATGTAAAATTTGGTAATTCCGGCTCTAGTGATTATGATTTAAGAAGAGCTGGTATGGGAGGATCAGATTTACCTGATCTAAAACAAGAATTTAGTAGCTTACCACATGACAGGGGAACTTTATCTATGGCTAGATCTTCTGACCCTGATAGTGCTAATAGTCAATTTTTCATATGTTTTAAACCAGCACCATTTTTAGATAGACAATATACTGTTTTTGGAAAAGTTATAGAAGGAATGGAATTTGTAGACATGATCAAAAGAGGTGATGAAAACAACAATGGATCAGTATCTGACCCAGATAAGATCATTAGTTTTAAATCACAATAATCTACTTGATGGCATTAAAAAATTTTGCCTTTAAAATTTTAAATAAAGATAATTTCGCAAGAAGGGGTCTGATAGAAACTCATAGAGGTAAAATCAATACACCCGCCTTTATGCCTGTTGGAACTCAAGCAACAGTTAAAGCATGCACTATCGATGATATAAAAAAGACTGGTTCAGAAATAATATTATCAAATACTTATCATTTAATGATTAGACCTGGGGTTGAAAGAATTAAGTCTGCAGGAGGTCTTCATAATTTTATGAATTGTGATTTACCCATACTAACGGACTCAGGTGGTTTTCAAGTAATGTCTCTTTCCAAACTCAACAAAATTGATAGAGAAAAAGGTGCTATATTTAGCTCACATGTAGATGGAAAAAAATTTTTTTTAAGTCCAGAAGAGAGCATAAAAATTCAACTTGGTCTTAACTCCGATATAGTAATGATAATGGATGAATGTCCACGAAAATCAAATGATTATGAGTTGATTAAAAAATCAATGGATTTATCCATTTATTGGGCGAAAAGATCAAAAAAAGCTTTTGGAAAAAACCCTCACAAAGCTCTCTTTGGTATTATTCAAGGAGGATTGTTCAATGATTTAAGAAAAGAGTCATTAAGTGAGCTAATGAAAATTGGTTTTGACGGATATGCAATGGGTGGTTTAGCAGTAGGAGAGTCTCAAGAAGAAATGTTTACAGTTTTGGACAATATTAAAGAATCGCTTCCCGATGAAAAACCTCATTATTTAATGGGTGTAGGTACTCCATCAGATATTCTAGGTGCTGTCAAAAGAGGTATAGATATGTTTGACTGTGTATTACCAACTAGATCTGGGAGAACAGGTTTAGCATTCACATGGAATGGTAGAGTAAATATTAAAAATAATAAATATCAAAGAGACAATGATCCATTAGACTCAAACTGTAAAAACCTAAACTTAAATAAATATTCAAAGAATTATTTAAACCATTTATTTAATACTAATGAAATTTTAGCGTCAATGTTGTTGACACTTCATAACATAAACTTTTATCAAGAATTAATGTCAGCAATTAGAATAAATATTTCAGAAGGCACTTTTGATCAATTTCATGATAAATACATTGATAAGTTGTAGAACATCTACATTTTTTAGTTCAATTTGACATTTGAAAAATCAAAATAATTCTATATATAACAACTATTCAATTGAATATTTTTTGTGGGCCCTTAGCTCAGTTGGTAGAGCAATTCCCTTTTAAGGAATGGGTCGATGGTTCGAGTCCATCAGGGCTCACCAATATTCGATAATTTAATTAGATTTTTATTGGTGGATAATCCAAAATTATTTCATTAGTCCACTCAGTTATTTTTTTTATTCTATTATCAGCAGATGGATGAGTGCTCATAAACTCAGCTGGTTCTTTGCCTTTATTAAACTCTTTCATTCTTTCCCAGATTTTGACTGTTTCTCTTATATCATAACCTGATAACGATGAAAAAATCATTCCCAAATAATCAGCTTCACTTTCTTGCTTTCGACTAAATGGATTCATTATACCAAGTTGAGATAATAGACCGACCGTATTCATTCCAGTAGTTCGATTTACTGTAGATAATTTACCTCCACTAGCTATATCTATTATTTGTGTACTGATATTTAAAAGTGTTCCTCTACTAGCTCTTTCAACAGAATGCTTAGCTACAGCATGAGCAATTTCATGACCCATAATAGCAGCAAGTCCATTAGTATTTTTTGTTACATCTAAAATTCCTGAGTAAACAGCAATTTTTCCCCCTGGCATACACCAAGCATTTCTAACTTTTTTATTATCAATTAATATGTATTCCCAATCAAAATTTACAGTTGGATCATTTAATTTTTCTTTATAAAAATACTCACTAATAGAGTCTTCCATCCTACCACCAATATTTTTAATTTCATTTAATGTTTTTATATCTTTACTTAGCTTTTCTTTTTCTTTAACTTTTTCATAGATTGCTGCTGCTTGTGCATTTAATTTAGCCTCAGGTATGATTTTTAATTGACGTCTTTCTGTTATTGGTGCGGTGGAACAAGCATTTAAAACAAACCCACAACACCCACAACCTATATACGATAAGAATTTTCTTCTATCCATTTTTAATAAGATTGATATTATAATAAAATATCATGAATCTAAATAATAAAATTTTAGTTATTCTTTTTATAATAGCTATATCTTTTGTTATATACTCAAGTTTTAATTAAATGGAAAAAAAGTCTAAAAGAAAATCATTAGGATTAATTTTAAGAAATTATTTTATTACTGGTGTTGTTGTCTTAATTCCTATTGGTTTTACTCTTTATCTAAGTAAATTTTTGATTAGTCTTTCATCAAAAATTATTCCTCAAAATATAAATCCTAATAGTTATTTACCTTACTCTATTCCTGGAATAGAGATTATAATTTCTATTTTATTTATTACAGTTGTTGGCGGTCTTTCTTTATCTTTTTTTGGTAAAAAAATATTAAAATTTATTGACGATTTATTCAAAAGAATTCCATTATTAAGAACTATTTACACAGCCATTTCACAAATGACTGAAACTTTTTCAAATAAAGATAGTGGTAAAAAAAGTGTTGTATTAATTGAATATCCTAGAAAAGGAGTTTGGGCAGTAGGTTTTGCTACAAAAGAAAATACTGGTGAAATGGCTGTTAAAACCAAACAAAAACTTATTAACGTATTCGTTCCAACCACTCCAAATCCCACAAGTGGTTTTTTATTAATGTTTCCAATAGATGATGTTATATATTTAGATATGACTTTTGAAGAAGCATCAAAATTTATTGTTTCTGCAGGCACATCATCTGGTAAAAATTAAACAATATCATTTATTACATCTGCTTGGTCGTATAATTTCATTAAAGTTTTATATTTATTTATATTAACTTCATTTCTTTCCATCTCTTTTATTTCTTTTTCAGCTAGTTCGAAGAGATCATTATTATGTATTGGATCTGCCAATCTAAACATTTTTATTCCACTTTGTTTAAATCCAAGAATGTCACCAAAACCTCTCAATTTCATATCTTCCTCTGAAATTACAAATCCATCTGTTGAATTTTTTAATATATTAAGTCTTTTTTTTGCATTTTCTGTTAAAGACGACTTAAACATTAATATACAAGTTGATTGTTTCTGACCTCTTCCAACTCTTCCGCGTAATTGATGAAGTTGAGAAAGCCCAAATTTATTTGCATTTTCTATAACTATTACATTTGCATTTGGAAAATCTATACCAACTTCTATTATAGTTGTTGATACCAATATCTTAATTTTTTGATTTAAAAATTTGTTTAATATTATTTCTTTTTCTTCAATACTAGTTTTGCCATGTAATAATGCAACCTGATTAGGAAATTTTTTTTTTAAATAATTATATTTTTCTACAGCTGATGAATGATCTAGTTTTTTGGATTCTTCAATTAATGGACATACCCAAAAAATTTGATTTTGATTATTTATTTCTTTTTTAATAAATCTTAATACATCACTAATCTTATTTTCTAATTTACTATATGTTTTAACTTCTTTTCTTGATTTGGGCTTTTCTCTTATAATAGATAAATCCATATCTCCATAAATTGTCATTGTTAATGTTCTTGGTATCGGTGTTGCTGTCATTAATAAAACATCACAATTATCACCTCCTTTATCTGAAAGTTTTTTTCTTTGATTAACACCAAACTTATGCTGTTCATCAATAATTATTAAACCAAGATTTTTAAAGATAACCTTTTTTTGAAATATAGCATGGGTTCCAAATATTATATCTACTTCATTATTAGATAATTTTTTTAGAATTTTTTTTTTTTCTTTATATTCAGATTTACTAGAAAGAATCTCTATTCTTATCTTTTTATCAAAAATATTTTTAGCAAGTTGAAAATGTTGTCTAGCAAGTATTTCGGTTGGCGCCATTACTGCAACTTGAAAACCTGATTTAATAACATTGTAAGCTGTAGTTAATGCTACTATTGTCTTACCACTTCCAACATCTCCTTGTAATAATCTAAACATTTTTTGATTAGATTTGAGGTCTTGGTTTATTTCGTTAAGAGATGTTTTTTGATCATTAGTTAAATCAAAATCTAATTTAGAAAATAATGAATTTTGGTAAATATGATTAAAAACTTTTTTTTGTTTTTTTATTTTCTTTATCTTCTTTCTAATTTCTGAATGTACCATAAAAGATGCCAAAATCTCATCATAAGCTAATCTTTGATAAAAATTAGATTGATATTTTCCAATATTTTCTGGTTTATGAAGTTCAATAATAGAATTGTTCCAAGAGATATTATCAAATTTTTTAAGAATATTTTCCTCGTGCCATTCTTCTAATTTTGGAATATTAGATAATATTTGATTTATGATTTTGTTATATACTTTTTCTGAAATCCCATCAGTTAAAGAATATCTTTTGTGTTTATCTTTAATTAGCGAAGCATTTTCTGAAATATATTTTGGGTTTGTTATTTGGTATTTGTTTTTAAATCGTCCAACTTTTCCACTGACAGTCACTTCTTTATTTAAAGGTAAAATTTTCTTTATATATCCTTCATAACTATTGAAAAAAACACAATCCATTTCACCTGTTTCATCTTTACAATATATTCTGTTAGGTAAATTTCTTATTCTTGGAAAATTATATTTATATGGAACTAAAGTTATTGTTTGAATATCACCAATTTTAAGATTACAAATTTTAGTAGATTTAGTTCTATCTGTATAAGATTTGGGTAATCGCCATAGCAGATCAAATATATTATTAATTTTTTTCTTTTTAAGCATGCTGGAAGTCTTTGACCCGACACCTTTAAGGTTCTTAAGATCTGATAATAAATATTTATATGTATTAATACTCATTTCATATTATTATAAATAATTAATGAATAACGAAATAACTAATTTAAAAAAAAGATTGATTTATAGATCTCAGTATCGAGGTACTAAAGAAATGGATAAATTAATAGGAAGTTTTGTTCAATCTAATATTGATAAATTTAACAAAATTCAGCTAAATGAATTAGAAAAATTTTTAGATGTTGATGATGATACACTGTATAAATTTTATAATGGCCTTCCTTTTAAAACAGATATTATAAAATCTGAAATATTTAAGTTATTTAAGGATTACGAGTATAAAAAATAATGGCGGAGAGACTGGGATTCGAACCCAGGAAAGAGTTGCCCCTTTGCCGGTTTTCAAGACCGGTGCTTTCAACCGCTCAGCCATCTCTCCGTGTGCACCGTTTTATAATTATAATTATTTAATTCAACTATAAAATAGTCTATTTAACCTTAGAATAAATTAATTCATTCTATTTAACTATGAAAGATCAATTTAATAAAGGTCTGTTATTAACATCTCTCGGATCTTTTTGGTGGGGTTTTATAGGTGTTATATATTTTCAATATGTATCCTTCATAGGTCATATTGAATTAGTTGTTCATAGATGTTTATGGACTGCAGTAATGTTACTTTTAACTACTACATTTTTTTCAAAATGGAGTCTTTTTAAAAGAATTATTAAAAATAAAAATTATTTATTTGGATTATTTATTTCTGGTTTTCTAATTTTTATTAATTGGGCTGTTTGGATATATGCAGTGGCAACAGAAAGAATTATAGATGCTAGTTTTGGTTATTTCATTATGCCAATTATAAGTGTTTTACTAGGATATATATTTTTTAAAGAAAAATTGAATAAAAAAAGAATTTTTGCAATTATCTTGGTTTCAATTTCAATTTTAATCTTAATTTTTTTTAATTTAAAAAGTTTACCATGGGTTGGATTAATTGTAGCGTTTAGTTGGGCTTTTTATAATCTTATTAGAAAAAAAATAAATGTAGATACTGAAATAGGATTATTAATTGAAAGTTTATATATTCTACCTTTTGCTTTAGTTGCTTTTTACTACATAACAAAAACAGGAGTAAATGATTTTAGTTTTTCAAATCCAGGTTTAAGCTTATTTCTAATTTTAGCTGGACCCATGACAGTGATTCCTTTATTCCTATATGTCAGGGGTGTTGAGCTTATAGGGCTTGGTCCAACAGGTATGATTTTTTATATTACACCAACTTTACAGTTCATTTTAGGTTATTTTTATTACAATGAGGACTTTTCAATTATAAAATTTGTAAGTTTTATTATTATTTGGATTGCTGTAATTATATATCTGAAAGATCTTTATGAAACCAATTAAAATTTTTTTTCTAATTTCATTTTTTATATCCACAAATAGTTTTGCAAATAATATTGAGGACTTTAATAATTGGAAAATAAAATTTAAAGAAAGAGCCTTATCTAATGATATTTCAGAAGCCACTTTTAATATTGTTATGGCTAATGTAAAATTTTTACCAAAAGTATTAGAATATGATCGATTTCAACCTGAATTTTATGAAGACACAAAAACCTATATTAATAAACGAACATCTGAAACAAAACTTAATAGTGGTATTAATTTTTATAAAAACAATCGAGAATTAATAAACAAAGTAGAGTCGGAATTTAACATTGAAAAAGAATTACTTTTGTCTTTGATGGGTATTGAAACAAATTTTGGCACCTATGTTGGTAAAATGGACATATTATCTTCTTTAGCCACATTAAGTTTTGATAAAAGAAGATCTGAATTTTTTACAAATGAACTAATCACTTTATTAAGGCTAATTGAGACTAATCAAATTAGTTATAAAACATTGTATGGTTCATGGGCAGGTGCATTTGGTTTTTTTCAATTTATGCCAAGCACAATTAAAAATTACGCTCTTGACCACAATAATGACAAGTACATTGATTTAAAAAATAGTGAAGATGCATACCCATCTGCTGCAAATTATCTAAAAAAAATTGGATGGAAAAAAAATAAACCCTGTTTTTATAAGATTGAATTAAATGAAAATATTCCTAAAAAATATTTAAATGTTTCTGCGAAAAAGATTCATAGTAAGAAAAAAATAGATTATTTTAAAAAATATATTAAAGATAATACAAAATTAGAAAAATTAGATAAGAATTTAAAAATTGCTATAATAACTCCTGATAAAGATATTATTCCTAATGCAGAAACATTAAACCCCGCATATATTGTATTTGACAACTATGAAATTATTTTAAAATGGAATAGATCTCTTAGATTTGCTTTAGCAGTATGTACATTGAAAGATAAATTAAAAAATGAAATTTAAGATTATAATTGTTTCAATAATATTTTTTTTACTCACCGGTTGCGACCAATATACTTTAAATAAACCCTCTGAAGTAGACTTTAAGCCTGAAAAAAAATATAAAAACACTGGATTTTCATTAATTTATAGTGATGACTTAAATCTAAAAAAACTAGAAAATAGATCTTTATTTATTTTTCACAAAAGTCTCAAGAGTAAATCTTTTGTAAAAATTTCAAATCCTTTAAATGGAAAATCTTTAATAGCCGAAGTAAAATCTAATAGAGTAAAATTTTCAAATTTCTATAATTCGGTCATTACTAATAGAATAGCCGAAACTTTAGAACTCGATCCCAAAGAACCCTATATTGAGTTAACCTTGATCTCTAAAAATTCAACATTCGTTGCTAAAAAAGCAAAGATCTTTGAGGAAGAAAAGGAAGTAGCAGAAAAAGCCCCGATTGATGGAATTAAAATTAGTAATTTAAATAATACTTTGAATAATCAAGCTAAAAAAATTTCTAAAAATGAATTTTCATATTCTATAAAAGTTGTGGATTTTTACTACAAAAAAACAGCAAATTTAATGATTGATAGAATAAGGGAAGAGACATCAATTAAAAAAATTAATTTGATTGAGCTTTCAAAAACAAATTACAGGGTATTAATAGGTCCTTTTAATGATATATATTCTTTAAAAGAATCTTTTGAAAAAATGAATTCACTTAATTTTGAAAATTTAGAAATACTTAAAAATGTTTAGAATTATATTTTTTTATTTAATAATTAGTTTGGGTTTTATATCTAACTCATATTCAAATATTGAAATTAAAGCAAGAACTGCAATATTGCAGGATTTTTTATCAGGTGAAATTTTATACGAAAAAGAACCTGATAGATCTATTTACCCCGCTTCTATGACTAAAATTATGACATCAATAATAGCCTTTGATCTTATAAAAATAGGAGATTTAAGCCTAGAGGATAAGTTTATTGTTTCAGAAAAAGCTTGGCGATTATCTACATCTGGTTTTTCATCAATGTTCATTATGGTTGGTGATGAAGTATCTGTAGAAAATTTACTTCATGGTATAATAACAGCATCAGGTAACGATGCATGTATTGCACTAGCGGAAGGTATTGCTGGTACCGAGGAAGAATTTGCAATCTTAATGACTGCTAAAGCAAAAGAAATAGGTATGGAGAATACAAATTTCTCTAATTCATCTGGTATTAATGACCCAGATAATTATTCAACTGTAAGAGATATTCTAATGATGTCTAATTACTTAATCAAAGAACATCCTGAATTTTATAAATGGTTTGCAAATAAAGAATTTACATGGGATAGAACAGGAGGTGATCCAATTACTCAAGGTAATAGAAATCCCCTTTTATACAAAAATATGGGAGCAGATGGAATCAAAACAGGTTATTTAGCAGTTGAAAAATTTTCTCTTGCTTCGTCTTTAGAAAGAAAGGGTCGAAGATTAATTGCTGTTGGTAGTGGTTTTGAAACTAAAAATTCTAGATCACGTGAAAGCTCTAAACTTTTAACTTATGGATTAACTAATTTTGATTTAGTTGAAATTAATAATTCTAATAAACCAATTGATAAAATTGATGTATGGCTTGGTAAAGAAGATCAATTAGATGTTTATGTTAACGAAGATATTTATAAAACTATAAAAAAGGCTAAGAAAAAACTATTAAAAGTTGCTTTAAAGTATGAAGGACCTGTTGAAGCTCCAATAAAAAAAGATGATATAATTGGAAAATTTAGAGTTGTATATGATGATGAATTAGTTGGTGAATACAATCTATTAGCGGCTACAAATATAGAAAAAGTTAATATTTTTACTAGATTAATTAAATCTTTGAATTATTTAATCTGGGGCGATGTCTAAAAAGCCCGTAATTGTTTTTGAAGGTATAGAGGGAAGTGGTAAAAGCCATCATATTTCAGTTATTTCAAAATATTTAAAAAGAAATAAAATTGCTTTTATTAAATTAAGGGAACCTGGCGGAAATATTAATTCAGAAAAAATTAGAAAACTTATTTTAGATAAAAAGTCAAATTTCAACAAAATTACAGATTTATTACTTTATTTAGCTGCTCGTAGTGAAAATATTGAATTAATAAGAAAATATTATAAAAAAAAGATAATTCTAATTGATAGGTTTACAGACTCAACAATAGCTTATCAACATTATGGTTTTGGTGTTGATCTCAAATTAATTAGCTTTATCAATAACCATCTATTAAAAAAATTTAAAGTTGATTATACATTCTTAAATATTGTTAATTACAAAAATATGATTAAAAGACTCAAGTTAAGGAAATCACTGAATAGATATGATAAATTTAATAATAAATTTTATCAAAATGTTCAAAAGGGCTTTTTGAAATTAGCGAATAAAAATAAAAAAAAGTATAAGATTATAAATTCTAATCTTGATATTAAGATTAACGAAAATCTAATTATTCAATCAATTAAGAAATTAATATGAATATAATAGAGCCAATAAATCAACAAAAACTTTTTGGTCTGGATAACCATTTTTTAGAATTAGTAAGGTTATATAAAGATAATATTTATCCAAATAAACTTTTATTAAGTGGACCAAAAGGTATTGGCAAATCTACTTTAGCATATCATTTTATTAATTACGTATTGTCTAAAAATGAAGATCAAAAATACGATCTTAGTAATTTTGAAATAAATAATAATAGCTCAACTTTTAAAACTATTCTTAATGGATCAAATTCTAATTTAATAATTATTGATATTAATAATGATAAAAAATTTATTGATATCAATCAAATAAGAGATTTAATCAAGAATTTAAACAAATCATCTTTTAATAATAAACCAAGATTTGTTTTAATTGATAATATTGAGTTTTTAAACATTAACTCTATTAATGCTTTATTAAAAGCACTTGAAGAACCAAATCACAATATTCATTTTATTTTAATAAATAATAATAAACGTGTTCTACCTACATTATTATCTAGATGCATTAATTATAAGATATATCTAACTAATAAAGAATGTTTACATATTTCAAATCAACTTTTAAATGATAAATTGGAAAATTTAATTAATATGGAGCTTATTAATTATTATTTCACACCTGGCAATATTTATTATCTAGTAAAATTTGCTCAACAATATAATTATGATTTATCAAACCTTGATTTAAGAAGTTTTCTTAAAATTATAATTAAAGAAAATCATTATAAAAAAGATCTATTTATGAGGAATATAATATTTAATTTAGTGGAATTTTATTTTAGAAAATTGAATTTATCTGTTTCTAAAAAGATTTTTGAAAAATATAGCTATTTCCTAAAAAAAATATCTGATACAAAAAATTTCAATTTAGATGAAGAGTCTTTATTTATGGAATTTGAAGAACAAATTTTAGATGGATAAAAATTTTTATATAACAACACCAATATATTATCCTTCAGCAAAACCACATATGGGTCATGCATATTCAAGTATTATTGCCGACTTCTTTGCAAGATTCAAAAGAATAGATGGATTCAATGTAAGTTTTTTAACAGGCACTGATGAACATGGTCTTAAAATTCAAAGAGCTGCAGAAAATAAAGGTCTAGAGCCTTTAGCATTTTGTGATGAAATAAGTAAAACTTTTAGAAACCTTTCAAAAACTCTAAATTTAACTAATACAGATTTTATAAGAACAACCGAGGAACGACATATAAAATCAGTTCAAAATTTATGGAATGAACTCGAAAAAAATGATGATATTTATCTTTCAAAATATTCTGGATGGTATTCTGTTTCTGATGAAGCTTTCTACACTGAAGATGAAATTGAAGAAGTTCAAGGAAAAAAAATTTCAATTACATCAAAATCACCAGTCGAATGGATGGATGAGGAGTCTTATTTCTTTAGACTTTCAAAATGGGAAAAAAAATTATTAGACTATTATGAAAAAAATCCAGATTTTATATTACCCAAATCAAGAAAAAATGAGGTTATAAGTTTTGTTAAAAGTGGCCTTAAAGATTTATCAGTTAGCAGAAAAAGTTTTTCATGGGGAATACCTGTTCCTAATAATAAAGAGCACGTTATTTATGTATGGTTAGACGCACTAACTAATTATATAAGTGCATTAAATTATCCTGACATAAAAAATAATAAATATAAAACCTTTTGGCCTGCAACTGTTCATTTAATTGGTAAAGATATACTCAGATTCCATGCTGTCTATTGGCCAGCTTTTTTACTTGCAGCTAAATTACCTTTACCCAAAAAAGTTTATGGTCATGGCTGGATATTATCTGGTGAAGAAAAAATGTCTAAATCAAAAGGAAATATTTTAGATCCAATTGAAATTATTGATCAATACGGTTTAGATCCACTAAGATATTATTTAATTAAAGAAGTCTCATTTGGTAATGATGGTAATATTTCACAAGAAAAGTTAGAAGATTGTATTAATAGCGATTTAGCAAACAATTTTGGAAATCTTTGTCAAAGAGTGACAGCATTTGCTATCAAAAATTGTGAAGGCACAATTCCTAAAATAATTGAGTTTAATCAAAATGATTTAAAGATTTTAAATAAATTTAAAACTAATTTAAATTTGATTAGAGATAAAATTGATAAACAAGATATTAATTTTTATATTGATTTTATTGTAAACTCATTATTTGATGCAAATAAATATTTTAATGATGAAGAACCATGGAAAAAAAAAGATGATATTTCAAGACTTAATACAATTGTTTACACTTCTTTAGAAATAATAAGAAAAATAAGCTATATGCTTTATCCAATAATTCCCGATTCATCCTTAAAGGCATTAAAAATTTTTTCTATTGATGAGAAAAAAATTGAATTATCTTCTATTGAAAACCACAATTATCTTAAAGAGGGTGATAAAATTAACAAAATTGATATTCTTTTCAAAAAAATAGAAAAAAATAATGATTGATTCCCATTGCCACTTAGATCACGAACCGCTTTTTAATGATTTAGAAAATATTTTAAAAAGATCAAAAGAAGTTGGGATAGAAAAATTATTAACAATTTGTACAACTTTTGAAAGTTTTATTAAGATTAAGCAATTAGTTAAAAAAGATGACATTATTTATGGAACTTATGGCATTCACCCTCATGAAGCAAAAAACGACAAAGTTACAAAAAAATTAATCATTGATGAAATTAATGCGAATGAAAAAATTATAGGAATTGGTGAAACTGGATTAGATTTTTATTATAATTTTAGTGATAAAAAAGATCAAATAAAAAGCTTTGAGGAACATATTAAAGCATCTATTGAGTTAAAAATTCCTTTAATCATTCATTCAAGAAATGCTGAAGATCAAATGATAAAAATTTTTAATGAATATAAAAATCATGATTTGAAAATATTAATGCACTGTTTCACAGGTTCAAAAAAATTTGCAGAAAGTTTACTAGATTTGAATGCATATTTTTCTGCTAGTGGAATTATTACATTTAAAAATTCTACTGACTTACAAGAAACATTTAAATCTATTCCTTTAGAAAAAACTTTAATTGAAACTGATAGTCCATATTTAGCACCAGTTCCAAATAGAGGAAAAAAAAAATGAACCATCTTTTGTAAAATTTACTGCTGAAAAACTTGCTCAAATTAAGGATATATTCCAATGTCTACATTGGTAAAAAGTACTACTTCTAATTTTAATAAACTTTTCAATTAACAATTAATGAAATTTATAATTTTAGGCTGTGGAAGTTCTATGGGAGTACCTAGGCCAGATGGATTTTTTGGAAATTGTAATCCAAATAATAAAAAAAATTATAGAACAAGATGCTCAGCTTTAATTAAAACAAAAGATGAAAATGTATTAATTGATACATCTCCAGATATTAGACAACAACTAATTAATAACAAAATTAAAAAAATAGATAAAGTTTTTTACTCTCATATGCATGCCGATCAAACACACGGCATTAATGATTTAAGAGTTTTTTACATTCTTAATAGAAAACCTATTCCAGTATATGCAGATAAACCAACTAAAAAGTATTTATTAAATAATTTTAAATATTGTTTTACTAATTATTCAAAAGAATATCCTGCTACTTTAAAATTAATGTCTGTAAATAATAATTTAACTTTAAAAGATGGACGTAAGAAAATTTCAATTAAACCTATAAAAGTTAAACACGGTAAAGTTAATAGTATTTGTTATATAATAGATAAAAAACTTGCATATATAAGTGATGTTAACCAAATATTTGAAAAAGATTTTAAACATCTAAAAAATCTTAATTATTTAGTTTTAGATTGCTTATGGATTAATCATCATCCATCACATTTAAATCTTGAAGAAAGTTTAGATTTAATTTTTAAACTAAATCCCAAAAAAGCAATTTTAACTAATCTTTCACCTGTTTTAGATTACGATTATTTAAAAAAGGTTTTACCTAAGAAAGTTATTCCAGCTTTTGATGGTTTAACTATAAATTTATAAAATTTCTTCTATCTTATTTATTAACTTTTTTGACATAGGTTCTGTAAATGATGAAAAAGTATCTTCTACTTTACCAGATTTATTAATTAATATTTTGTAAAAATTCCACTTGGGAACAGCTGATTTGCCATGATTTTCTTTTGCCCATTTGAAAATTTCATGAGCATTTTTACCTTTAACCTCTGTTATAGTTGTCAATGGAAAGTTAATATTAAAATTTACTTCACAAAATTCTTTTATATCTGCATTATTACTTTTTTCTTGATTAAATGAATTAGATGGAACACCAAGAACTATCAAACCTTTTTCTTTATATAAATCCCACAACTCCTGTAATTCATCATATTGTTTTGTGAAACCACAATAACTAGCTGTATTCACAACTAAGATAACTTTATTTTTGTAATCTTTAAAATTTATTATCTCACCAGTTATACTTTCTATACTGAAATCATAAATTTTTTTTTCATAGTTCGCAGTTGCTGAAGTTTTAAAAAAAAACATAATTATAGATAATAGAAATATTACTTTTCTCATTTATTAGGTTTATTTGGGGTAAGTAATATCAAAAAATAACCAAATAAAGTGGATAATAAGGACCCAGTTAGAACTCCTATTTTTACACCATCCATATATTGAATGTTTTCAGCAAAAGCTAAATTTCCAACAAACAAACTCATTGTGAAACCAATCCCAGTGAGAACTCCCACACCATAAAAATTGTACCAACTTGTGTCGTTTGGCATTTGAGCTACTTTTAATTTTATAGCTAAGTAAGAAAATATAAAAACCCCCAGTTGTTTACCTACGAATAGTCCTAACACGATACCGAGGGGAACCTTGTCTAATAACGATTCAAATGATAATCCTTCTAAAGACACCCCGGCATTTGCAAATGCAAATAGAGGCATTATTCCAAAAGCAACATATGGACTAATTCCGTGTTCTATTTTTATTAATAAAGAAAAATCTTTTTCTTTTTTTCTGTGAGGAATTGTCATAGCTAACAAAACACCGGCAATAGTAGCATGGATACCAGAGTTATGCGTAAAATCCCAAAGGAAAAGTCCAACAACCAGATAAGGTAAAAACTTTTTAATATTAAATTTGTTAATTAATAACAAAATAATAAAAGCCAATAGCATTAAGGTTAAGTACTTAATGCTCAAATCTCCAGAGTAGAATAGGGCAATAATTACTATTGCTCCTAAATCATCAATTATAGCTAATGCTGTTAGAAATACTTTTAATGATAAAGGAACTCTTTTACCCAGCAAAGATAAAACTCCTAAGGAAAAAGCAATATCTGTAGCTGATGGAATTGCCCATCCTTTTAAAGTTTCACTATCACCTAAATTTATGAAAACATAAAATAATGCTGGAACTAACATTCCTCCTACAGCAGCTATTATTGGTAATAAAGCTTGTTTAATATTAGATAATTCACCTTGTAAAAATTCCCTTTTAATTTCTAAAGTAACAAAAAAAAAGAATATGGCCATCAATGCATCATTAATCCAATGTAAAACTGATAATTTTAATCCAAAATCATTTATCCCAATAAATAAGTATTTATTTAATGTCGCAAAATATAAGCTAGACAATTCTGAATTACTTATAATTAAAGCTATAATAGCTGCAAATAATAATACCAGTCCACTTGCTGCTTCAAGTTTGAAAAACCATTTGAAAGGTTTAGAAATATATTGGATCATCTTTTAAAAAAATAAGTTTTTGAAAAATAAAATTATATCTTTTATAGTTTCAAATAAACTATACAACATAAATTCAAGACCTGGGAAAATGTTACCTAGTGGAGTTTTAAATGTCTCAAGAATCACTATAAGAGCAATAAATGAGATTATGATTACAATTAAATATGATAATATTTTCCCTACTCCAAAATTGGACGATTTTTTGATCTCTTTAATTTTATCATCTTTATGTCCATTAATGTTTACAGTTTCTTTATTTTCTTCAGGTAATTTAGGTTTTTCTTTAGGCTCAATTTCTTGATAAATATCACTTTTTATTGCTGTAGTTGGATTATAAAACCATGTTTGATCACATGATCCACATTTAAGCATTCTGCCTTTTTCAGGAATTAAATTTGAATCAACTTCAAATTTTTTTTCACCACATGGACATATAATTATCATATACCCTATATATCAGATTCTGATTAAAAATCCTTTATTTTACATATCTTTATACATTGAAAAAAAAAATAAGTACTGTATTAGTACACCTTCCGGAGTGTAGCGCAGCCTGGTAGCGCATCTGGTTTGGGACCAGAGGGTCGCAGGTTCAAATCCTGCCACTCCGACCATTATTATGATAAAAGCTAAAATTTATATTCCTAATAAAAGTGCTATGCAATCTGGTACTGGCAAAACAGATAAATGGATTTTAGAATATGAGACTAAAAATCCAACTTCAAATCCCTTGATGGGTTGGGAAAGCTCATCGGACACCCGTTCAGAATTAAAATTAGAATTTTCATCAAAAGAATTAGCAATTAATTATGCAAAAAAAAAGAAAATTGATTTTGAATTAATTGAACCGAAAAAAAGAAAAGTTGTTAAAAAATCATACGCGGATAATTTTCTAAGTTAATAAATGTTTAAATTTTTTACACAAAAACAGTGGTTTCTATGGAGTATTTTTGGATCAATATTCATATTGATTTCTACATGGTATCAAGTTCAACTTGATGTAAAAATTAACGAATGGTTTGGAGAATTTTATGATACTCTTCAAAAAGCATTGACAACACCTAATTCAGTTTCTGAAACTGAATTTATTGGATATTTATTTACATTTGCTAAAATTGCAGCACTATGGATTATAATAGCTGTATTCACAGGTTTTTTTACTAGTCATTGGGTATTTAGATGGAGGACCTCAATGGCAAATTATTATCATGAACAATGGCTTAAAGCTCGTTTAACAGAAGGAGCATCACAAAGGGTTCAAGAAGATACATTAAAATTTGCTCGTATAATGGAGGGTCTAGGTACTGGTTTATTAGATAGTATTATGACTTTGATAGCTTTTACACCCATACTCTGGGGTCTTTCAAAACAAATTGATGTCTTACCATGGATTGGCGAAGTTGATCATGCGTTGGTATGGGTTGCTATAATCTCTGCACTTGGAGGAACTTTACTGTTAGCAGCAGTTGGTATTAAGCTACCCGGCATAGAATATGACATTCAAAAAGAAGAAGCAGGGTATAGAAAAGAATTAGTTCATGGTGAGGATGATCCTATTAGAGCTGCACCTCCAACTATTGGTCAATTATATAATCGAGTAAGAGGAATTCATTATAAATCATATTTTCATTACTTATATTTTAACACAGTCAAATGGAGTTATTTTCAAGGAATGGTAATTGTACCATATTTAGCTTTAGCTCCTACAATTGTTACTGGTGCAATTACACTTGGATTTGTTCAGCAGATCACAAGAGCATTCGGTAGAGTGGAGGGATCTTTGCAATATTTAGTTAAAAGTTGGTCAACAATTGTAGAACTGATATCTGTTTGGAAAAGATTAAGAGAATTTGAAGCCAAATTAAATCTTTCAGATGAATTAACACCTAAAGTTCTATGACAATAGACAAAAAATATGTAGATCAAATTATCAATGTTACTTCAAAAGCTGCAATAGCTTCTTCATTTCTAGTAGGAAAAAAAGATAAAATAGCTGCTGATCAAGCTGCTGTTGATTCAATGAGACAAGAGTTAAACAAAATAAATATGACCGGTGAAATTGTTATAGGAGAAGGCAGTCTCGATGAAGCTCCAATGTTATATACTGGAGAAATACTTGGCAATAAAAATGGTCCTAAATTTGATATTGCTGTTGATCCATTAGAAGGAACTAATTTTGCAGCAAATAATCTACCAGGGGCATTGTCAGTAATTACTATTGCTGAAAAAGGTAATTTATTTAAGGCACCTGAAACATACATGAATAAAATAGCTACAGCAAAAGTAGAGAAAGGGCTAGTTGATCTTGATTACTCTATTAAAAAAAACATAAATAATTTAGCTGATTACAAAAATACAGATCCATCAAATTTAAGTGCTTGTATATTAGACCGTCCAAGACATAAAAAAATGATAGAGGAACTTAAAGAATTAAAAGTAAGAATTAAATTAATAACAGATGGGGATGTTGCTGGAGCTTTATTAGTTACAAAACCATCATATGGGATAGATATTTTTTTAGGAATTGGTGGAGGTCCAGAGGGAGTGTTAGCTGCGGCTGCTTTAGATGCTTACGATTGTCACTTTCAAGGAAAATTTTTATTTGATAATGAAAATGATATTAAAATTGCAAAAACAATGGGTATTATTGATTTAAACAAAAAATATGATTTAAAAGAAATTGTCAAAGGAGATGCAATTTTTTGTGCAACAGCAATAACTGATACTATGTCAATGAAAGGTGTAAAAGTCAAAACCAGCAATTCCTTTATAACAGAAACATTAGTTACTCATAAAAGTTCAAAAACTAATTATCCAGATATAGAAAAAAGAGATATAATATTTGATCATAATCAAAATTAAATGATAATTTCAGTTTCTGGCAAGAAATGGCAAGAAAAAAAAGTTAATTCTCAATTATTAGAAAAAATTCAACAAGATTATAATTTTTCAAAAATTTTATCTAAATTAATAATTTCAAGAAAATTTGATGAATATGAGATTCATTTAATTGAAAAAGATCTAAAATTATCTAATGTTTTTTATAATAATCCTGATTTTATTAATTCCATAAAACTTTTAGAAAAAACAATAAAAAATAAAGAAAATATATGCATATTAGGTGATTATGATGTGGATGGCTCAATATCTACGTCATTATTTGTAAATTTATTTAAAAGCTTAAATCATCCATTTTTTTATTACATACCTGATAGAGTTATAGATGGTTATGGTGCTAGTAAAAAATTATTTGAAAAATTGATTTTAAAAAAACCAAAGTTAGTAATTATGGTTGATTGTGGATCTACAAGTGTTGATGCAATTAATTATTTAAGTAAGAACAATATTAAATCTTTAATTATTGATCATCATGAAATTAATAAGCCTTATCCGAAAGCAAATGTAATTATAAACCCAAAAAAAAATAACGGCTATATTGAATATGATTACCTTTGTGCAACTACACTTTCTTATTTTTTTTTAGAAATGTTCATTAAAAAAAATAGATACAAAGTAGATCTAAAAAAATATCTAATTTATGTCCTTTTAGCTACAGTTGCGGATGTTATGCCTTTAAGAAAATTTAACAGATTGATCGCAATAAAAGCACTGAAAGAATTTAAAATTCAAAATAATTATGTACTAAACGAAATGTATAAATTAAGTAATAAAAAAAATAAGATTAATATTAACGACTTAGGGTATTTAATTGCACCAATTTTAAATGCTGGTGGTAGGCTGGGAAAATCAAACCATGCTACACAATTATTGACTGCGGATGATAATCAAATTGTTAAAAAAAAATTATCTGAACTTATCAATTTAAACGAAAAAAGAAAAAAAATAGAAGCAGTAATTTTAGAGAATATTGATTTTAGAAAAATTAAAAAAGAAAATGAAAATGTAATAATTTATTATGACCCAAATATAGATGAAGGTTTAATAGGTATTATAGCTGCACGATTAAAAGATTTTTTTAATAAACCATCTATAGTTATTACAAGATCAAATTCTTTTCTTAAGGGATCTGCAAGATCTACAAATAACTACAATATTGGAAAAGTTATTAAGAATTTATCAGATAAAAAAATTATTTTGAATGGTGGAGGTCATAATATGGCAGGTGGTTTTACTCTTAAAAAAGAAAATCTTACGTCTTTAAAAAACTATATGAATAAATTTTTCTTAAAAAATAATGATGTTAAAAATGATTTATTTGAATATGATGCTGAAATTTCATCTATTGGTTTTAATAAAAATTTTTATAATGAAATAAAAAAAATAGAACCTTTTGGAAATGGGAATCCATCACCAATTTTTCTTTTAAACAAGTTAAAAGTCATTAAAATTATGAAATCCAATAAAAAACATATTTCATGTATTCTGAAATCTAAAATTGGCTTTTCAATTAATTCGATATCATTTAATTCTCTTAACACTGATATTGGCTATAATTTATTAAACAATAAAAATTATTTTGCTGTTATAGGTCAAATTAATGAAAATTTTTGGAATAATAAAAAATCTCTTCAACTTGTAATTAAAGATTTAATATTGTGATTTATTATACACTTGATAATTAAAGACTTTTCAAATAAAAGACCTCAAAATGGTCCCTTCGTCTATCGGTTAGGACACGTGGTTTTCATCCTCGAAAGAGGGGTTCGATTCCCCTAGGGACCGCCATTAATATGTATCATTACGTTTATATCCTTAAAACTTTAGATGGATATAAAAAAAAGTCTTATGTTGGTTACTCAACCAATGTTTTATCTAGATTACAAAAACATAATAATTCTAAAGGTGCTAAATCTACACGCGGTTACAAATGGAAAGTCATTTTTAAGAAAAGATTTAAATCTAAAGAAGAAGCTATGTCTTTTGAATATTTGCTTAAAAAAGATAGAAAAAAAAGATTATCCATATTAAAAGAGTTATTATAAACTACATGAAAATTGCAACTATTCTCCCATATAAAGAAAATTACACTGTCTCAAAAGCACAAGCAGCAGCTATTTGGGTAAGAGATTTTTATAAATTTTCAAAATACAAAAATCAAACATATATATATGGTAATACAAAAACGAAAGATTACCTTACAAAAAATTATTCAAACATCAAAATTAATAATTTAGGAGCTAAATTTACAAGTACCACGAAAGAATATTGTAATAATTTCATAAATAAAACAAAAAATAAGAATTTTGATATAATTGAAATACATAATAGACCTGAGGTTTTTAATTTATTAAAACCAAATTTCAATTCAAAATTTATTTTATATTTTCATAACGATCCTTTAAGTATGTATGGTTCTAAAAGTGGAAAAGAGAGATTAAAATTACTTATAAATCTTGATAAGATCGTTTTTATTAGTAAGTGGGTTCAAGATAGATTTTTTATTAACTTAGATAAGAAGCTTTCTGATAAAACAGAAGTTATTTATCACAGTATTCACAAAATTAAGAAAAAAGAAAAAAAAGAAAATAGAATTACATTTGTAGGAAAGCTAAATACTTCAAAGGGTTATGATATTTATAAAGATGCTATAGTAAGAATTCTTGATGAATTTAAAGACTGGAAAGCATTTTCAATAGGAGACGAAGATAGAAAAAGACCTATTATAAATCATATTAATCACAGCGAATTAGGTTTTTTAAAACATAAACAGGTTTTAAATTTTTTAGGTAAATCAGAAATAGCGGTTGTACCGTCTAGATGGGAAGAACCTTTTGGTAGAACTGCATTAGAATCTTCATCAAGGGCATGTGCAACTATTATATCTAATAGAGGTGGTTTGCCTGAAACAACAGACCATTGCATAATACTTAAAAAACTAAATTCAAACGAACTATATAAACAGATTAAATTATTAATTAAAAATGAAACACTTAGAAAGAAATTACAAAACGGTGGTTTTAATAATATTAAACACTTAATAAAAGATAATACTATATTAATTGATAAATTAAGAGAGAGTCTTGTACAAAATTTTAGCTTAAATTATTTAAGAAATAAACTAAGAATAATTAATATATATAATACAGGTCAAAAAAACTTTCATAGATTATATAACATTTCACTTGGTAAAAAATTTACTAACGGATTTATTCGAAATGGTCATGATGTTTTGGAAATTAGTGATCGTGACTTTATCAGGCAAAGTAGAAACTTATTTCAGATTAAAAATTCTGATAAGTTTCAGGAATATTTGATCAATACATTTAAAAACTATAATCCTGATTTAATTTTTTTTGGTCATACTCAAAATATTAAAAGAGACACTATTAATGAAATCAAAAATTTAAATAGTGAAGTTATTTTATCTCAATGGAATGAAGATCCAATAATGAAAAGTTTAAATTATTCTAAACAAAACCTTGAAAATATTTCACACTACTCAGATATTGTAGATCATAATTTTATTACAACTGATCCTAGTATTTTAAAAAGACAAATCAAAACTAAAAATAATTTTCACTTTTTCTTTGTTCCAGTTGACAAAAATATTGAATGCTTTGATGTTTCAAAAAAACATCCACTTAAAGATCTATTTTATGCAATGAGCCATGGGGTGAATAGGGCTACTCTTAAGAGGGGTAAAATGGATTCAAGGATCCATTTTCTCAATAGTTTAATCAAAAGATTAGAAAATATTGATTATGATTTTTATGGTTTTCAGAATAAGGAACCCATTTGGGGAAATGATTTTTATCAAGCATTAAATAATTCTAAAATGGGATTAAATTTAAGTAGAGGTTTGCCTACAAAATACTACACAAGTAATAGAATTGCTTCTTTGATGGGTAATGGTCTTTTAACATTTGTAGATAAAAAAACTCAATTAGATGACATGTTCAATAATCATGAAGTAATAATGTATAGTAATGTAAATGATCTAACAGATAAAATTAATTTTTATAAAAAAAACGATAATCTAAGAAAAAAAATTGCCTCAGCTGGTAGAAAAAAATATTTTAAACTTTTTAATGAACTTAATATAGCTAAATATATTTTAGATAAATCTCTTGGTAAAAAAGCAACTTTATATTAATGAGAGTATCAATTATTATTCCAACTTATAATAATTTAGAATATTTAAAATTTTTAATATACTCATTAAAAAAAAACTCAAATTATAACCATCAAATAATATTACATATAAATGAAGGTTTAGATGGTACTCTTGAATTTGCAAAAAAAAATAATATTCAATTCTCGTGCAGTAGTGAAAATATAGGACTATGCAAGTCTCTAAATAAAGCTGCAAATTTAGTAAATACTAATTATATTCTTTATTCACATGATGATATGTTTTTTTGTAAAGATTGGGACTTATATTTAGAAAAAGAAGTTAAAAAATTTAATGATAATTTGTTTTATCTTTCGGGTACGAATATTTCTTATAAAGATGGTTTAATAAAATATAATTGTGGATCAACACCCAAAGATTTTGATGAAAAAAAATTTAATAATTTTTGTGAGACAGATAATAGTAATGATTTACAAGGATCTCATTGGGCTCCTCATTTAGTTCATAAAGAAATGTGGGAAAGAGTAGGTGGCTTCAGTGAAGAATTTAATCCTGGTGATGGATCAGATCCAGATTTTTGTATGAAATTATGGAATAATAAAGTTAGAATTTTTAAAACAATTTCCAAATTTAAAGTTTATCACTTTGGTTCTATCACTACTAGAAAAGGTAATGTTAAATTAAATGATGGTACTAAAACTTTTCTTTTAAAATTTGGTTTCAACCCTAGATTTTTCAGAAAGTATTATTTAAAAGGAGAAAAAGTTGAAATTTATGATGGTCCACTTGAAGATCCTGGTTTTTCATTTAATATTTTATACGATTTAGTAATTAATAAATTCAAATATCTTTATCATTATATGGTAAGTAAAAAATGAATAAGAAGCTTATATCAAGAATCTCAAATGGTTTTGGAAATCAAATGTTCTTATATGCTACATCATATGTTTTAGCAAAAAAGAATAATTATGATTTATTTTTAGATATTCATACTGGAATTAATCACGATATTAAAAGAAGTAAAAAAAATAAATTCAAAAATTATATACCCAAATATGAATTAGAGATCTTTAATTTAAGTTGTGATGTTTTAAATAAAGATTTAACTTTTGACTCAACTCTTGGATATCTTAAACGTAAAATTTATATTTTATTAGATAAATTTAAGAAAAACAAAAATTTTATTTTTGAAAAAAAAAATTTACAAAAACGTCATTTTTTCAACCAAATAGATCAATCTTTTTTTCAGAATAAAAAAATATATATTGAAGGTCATTTTGAGTCAGAAAAATATTTTCTAGAATACAGAAATGATATTTTAAATGAGTTTGATTTTAAAAATAAAATTACTTGTAATGAAAAATATTATGAAAATATTGTGAATTCTAATTCAATTTCCTTAGTTTTTAGAAGTAATCGTTTTACTGAAAAATACAGGGATGAAAAATCACCAGAAAAAATTGATAAAACAAAAAAATTTGAGGATGATCAATATGTTTATATTTTAAAAGCTATCGAGTATTTTAATAAAAGAATTTCAAATCCAAAATTTTTTTTATTTTCAGACGATTTTACAAAAATTGAAAATAAGCTTAACAATTTTAATAATATTATTTTTGTAAAAAATTTCTTATCCAATAAAACATTAGAAGATTTTTTTCTAATGATTAAATGTAAAAATTACGCTGTAGGACCTACTACTTTCCATTGGTGGTCGGCTTGGCTTAATAATAATCCTGATAAGATTTGTGTAAGACCTCATAATCTTAACCCTTCAAATAATATAGATTTTTGGCCTGAATCTTGGGATATTATCAAATGAGAAGGTTTCTTTCAAAATTATTAAATCCAAGATGTGTTTATATTAATTTATATAATTCTATTTCTGAAATACCTCGATATTTCAACATAACCAATTATCTAAATAAAAAACAAAACTTTATAGAGTTTAATAACTTTAAGAAAAATAAAAATTTTTTTTATAAAATAAGAGAATCTTTTTTATCAATTTTCATAAGTTCATATGATAAAGATATTATTTCAATTTTAGATATTGGGGGTGGTTTTAATAATGTTTATGACTTTATCACTAATTCCTCTTCTAAAAAAATTGATGTTACTGTCTTAGAAACCAAAATGATTGTTGATTTAATGAAGCCAGAAACAAAAGATATTCAAAATTTAGATTATATTGAAGATATTAATAATACACAGAAAAATTTTGATATTATTTATTTCGGAACCTCATTTCAATATTTTATTTCTCTAGAAGAATTTTTATCGAAGATTTTTAAACTTAAAGCCAAATATATAGTCATAGCAGATACTATTTTTTTAGAAAAAAGGAACTCTCTAGTTACTTTACAAATAAATACATTTCCATCGATAATACCTCAAAAATTTAACAATATAGATGAGGTAATCAATCTTTTTAAAAATAGTAATTATAATTTAATTTATAAATCAAAAAGGAAACCTGGAAAGCATAATATGCTTAAAAAAAACGAATACTTTTATAGAGATTTAATTTTCGAATGTTTTGATTAGATTAAATTTTTATTTTATTTAAAGCATTATTTTTAAATATATTGGCTTCTCTTATATATCTTCTAACCATTTGTGTTGTTTTATGACCTGTCATTGCCATTATACTTCTTTCATCTGCGCCTGACTCAGCTGCAACTGTTGCAAAACCTGATCTTAAACTATGACCTGCAAAGTTTTTATTTTCAATGCCTGCTAAATGTAGATATTCTTTCATCAGTAAAACTACAGATTGGTCTGTTAATCTGTTTTCGGTTAAAGATGAGCCTTTAGAAAATCTTCTAAAAATAGGTCCGGATTTTATTTTAGATATTTCCAACCATTTTTTAAGATTAGCTACTGGACAATATGTTTCATTATTAAAGTAGGGTAGACCCTTAGTCATTCCCTCGCCAAATTGGTCGGTTTTAGATCTCTTAATTGTTATTTTAAGCCCTTCTGAAACAAATTCTAAATCTTCATGGTCAATTGAAATGAGCTCAGTTCGTCTAAAACCACCCCCAAAGCCGATTAAGATTATTGACTTATCTCTTAATTTCTTATTCTCCTCAATTTTTTGTTCATTAATTACATTAATTATTGATTTTAAATGATTGATTAATATAGGTTTTTTTCCCTTTTGAATGCTCCCTTTAACTCTTCTTATGCCCATTAAATTTTCAACAATGATTGGATGTTTTGTATCTAAATAATGCCCTTTAAGTTTATGAACCATACTTATTGAAACCAATCTTCGTCTTAAAGTGCTTATTTTTGAGTTTTTAGAGAGATGGGTTAGGTATAATGAAACTATTTTCGGCTCTGTTGGTAATGAATTTAATCCATGCTTAGCACAAAAAGCTCCAAAATCTTTAAAATCTGATTTATAAGCTCTTAATGTGTTATTAGCTTTAGAGTTTTTGAGATTATTCAAAGTTGCTTCATGAAGCGATTTTAAGTCTGTTGTAAGTTCATTCATATAATTACTATTGATAACAATTAATTATCAATAGTAATATATCAAGTGATTTCTATTGTCAATAGTTTAAAATAAATTTATGGGAACAATTGATGGTATTATAGAACCTATATATTTTTTGATAACATCAATTGCTTTTATAATTTTAAGTTTAATTCAATACAAAAAGGTTGGAAAAAGCACTGAAACTATTTACCTATCAGTTTTAGCGATAGTATTTTTAATCAGCTATCTAATATTACCCTAAAAACAAACAAAGTTATCACCATTATTCACAGATAATTGTGTAAAATAAAAGAATCAATTAAAAAGTGATACATCTATTTTACTCAACATGTTAAGTTAAAAATAACTTAAGAGGCAACTCTTAACTGGCCAGCCAGGGAAAAGTCGAGAGACCTAAGCCTGGAGGGCAGAAAACCCTGCAAAGCAGCGCTAAACATGCGGGGTGGTCGGTTCGGCGGTAGCGCATAAAACGACGAGCCAAAACTACTGTTCTTTGCACCATAAAAAGTGCAAGGAAACAGGGTTTTTTTCAAAAATGAGCCTCAAAGGAACAAAATTTCAATTAAAAGTCTGGAAATATCTCAAAAGTATTAAAAAAGGCACTGTAAAAACTTATAAAGAAGTGGCTATTGCTATAAAAAGCCCTAAATCAGCTCGTGCAGTAGCTAATGCATGTGCAAAAAACCCATATGCTCCAAAAATACCTTGTCATAGAGTTATTAGATCTGATGGAAGTCTTGGAGGCTACTCTGGAAGAGGTGGAATTAAGCAAAAGCTTAGATTATTAAGATATGAAAAGGTATCAATTTAGGCATATTTTAAAGCTTTTTTACGTTAAAAAAACCAATAAATTCAACATTTTTTTACCATTTTATCTGTTTTCTTCATAAATAATATAATTCACCCTTCAGTTGTAGCATATATACGCTTATATCTAAAATAGACCCCTCTATGGCCGTTTAAATGGTATATTCAATTAGTGCATCGCTCTACTATTCAACATTAACAACACTTTTAGACTGCCCTATTTTTCGAATAATTTCATCATTACTATGTTAAAAAACCCCCTAATTTAAATGATTATTTGCTCTTTTTCATAATTGGCTAAAATTTTTATATTTTGTAGCAATTTATAAGGATTCAGTTATTGAAAATATCCTAAAATTACATAATTTTATTATTTTTATATTGTAAAATAAATATAATAATTACAACGGTTTAATTGATATAATTAAAGTAATAGTTTATATATTAGTAAACAAATATTTACTATTAGTTAATTTTTTTAACAATTTCTTCTCTCCTTGAAATGTAAATGCCGCTTAAGACGATAATGAATAAACCTAAAAAAGTCCAATTATCAGGAAAATCACTAAAGAAATAATAACCTATAATGATATTTGTTATAATCTCAAAGTAACTAAATGGTGCTAATTTAGAAGCATCTGCGTATTTAAGAGATAATATTAAGAATAAATGCCCTACACAAGCAAATACACCTATAGCAGCCATCATTGACCATTGATTAAATGTTGGTTTAACCCAAACAAATGGCATTACAGTAGAAATGATTATGGCCCCTACTGCACCAGTTAATAACAAAGTTAATAAAGGATTATCTGAAGTACTCAATTTTCGAGTAATAATTAAATAAAACCCATACATTACACCTGTTCCAAGAGCTGCTACGCTTGCTAAATTAATCTCTACAAAACCAGGTCTTATAACTACCAAAGAACCTATAAATCCCACAATTACAGCAGACCACCTTCTAAAACCTACCTTCTCACCTAAAAAAATTGGTGAAAAAGCTGTAACAATTAATGGGGCAATAAATGCTAAAGTTAATGCTTTTGCTAATGAGATTACTGAAATTGCATAAAAAAAACAAATATTAGCACATAATAAAATTAAACCTCTAATAAATTGTAATTTAGGTTTATCTGTCCATACTAATTTTTTTTTAAAAAAGAAAAACATAATAGGTAAAGTAAAAACAACAGTAAAAAAATATCTTGCCCAAGTAATTTGTAAAACTGGCATATCAGCACTTAAATATTTAGCAAAACCATCCATTATAGGAAGCATTACCCATGCTAATAGGTTGAAAGTTATAGCCTTCATTTGGCGAAGATATATGTTAATTAAAGTATTTTAAAGCAAAGAATACTACAATAGGTATTGTTATAAATGACATTAAGGTTGATACAACAATAGTACTAGCAATATTATCTACAATTTTTTTTGGAGAATACATACTTCCCACAAGATAATTTAAGATAGCACTTGGCATAGCACTTTGTATTAATAATACACCGGCAGCAAATCCTGATAAATCAAAATAATAAATAATCAAAAAAGCAATTAAAGGTCCCAAAATTACTCTACATAAAGAAAGTATTACAGAGTCTTTTAATGAAAATCTAAATCTTGTTAATGCAATACCTAAAGACATTAAAACCAAGAAAATTGTTGCGTAAGTTAACAGAAATGTAGTGTTTTCAAGAAATAGTGGTGTTTCTATTTCAAAATATAAGAAAATAACAGAAATAATGATTGCATAAACAGGTGGACTTTTAATTACTACATCTAAGGAAAATTTTTTATTAGCTAAAAAAACACCCAATGTAAAATGAAATAAAATAATAACTGAAGCAATAGCAGAGGCAACTCCTAATCCTTGAGTACCATAGGCAAAAAGGCAAATTGGGACACCCATATTACCAGTATTAGGCAAAATTAAAGGTGGTAATTCCATGCTTAAATCTTTTTTTAGTAGAAAAAGAAAAATAAGCCCTAAGATAGCAAATCCCCCTATCATTATTAAAGCATAAACAAAATAATGAGTAAAAACATTTAAAGTAATTCCAGTAGTAGTAACTGTATAAAATATCATCGCTGGTGTACCTATATTGCCAGCAAAAATTGTTATAAAATTTGTGTCAATGTTCGGATTTTTTTTACCTAAATAATAACCAACACCAATTACAAAAAAAACAGGAAAAATAACTTCAAATATTTTGACGTAAATTTCCATTAATTATAAAGTCTTATTAGTGTAGGAAACTTAAGAATATTTTTATTCTTATTAAAAATTGATAAGCATTTTTTTATATTAATTTCTGTTGTTTTATGGGTAATAATGACAATAGTGGCTTTTTTAGATTTTTTATCAGGTGTTTGAATTAATCTTTTCACTGAAATGTTATATTTTGCTAATCTGTTAGTGATGCTAGATAAAACACCAGGTTTATCTTTTACTTCAAATCTTAAATATAAAGAATTTGAATAATTATTTGGATTATAACATCTAATATATTTTCGCTTAGTGCTAGGTATGCCAAAGGGTTTTTTAACATCACCTTTTAATATTGCAGATAAATCAGATAATAAAGATGAAGAAGTAGGACCTGGTCCTGCTCCCTCACCTTGTAATATACTTTCTCCGATTGGTTTACCTTCTAGAATAACTGCGTTCATTACACCTGAAACATTACCAATATAAGTATTTTTACTTACAAGACATGGATGAACTGTCTCAAATAATTGACCGTTAATAATCTCAGAAATTCCTAATAATTTAATTCTTAAATTCAATTGATTAGCAATTTCAATATCTTTTAGCTCAATCTTTTCTATACCTTCCATTAAGCATTTATGTTTTGAAATTTTTGTATTAAATGCAAGTGCTGATAAGATTCTTACTTTAGCAAACGCATCAAAACCATTTAAATCTAATTTGGGATTACCAGGTTCAGCATATCCAAGTGATTGAGCTTTTTTTAAAACATTTGCAAAACTATCTCTAGAATCTCTCATTTCTGAAAGAATATAGTTGGTTGTACCGTTTAAAATTCCATAAACTTTAGAAATTTTATTAGTAGCCAAACCTTCTTTAATAGTCCTTATTATTGGAATACCTCCAGCAACAGATGCTTCAAATTCTAAATTAACATTGTTATCCTCAGCCAATTTTGACAAGTAATCACCATGTTTTGATATAAGCCCTTTATTAGGTGTTATTACATGTATTTGATTTCTAAGTGCAGTTTCAACAACTTTTTTAGATATACCATCAGATTGTCCAATGACTTCAAATAAAACATCAGGTTTAATTTTTTTAATAATCTTGATCGGATCAGTATGAAAAATTTTTTTATTTATCTTATATTTTCTTTTTTTATTTCTATTTTTGGCTGATACAGCAGATATTTGAATTTTTTTACCAGATTTAATTTCTATATTTTTCTTTTTTAAATTAAGTTCACGATATAAATAATTTCCGACTTGACCTAATCCGATGATTGCAATTTTGATTATTTTAGTCATTTAGTCATCTATATTTGGGTATGGACTATTATTTGCATATTCTTCTAATTTTAATTTAAATTCCTCTAAAGTTAAATCATCTGAAAAATTTATATCTGAAACTGTATTAATATTTGCATTTTGATTATACACACAGCCAGAGAATAGGAGAAATATCAAAATAAATCTTTTCATCTCAAACCTTCTTTAACATTAAAATTATATAATATATTCATATTTTGTATTGCCTGACCAGCTCCACCTTTAATTAAATTATCAATAGCAGACAGTATTATAACTTTATTTTTATATTTAGTTTTACACACTGAAATCATACAATTATTAGTATTTATTACATCATTGGTGCTTATGAGAGTATTTTGTTTTTTTATTATAATAAATTTAGATTTTTTATAAAACTTACTTAATTGATTATGTAAGTTATTGATAGTTTTTCCTTTTTTAAGATCTACATAGATTGTACTTAGAATACCTCTGAACATAGGAGATAAATGAGGTGTAAAAGAAAAAGTAAATTTTTGCTTGCTATATTTTTTAATCATTTGATCTATCTCAGAATTATGTCGATGAAAACCAATGCCATAAGCACTTAATGACTCATACAAATTTTTATCTTTATATTTTTTATGCACACCTCTACCTGCACCTGAATAACCTGATTTTGAATCAATAATCATATTATCTTGTTTTAGTAATCTTTTTTTAATTAATGGTATCAAAGGAATCAATATTGAAGTTGGATAACAACCAGGACAACCAATAATATTAAATTTTTTAATATTTTTACCAGTTAACTCAGGTAATGCATAAATAGATTTTTTAATTAAATTTGGAGATTTATGTTTTTGTTTATACCATTTTAAATATTCTGATGCTTTTTCTAATCTAAAATCAGCAGCTAAATCAATTAAAGTATTTTTGTTTAATAAATATTTAGATATGTCTTGAGCTTCACCGTTTGGAAGTGCAGTAAAAATAATATCAATATCTTTTAATAAATTTTTATTAAATTTTATGATATTTGGTAATTTTTTAGATTTTAAAGTTTTATCATAAGTAGAAATTTTTTTTCCAACCGATGAGTTTCCACATAGATATTTAATTTTAATCTTATTATGTTTAAGTAATAATTTGATTAATTGAATACCAATGTAACCAGTACATCCAGCAACTAAAACATTAAGCTTAGGCATTGTTTATTATAACAGTTTATAGTTAAAAAAAAATTATCTTTTCGAGAATTGAAAGCTTCTTCTAGCTTTTCTTCTACCAGGTTTTTTTCTTTCCACTGCCCTAGAATCTCTGGTAGTTAATTTTTCGGTTTTAAGAGTACTTTTAAAATTTTCATCAAACATTACTAAAGCTTTGGAAATACCATGAACCATGGCTCCAGCTTGACCAGTTGGACCACCTCCACTAACATTGCATCTTACATCGTAATCTGTTGCTTGATTAATTATTTCAAAAGGTCTTGTTATTTGAAGATGATGAAATTCACTTGAAAAGTATTCATTGAACAATTTACCATTAACATAAATTTTTCCTGAACCTTTTTTAACCCAAACTTTAGCTATAGAAGTTTTTCTTCTACCAGTAGCATATTTACTATCTTTAAAATCTAACTTTAATTTAGGCTTTTTTGTTGAAGTTTGAGGAGTATTCATTTTTAATTTCTTACAATATTTTTGTTATTTAGATCTTTTAATTCAATAGTTTTTGGATTTTGTGCAGCATGAGGATGTTCATTACCTGAATATATTTTTAATTTTGTTAGCTGTTTTTTTCCCAAAACACCTCCTGGTAACATTCTTTTAACTGCAAGTTTTAATGCTTCACCTGGTTTTTTTATTGATAGTTTTTCAGGTGTTGTCTCTTTAATTCCACCTGGATGTCCTGTATGTCTATAATATTTTTTATTCTGAAATTTTTTTCCAGTAAATTTGATTTGCTCAATATTTTTAACTACAACAAAATCACCATCATCCATATGAGGAGTAAAAGTTGTTTTATTTTTTCCTCTAATAATCTTTGAAATAACAGAGGCCAATCTACCTACAACAGCATTTTTAGCATCAATTTCAAACCAATTTGAATTAAGTTGATCTTTTTTTAAGAATTTTGTCATTGTGCGAGGATTAATACTATTATTAATTCCAAAGTCAATTTGATATTTTTATTGCAATTATTACCTATTCTGATAAATTATGAATTGCCGATTTGATCCTATTGCGGGCTATAAACTGCTAAAAAGGAATATTCACAAACATAATCGGTAGGCATTTGAACTATATTGTGCGCCTTACATAAGTTAAAGCACTAAAAAAGGAGTAAAATGAAAAAGAAAAGAAATAACCCAGAAACTATAGCTATTCATGGGGGTGACTATAGAAGTGATCCAGCGACTAATGCTGTTGCTGTGCCAATTTACAGAACTACATCTTATCAATTCAATAGTGTAGATCATGCTGCCAATCTCTTTGCACTCAAAGAATTTGGTAATATCTATACAAGAATAATGAACCCTACTAATGATGTATTGGAAAAAAGAATTGCTGCATTGGAAGGAGGTTTAGCTTGTTTAACTGTGTCATCTGGACAAACAGCATCATTATTTTCAGTATTAAATGTTGCGCAGTCGGGAGATAATATAGTTAGCTCAACTGATCTTTATGGTGGTACAGTATCTTTATTTACTCATACATTAAGTAAACTTGGTATTGAAATAAGATATGCTGATCCAAAAGATCCTAGTAATTTTGAAAAAGTAATTGATGATAAAACTAGAGCTTTTTATGGAGAAACTTTACCTAACCCTTATTTGCGTGTTTTTCCAATTAAAGAAGTTTCAGACATTGGTCGAAAATATAACATACCTTTAATAATGGATAATACAGCTGCACCCGTATTGTGTAAGCCAATTGAACATGGGGCTGCTATAGTGATTCACTCTCTAACAAAATATATTGGAGGACATGGAACTGCAATTGCTGGAAGTATTGTTGATAGTGGTAATTTTGATTGGACAGCAGATCCTAAGAGACAACCATTGTTTAACGAACCAGATGCTAGTTATAGTGGAGCTGTATGGGGTAAAGTTGTTCCAGAACTCACAGGAGCAAATATTCCTTTTGCAGTTAGAGCAAGAGTTTGTTTATTAAGAGATTTAGGTTCAGCATGTTCGCCTGATAATGCTTTTGCTATTATCCAAGGATTGGAAACTGTTGCTTTAAGAATGAAGCAACATTGTGCTAATGCAGAATATGTTGTTAATTTTCTTAAGAAACATAAAGAGGTAACAAAAGTTATCTATTCTACGGAACACGAAAAACCTATTGCTGAAAGAGCTAAACAGTATCTAAAAGGTGGAAATGGTCCTATGGTGGGTATTGAACTAAAAGGTGGTTTTGAGGCAGGTAAAAAATTTATAGAATCTTTAAAAATGTTTTATCATGTTGCTAATATTGGAGATGCTAGAAGTTTGGCTATTCACCCGGCTAGTACAACACATAGCCAGTTAAATGATAAAGAACTTGCTGCTTCTGGAGTTACTCAAAATTATGTTAGATTATGTATCGGTTTAGAACATATTGATGATATAGTTGAAGATCTTGACCAAGCCTTAAATAAGTCTTCAAAAGGAAATTTGAAAGCCGTTAGTTAAATTTTGTGTTTAAATAGAAAAAATAAACACAAGAACTAACTAAGAAAATTGAACTTAATTGGTGCATAGATGAAATATAGATTTGTGCACCATATAAAATAGTAAAAATTCCTAAAATAATTTGTAATATTATAAAAAAGCCTAAAATATTTACAGATTTGTACAAATCATAAAACTTATTTTTATATATTTTGTAAAATATATATAAATAAAAAATACCTATTATATAGGCTAGATTTCTGTGAATAAATTGTACTAAAGATGGTTCACTTAAAGATGATAATTTAAATAAATTATTTAAACTATTGTCATCTGGAAAGTACGTATTACCCATTAAGGGCCAAGAATTATAAATTTTTCCAGCATCCATACCTGACACAAATGCCCCAAAAATTATTTGTAAAAAAATAAGAATTAAAAAAAAGAATGGTATTAATGGATTAATTTTATTTAATATATTGTTACTTACTTTTATTTTAAGATAATTCCAAAAAATCAAAGATAATATCAAAAATGCAATTATCAAATGAACTGAAAGTCTAAAATGACTAACATCTACCCTATCAACTAGACCACTGCTAACCATGTACCAACCTATAAATCCTTGAAAACATATTAAAATAAAAATAAAATATAGATTGAATAAGTTTGAAATTTTTATTTTAATTGAAAAATATATTAAAGGTATTAAAAATCCAATACCAATTAATCTTCCAAGAAAACGATGTGCCCACTCCCACCAAAAAATTATCTTGAATTCTTGCATACTCATATTAAAATTTTGTAATTTAAATTCAGGGATTTCTTTATAAAGATTAAAATACAATACCCAATCATTCTGATTAAGAGGTGGAAATAACCCTGAAAATAATTGCCATTCAGTTATAGATAGTCCTGAATCAGTTAGTCTTGTTAATCCACCAACTACTATCATGATTGATACAATCCAAAACATTGTGATTAACCAAATTGATAATTGATTATTAATTTTAGTATTTACTGTATACATAATCGGATAAATATAATAATTTTTTCAATATCCAAATATATAAATGTCGCCATTAAAAAGAAAAAAACTAAGTAAAATTAGATTTGAATTAGACAAATTAGATAATTCTCTAATAAAAGTGATCAAAAAAAGAACAAACTTAGTTAAAAAAGTTCTAGCTCTTAAAGATAAAAAAAATCAAATTATTGATCAAAAAAGAATTAAGAAAATACTCAATAACATAAAAAAAAAATCTCTTAGAAATAATATTGATCCAAAAATAACTAATCGAATTTGGAAAAATATGATCTGGGCTTACATAGATTTTGAAAAACGGAACTTTAAAAAGAAGTAATTATTTACTATGTGGAGGAAGTTTTTTTTCAACAAAAACTTCATGTTTCCTTGTTGCTGGATTATATTTCTTAACTTTTAATTTAACTTTTGCTTTTTCACCTCCAGCTGGTTTTTTTACATAATAAAAAAATGGACTGTCAGGTTTTTCTTCAGGAACTAGTCTAACTTTAACGTGTGTTTTTTTGGCCATATTATTTAATATTTTTTAAATCTTTTATAATTTTTGAAATATTTGAAATTTTATTTCTCAAATTATAAGTTCTTATAGATTTATTTGAAATTTCGTCAAGATGATTTGAATGCCCTTTATTAAGGATTTTTTTTACACCATTAATTGTCATGCCTTGTTCTTTTAAGAGAAACTTTATTTTCTTCAATAAATCTATGTTAGATTTATTATAGTATCTTCTATTGCCAGATAATATTTTAGGTTTAATCTGTTTAAATTCTTTTTCCCAATATCTAATAGTATGAGTTGACGTCTTATTTCCAGATCTAGTTTTAAGGTCTAATATCTCTACCACTTCACCTATTGTCTTATAAGCTTGATCAGATTTATTCATTGACATTTAAATTAATAAAATCTTTAAACTCTTTAGATGGTTTAAATAAAACTACATTTCTTTCATCAATCATTTTTTCTTCTTTTGTTTTTGGATTTCTTCCAAGTCTTGATTTTTTTTGTCTTAGAATAAATGTACCGAATTTAGAGAGCTTAAGAGTTTTTTCTTTTAATAAATTGTCACTAATAGTTTGAAAAAAATCATCAATTAAATTTTCAGATATTAGTTTTGAAAAACCTAATTGCATATAAACCAAATTAACTAAATCTTTTTTAGTTAAATTTATTCTCATAATTAAATATTTCTTTTAATCTTATCGATTAAATTACCTTTAATTATTCTACAACAAACATCAAGTGAATTTGAAAAACCAATATAGTCAGTACCACCATGGCTTTTTACTACAGGTGAGTCTAAACCTATAAATATTGCTCCATTATACAATCTTGGATCTAATCTTTTTTTAAACTTCTTTAAATTTGAAAAATTCAATAATGAGGAAATTTTGCCAATAATTGTTCCACCTAAAGCTTTTTTAAGTTCGCCAGTCATAAAATTTGCAGTTCCCTCTGCTGTTTTAAGAGCAACATTACCAGTGAAACCATCTGCAACTATTACATTTACATCACCATTCATCAATTGGTTTCCTTCTATATAACCATCAAAACTAAAATCTTGATTTTTCTTTTCATTTAATTTTTTGTTCGTTTCTTTTATTATTTCATTACCTTTAAGTTCCTCCGAACCGATATTTAATAATGCTACATGTGGTGTTTCATCAGGATATAAAGATTTATATAAAGATGCACCCATTACTGAAAAATCAAATAAATTTTTTGAACTACATTCAATATTAGCACCAAGATCTAATACAACACTCATCCCTTTTTTATTAGGCCATAATGCTGATAAAGCTGGTTTATCAATATTTTCGATCATTTTAAGATTCAATTTTGATATAACTAATAATGCGCCAGTATTACCTGCAGAAATAACTATATCGCAATCCTTGTTTTTAACACTTTCAACAGCGAGCCACATGCTAGTATCTTTCCCTCTTTTTGCACCTTCTAACGGACTATCTTCACTCGAAACTTTATTTAAAGTATTAACTATTTGATAATTTTTTTTATCAATCTTATTTTCAATATAACTAATAATTTTTTTTTCATCTCCAAAAATTTTATAAAAAATATTTTTATCTTTTGAATAATGATGAATAATACCATCAATAATTTTTTTCGGTGAATTATCACCTCCCATTGCATCAACTGCAATTTTAATCATGGAAGACATTAGTAAATATTAGTTATTCTTTTGGGTCTAAAACTTGACGACCTTTGTACATACCTGTTTTTAAATCTAAGTGATGTGAGAGTCTGTATTCTCCAGATTTCTTATCCTCAACAACATTTTTAGATGAAAACTTCATATTTTGAGCTCTTCTCATTCCAGTTCTTGACGGGGTTTGTTTTCGTTTTGGTACAGCCATAATTAGTGACTAATTACACTTTTTAAATAAGAATTCAAATTATTTTTTGAAAGATGCACACTAAAATTGTTGAAATAATCAACTAAATATTCAATATCATCAAAATTCTGTAAAAATTTTGATAGCATTTCTTTTTTTTTTATAAATTCCAGTTTATGCCAAAAATGTATATCAGAAATAATAGCATGAAATAAATTAATGTAATCTTTCATTTTTTTGTTAATAGATTGATCTCCATAACCTATTTCTCTAATGCTTAGTTCTAGTTGTCTAAAATTAAAATCATATAATTCTTGTAATTTTTTCTCATTTTTATCGTTTTTAAATTCTTTTAAAATAAATGCAAAATGTAGTAAGAATAAAGTTAATCTATCACTAAAATTATCTTGTTTATTCAAAACATGTTTATATAGAGATTTATTAGTGGTTAATTTTATCAAATTATTATAAAAATTGAGATATTCAGTATTCATGAAAAAATTATTATTACTATCATTAATATTTTTAGCAAGTTGTTCTTTAGACAAAGTTGTCCAACATCATGGAGTGCATAACTTAGAAAAAAAACAAGCTAAACTAAAAATTAATTACACAAATAAAAATGATATAATTGAACTAATAGGCCCTCCTTCGACTAAAAGCTCTTTTGATAACGATATATACATATACTTAGAGCGCAAAACAAGCAGCTCTAGACTTACTAGATTGGGAAAAAAAAGATTAATTAATAAAATGATGTGTTAGTTCTTGAAATTGATAATACTGGAATTCTTTTAAGTAAAAAATTTTATAACAAAGATGATATGAATGAGATTAAGTTTGATGAAAATATAACTGGGGTTAATTATTCAAAAAGATCTTTTATATATAATTTTTTAAGCTCTATAAGACAAAAAATTGATGATCCTCTTGGTAAAAAGAGGATCAAAAATTAGTTGGGTTAATGTTATCCAGCTATGACTGCCAATAACAATAAAGCAACAATATTTGTAATTTTTATCATGGGATTGACCGCAGGTCCGGCTGTGTCTTTATAGGGATCACCTACAGTATCACCTGTTACTGCAGCTTTATGTGCTTCAGAACCTTTTCCACCATGATTACCATCCTCAATATATTTTTTTGCATTGTCCCATGCACCACCACCGGCAGTCATGGATACTGCAACAAACAAACCAGTAATAATTACACCAAGTAACATCGCACCAACTGCAGCTAAAGCTGCTACCTGACCACCAATAGTTAAAATTATAAAATAAAGTACAACAGGTGAAAGTACAGGAAGTAAAGATGGTATAATCATTTCTTTAATTGCTGCAACTGTCAAGAGGTCAACCAATTTAGCATAATCAGGCTTCTGTTTTCTTTTCATAATACCTGGGAATTTTTTAAATTGTCTTCTTACTTCAACTACTACAGCACCTCCTGCTCTACCAACTGCTTGCATACCCATGGAACCAAATAAATAAGGTAACATTCCACCAATCAATAAACCAACTACAACATAGGGGTTTGATAAATCAAAAGTAACAGTTATTCCTTCTAATTTTGAACCAGCTACACCGGAGAAATGTTTAATATCCTCTACATATGCAGCAAATAAAACTAATGCACCAAGACCAGCAGAACCAATAGCATAACCTTTAGTTACTGCTTTTGTTGTGTTACCCACAGCATCTAAAGCATCAGTTGTTTTTCTAACTTTTTTATCAAGATTAGACATTTCAGCGATACCACCAGCATTATCAGTTACAGGTCCGTACGCATCCAAAGCAACGACCATTCCTGCTAGAGCAAGCATTGTTGTAACTGCAATTGCAATACCAAAAAGTCCAGCAATAAAATTAGTAGTTAGAATACCTGCAACAATAATTAAAGCTGGTATTGCTGTAGCCTCCATTGAAATAGCTAAACCCTGAATTACATTAGTTCCATGACCTGTTGTGGAAGATGCAGCAACAGATTTAACAGGTCTGTAATTAGTACCTGTATAGTATTCTGTAATCCAGATCAATAAACCTGTAATTACCAAACCTATTATCCCACAATAATACAAATTCATTCCATTAAAAGTTTTATCATTAACTGTATATTCAGTTGTAAAACCAATTACATAATCAGTAACTGGGTACAAGATTGCTATTGAAGCTAGTGCAGAAACTACAAAACCTTTATAGAGGGCATTCATTACATTTTTGCTATTACCTAACTTTACAAAAAAAGTTCCTAAAATTGAAGTTAAGATACATGCTCCACCAATTGTAAGTGGATAAATCATCATGTTCATATCACCTTGAAAGAAAATTGAAGATAAAACCATAGTTGCTACTATTGTAACTGCGTAAGTTTCAAACAAATCAGCAGCCATACCTGCACAATCACCTACATTATCACCAACATTGTCAGCAATAACTGCTGGGTTTCTTGGATCATCTTCTGGAATTCCTGCTTCTACTTTACCAACTAAATCAGCACCTACGTCAGCGCCTTTTGTAAATATACCTCCACCAAGTCTTGCAAAAATTGAAATTAGAGAAGCACCAAAACCTAATGCTACAAGAGCATTAACAATTTCTCTTTCATCAACATTAAATTTAATTAACAAATAGTAGTAAACTGCTATAGCTAAAAGTGCTAATCCAGCCACTAACATTCCAGTTACAGCACCAGATTTAAATGCAACAGACAAACCTTGAGCCAGGCCTTTTCTTGATGCTTCAGCAGTTCTTACATTTGCTTCTACAGAAACTAACATACCTACATAACCAGCAATTCCTGATAGTGCAGCCCCTATCAAGTAACCAAGACCTACCAAAGGGCTAAAAGCAACACTTACAATTACTAAAACAACAATACCCACAATTGAGATGGTTTTGTATTGTCTGGCAAGGTAAGCTTTTGCACCAATTTGAATTGCTGATGCAATATCTTGCATTTTAGCATTACCCGCACTTTGATTTAAAATATTTTTTCCAGTAAAAAATCCATAAACAATAGACAATAAACCAGCTGCAATAGTGTATAATAATATCGTTTCGACTGTAGAGCTCATATAAACCTTAAGGTTGTTAGTTGTTAAATTTTAAGCCCGGACAATACAAAAAAAGCTAAAAAAGACAATAATTAACTTTTAAAATTGATGTTTATAACCTTTGTTTTTAATCACTATTTGCTTACCTTTTTGACCAATTACAATTGATTTTTTATTATCAGAGGTAATTTTACCAATCTTAGTAATTTTAATTCCAAGATTTTTAGATATTTGGCTGATGATTCTAGCTTTAATAGGACTTGATGTAAAAAGTATCTGATAATCGTCTCCTTGAGATATTAAATTGGATTTATCTAACTTTTTTTTTTTAATCAAATTTAATAAGTTTTTTGATATAGGCACATCACCAACATTAATTTCATAAGATAAATTTTGTTTATTAATCATTTTCTCAATATCAGCAACTAAACCATCCGATATATCTATTGATGTATTTGCGTATTTAAATAAAGTTTTAGTTAATCTGATTTGAATATTGGGATGATAATATTTGTTAACAAAATAATCTTTTATTTTTGTTTGAACTTTAATTTTACTTTTCAAAATTTGAAGGCCAATATAACTGTCACCTAAATTTCCTGTTACATAAATATCGTCATTACATTTAGCTTTATTTCGATAAATTATATCATTTGAATAACCAACGGATGTGACAGAAAAACTTAATTTATTTGAAAAAGTAGTATCACCACCACACAATAAAATCTTATATTTGTTTTGCTCATGTTTTAATGATTTTGAAATTTTTAATAAATTTTTTTTTGAAAATGTTTTTTTATTTCCCGATCCTGAAATAAAATAAAATTTTGGTAATACCCCTTTACAAACTAAATCTGATATTGAAGATCTAATGATCTTTTTAATCACCAAATCTGGTTTATTGAAATCTAAAAAATGACTATATTCATTGTATGTATCTATAGAAATAACTAGGCCTTTTTTTTTATCAAAAAAAACGTCATCATTTAAATCTAAGGATGATTTATTTAACTTGGATAATTTTGAAAAATATTTATTAATTAATTCAAATTCATGCATCAGAAGTTCTTAGCTTTTTTCCAATATTGTCAAGTAAAGCATTTAAATATTTTGTTTGGGAGTCCTCTAAGAAAAAATTTGATGAGTCTAAATATTCTTTAATTATTATATTAATAGATGTATTTGGTTTATACAAAAGCTCATAAGTAGCAGCTTTTAAAATTGTTTGAAAAACTTTATCAAGGTTTTCAAAAACAAATTTATCACCTAGTTTACTTTTTAATTCATCTAATATTAAATCATTTCTTTCAATAGTGCCTAAAACAATATCTTTAATGAATTTTTTAAATCTATGTTTAGGAAATTCTACATTATTATCTTCATTAATAAATTTTCCATATAATTTTTGAATTATGATCACTCTAGGATTATTATTAGGATTAAAATGAGTTTTCATTTTTGTAATAATATAGAAATCACAGCCTTGGCAGCTTCTGCACCTTTATTTTTTCTTGCTTTGGCTTGACGCATGTTAAGACAAGTTATTATTCCATTACCTACAGGTTTTTTATTATTTATTGATAAATCCATTATTGCATTAGTAGATGCTTGTGAAATAAAATCAAAATGAGGTGTTTCACCTTTAATGACACATCCAAGTGCTAAAAAACCATCAAATTTTTTAATATTTTTTGAAATTATTACAGGAATTTCAAATACCCCAGGTACTTTAATAATTTTGATAAAATTAGATTTAGGAATTGACTTTAAAGCACTATCAAGAAGCCCCTTAGCAATGTCTTTATAATAATCGGCTATAACTATCAAATATTTTTTTTTCATCATATAATTTCTTGTTTAGTTATCTTTATACCATAACCATCTAAACCAATAACTTTTTTCGGTGACTTAGTAATTAAAGTCATATTTTTAATCTTTAAATCCTTAATTATTTGTGCACCAATACCATAATTACGAATAAGTTTATCTTTTCCTTTTTTATAAAAATTTTTATTTTTATAGTCTTTTAAAGTTTGCGTAACTGATCTAAGATTTGTATCTTTAATAAAAACAAGTACACAATTATTAAATTTTTTAAAGTAATTAAGTGTTTTATTAAACGAATTAGGCAATTGTTGATTAATTAAATAATTTTGTACAACGTTGGAGGAAATTACTCTAACTCTAGGAGTAATGCCTCTTTTAATAGTTCCTTTGATTAATGCAAAGTGTTCTGAACCATCAAGTAAATTTTCATAAATTCTAATTTTATACTTTTGATTTTTTACATCAATATTGCTGTGTTTCTTTAATCTTATTAACTTTTCTTTCTTTAGTCTATAAGCAATAAGATCTTCAATTTTACCAATCTTAAGATTATGCTTTTTAGCAAAATCAAAAAGTTGTTGACCTTTGGCCATTGTTCCATCTTCATTCATAATTTCACAAATTACAGCAGAATTGTTCTTTTTAGCTAATTTAGATATATCTACAGATGCTTCTGTATGACCAGCTCTTACTAACACACCACCATCTTTTGCTATTATAGGAAATACATGACCTGGTGAAACAATTTCATTTTTTTTAACATTTTTTTTTGATGCTGTCTTGATAGTTTTTGCTCTGTCTTTAGCAGAAATACCAGTTGTAATTCCTTTTTTTGCTTCAATAGAAACTGCAAAAGCTGTTTTGTTTCTTGATTGATTGTTTGCTGACATTAAAGATAGATTTAATCTTTTTGCTTGAGTGCTATCCATAGCTAAACATATTAATCCCCGACCATATTTAGCCATAAAATTTATAATTTTTGCGTTTGTATTTGATGTAGAAATAATTAAATCTCCTTCATTCTCCCTTTTTTCATCATCAACCAAAATAAACATACTGCCTTTTTTGGCAACATTGATAATACTTTCGATAGATGCAAAATTATTTTTTTTCATTCAAATAATTTCTAACGTATTTAGATAAGATATCTATCTCTATATTTACTAAACTTTTTTTCTTAAGAGATGAAAGATTTGTTTCTATATAAGTATGCGGTATTACCCAAATTTGAAAACCATTTTTAGAAATTTTTGAAATAGTTAGTGAAATACCATTTACACAAATTGAAGCCTTTTCAATTAAATGTTTTTTTTCTTTTTTGGGTATTTGAAAATCAAAAAGATAGGATTTATCAATCTTTTTAATAATAAAAACTTTACCTACACAATCAACGTGCCCCTGACATATGTGTCCAGAGATTTTGGTTCCATATTTGAGAGGTAATTCTAAATTTATTTTGTCTTTGACTTTCAAAAAATTAAATTTTGATCTAATGATAGTTTCATTAGAAAGATAAAATTCCATAATTT